>CAZCAI010000083.1:15157-21302 GCA_964496595.1 uncultured Anaerolineales bacterium
TATGACGCCGCCGGCCGGCACAGCCAGACGGCTTTGTCTGAGAGCGTCATCGTCCGATTGCTCGATTCTGCCATCTTTACGCCCACCGATGGCATTGTCCTGACCACCACCGACAGTTTCAACCTCGAAGGGCGAGCCGTCGCCGCACCGTACCAGGTGGACGTGATCACCGTCACCATCAATGGCGCTGTATGGCAGACGCACAACTACGGCGGCGGGCTGACTCAACACTGGATTGATCTCTTCGATCCCGCCGCGTACAACCCACCCGGCGACGGTCGCTACCGCTTCCTGTCGGTCGTCCGCGAACGGAACAACTTGGACGGCAACCGCGAACAGACGTTGTTGCATCCCATCACCGTCACCGTCGACTCGCTGCCGCCCTCCACGCCCACTTTCACCACGACTGTCTTTACCACCGCTCACCAGGCCGAGACCTGGCCCGTCTTTCTCACCGGCGTCGTCACCGACATCGTTGGCCTAGACCGCGTCGAGACAAACCGCCAAAACGAGGGCTGGATCCGCGCGGCTCACGACGGCACGACCTGGCGCGCCCGCTGGACCCACGACGACAGTGAATCAGACAACGTGACCTATACGGTCAGCGTGCGGGCCGTGGACCTGGTCAGCCGCACGGCGCAGGCCACCGAGACGATCACCTTCGACGTGGTCCCGCCCGCGTTCGTCACCCCGACGTTGAGCTACCGGGATCCATTGAACCCGCTCCTGTACCACCCCGTCGTCCCCGGCCAGATCATCACGGATAGCCACACCCTGCGCGTCACGTGGCTACCCTCCAGCGACGGCGCCGGCGTGCGCGGCTATGATGCTGGTTGGACGATGTCGCCCACCGCCACCGCCGACCTCTCCTACATCGCCCACTCCGGCGCGGCCGCCTACACTGTCACGCAAAACATTGGTGAAGCGCAAACAGTCTACGCCCGCGTCGTGCCTATAGATAACCACGGCAACCGCCAGGAGCAGGCCGAAGGCCCGGTCTATGTGGACAGCCCCCTCACCCCGGACATTATCACGATGGGCGGGCGTGAGACCCGCCCCTACCACGGCTGGATGGAATCGGGCTGCTCGCTGATGGGCGTGGACCGGCGCATTGAGACGCACGCCTTCGACGGCGCGTCGCTGGATGAACCGCAGCGCTTTTACGCCACCTGGGACGAGTCCGCGTTCCGTATGGCCTGGGAGGGCGCCAACTGGGATTACGAGGGTGACCTGTTCGTTTACTTTGATACGGTCGCCGGCGGGGCCGAGATGCTCTACGATCCCTACACCGCCACGGTGACCAATACCACCATCTACCTGCCCGGCAACATCCCGCCGGTGGACACGTCCGCCTGGCCCGAGTTTGCGCAGGTCCACCACCAACAGATCCTCACCCCGCTGCTCAACGTGGCGATGCAGGCCGACGCCCTGCTGTGGGTGCAGAGCAGCACCACCGCGACGCTGATGCATTGGAACGGCAGCGCGTGGGTCAGCCCGACGCTGCTCAGCGCCGATCACTACCGCTGGAACGCTGGCCTGACGGACCTCTACCTGCCCTTTAGCCCTACCCTGGGCATCACCCAACCTGCGACCACCGCGCTCAACCTACTGGCTGTGGCCAGCGAAGAGAACGCGCTCCGCCTGTGGGCCACTAGTCCAGACCGCAACCTGGTGAGCAGCGAGCGGGTCGTCAACCCCACCGCCGGCTTGGCGACGAAACAGGAGCATCTCTTTGCCCTCACCCATCCCTACCGCTGGATCAGCCTGGGGTCGGGCATCTGCCCCAACGACCCGCTGATGGGGTGGACGGGCGAGACCTTCCCCGAGAGTGACCTGCGGGTGGACTTGAGCGCAACCCCCGTCGGCGCGACCTACGCGCTGATGGGCGAAGACCTGTATCATCAATGGCGCGCCTTTTACCAGGACGAGGGGCCGGAAGAGCGCCAGTTCGACTTTCTCGATCACAACCATCCGCCGTTGGGCCACGGCGACACGGTCACCTATACCTTGACCGTGGCCAATCGTGGCCCGTCGGACGCTGAGGGGGTCAAGGTCCTCGTCTCTGCCCATTATGCCCTCAGCCTGCCCGGCGCGACCCAGGACGCAGACGGCTATCGCGAGTACAAGCTTGTGGACGTTGGCAATGTGGCCTCTGGGGCAAATGTCAGCGCGAAGATTACCGGCACGGTGGATGTAGAGAGCAACTGGCGCTACGATCAATGTCTGCTGGCCCACAGTGCCGACATCTGTCGCCCATTGCAAGAGTGGGCCACATTGACGGGTATGGTCTTTGACGCGCGTACCCCGCTCACCCTCACCGCCGGTCTCCCCACAGAGCCAGCCTGGGAATGGCTGTGGGCCGACCATCGGGTGGACAATGCCCCGCCGCAGTATGTGGGGATCGACAGCCCGCTGTCCGTCGTCGCGCCGCTGAGCAATACGGTACACGGCTATGCATCCGACCCCTCCGGCGTGCCGCTGCTTGAAGTACAAGTCCGCGATCCCCTCAGCGCCACCACGATCATCACCTGCACCGACCCCACCCCGGACGATGGGCGCTGGACATGTGCGTGGAACATCAGCGGCGACGATGGGAACGACGGCGACGAGTTCGACCTGCGCGCCCGCGCCACCGACGGCTACGGCCACGTCAGCGCGTGGACGTCTCCCTGGCGCACCGTCGTGCTGGATTCGACGCCGCCCACGCTCACGCTCGATGCCGAAGCGCGGGAGGCCGTAAGCAGACAATTGGTCGGGCCTGCGAGTTATCTGCTGACCGGCGTCTTCACCGACAGCCACAGTGCAGGCAGCGTTACCATCTGTCGCGACACAGCGGACGGCACGCGCTGCGCCCCGGCGATCACCACCCTCAGCACCCAGGCGCCCACCGACACGGCGCGCCTGTACGACGACGTGCCCACTACACCTATAGCCATCGGCGCCACGATTACCGGAGCCGCGTGCCTGACGCGCACCTTTGCCGTCAGCGACAGTTTCTTTGTCGGCGACGTGGACTTGGGCTTTACAGCCGCCATCTCCAACCGCGAAGAGCTGATGCTGGACCTCTTTTCGCCGGCCGGGACGAGTGCGCGCCTCATCGCCGGGCTAGGCCACGATGCTAACGTTTACGCAGATTACGACGTCTGGCTGGACGACGCCGCCGCTGGCGCCCTGCACAACAGCGCCGCCGACGACCCGACCGCGCCCTACTTTGACCGTAAAGCCCGCCCCGACGCGGCCTTGAGCGCGTTCAATGGCCAACCGGTCAGCGGCACGTGGACGCTGCGTATATGCGACCTGCTGCCGCCGGTCAACCAGGGCGATTACCATCGCGCCCGCCTCAGCCTGACGCCCCAGAGCAGCGCGCTCTCCTCGGCCGGGACGTGGGCCTACCGCCTGCCCACACCGGAGGGGATGGACGGCGTCACCCAGACCCTCACTATCCACAGCATGGATGCTTTGGGCAACTGGCTTGCCGCGCCCCTCAGCCTGACTTACCGGCTGGACACCGTGGTCCCCGCGTTGACCGTGACCGCCGCCCTCACGGAGGTCCATCTGGCGGCCCCGGCCCCGGTCTTGAGCGGGACGGTGCGCGACGCCGGCGGCCTGGAAGCGGTCTACCTGCGGGTGGACCCGCCGGACGGCGCTTCCTACCGCGATGCGGCCGCGGACGACGGCGAGAATTGGCGCTATACGCCCTGGCCCACGCAGCCGGGGACCTATACCCTGTGGCTGGAGGCCTACGACCGGGCCGGCAACGTCCATGTGGAGGGGCCGCATCACGTTACCGCCGTCTACACGCCCGTGCAGGCTGTGGAAATCAGCGGCCCCACCCGCGTGCTGACCGGCTACTCGGCGGTGCTCCATGCCGCCTACACCCCCACCGACGCCACCGGGGTCGAACTCCTGTGGGATAACGGCAGCACCGGCGACCGCGTCACACACGTCTGGCCGGAGGGGGTCTATACCGCCGTCGTCACCGCCACCGATGTGGGTGAAAATGTCGTGACTGCTGCCCACGCCGTCACCGTCGTCTGCCCGGTGGTGCAGTCCGTGCGCATAGACGGCCCGCCGACGGCGCTGACCGGGACGAGCATCACCCTCCACGGCGTCTACACCGCCACCGACGACATCACCAGCGGCGTTATCTTGAAGTGGGATAACGACACGTTCGGCAGTCGTGCAACTTACACTTGGACAAAGCTTGGAACCTACACTGTCGTCCTCACGGCGACGGGGGCATGTGGTGCGCCCATCACGGCCACACATACCATTACAGTAACGGATGTTTGTACCCCGGTGCAGTCCGTCAGTATTGCTGGGCCGTCGTCGGCTCTCAGTGGTACGGAGGTCATTCTCAACGCGACGTACACGCCCGCCGATGCGACTGGCGTCTATGTGGAATGGGATAACGACACGTTCGGCAGTCGTGCAACTTACACTTGGACAAAGCTTGGAACCTACACTGTCGTCCTCACGGCGACGGGGGCATGTGGTGCGCCCATCACGGCCACACATACCATTACAGTAACGGATGTTTGTACCCCGGTGCAGTCCGTCAGTATTGCTGGGCCGTCGTCGGCTCTCAGTGGTACGGAGGTCATTCTCAACGCGACGTACACGCCCGCCGATGCGACTGGCGTCTATGTGGAATGGGATAATGGCACGACCGGGCCTAGCGCGACCTATATCTGGCCGGCCGGCGTCCATACCGTCGTAGTTACCGCCACGGGTGTATGTGGTAGTCCGGTCAATGCTACACATATGATTACGGTTGAGGCTCTGCTCCCTAACTGTTCTGTGCCTTTGACCGGCGTGATTATCAACGGTCCCGTGACGGGGGTTACCGGAATCTCCTCTATCTTTACGGCTACAGTCGCCCCCATCACCGCGACGACGCCCATCACCTACACCTGGATGCCCACGCCGACCAACGGTCAGTATCACACCACGGCCCAATATCAATGGGAGGCGCCCGGCGCTTACACCATCATGCTGACGGCGGAGAACTGCGGCGGGCCGGTCGCCGCCCCCCCGCGCGAGGTGATCATCGCAGAGTCGCCCTACCGCATCTATCTACCGCTGACCTTGCGCAACCACTGACGAGTGTATTGATCTTGGCGACGACGGCCTGGCTGGCGATGGACATCGCGGGCGCGGCGTCCTCGCCGGAAGATATTGTGGGTCTTTTGGATTTTGCCGGGCAACCCCCTCAGCCGCCCTAAAAGTAGTCAAGAATTACGTGTTTGTGGGGATCACAGACCTTTTTCACGTCGCTACCAGGTTGCGGGTGGGAATAACACAATTGCACCCGGCGAATTCCTGAAGAGCCGATATTGTGCAGCGCGCGCTCTGGCGCGTCGAGGAGGCCAGCAGCTATCGCTTCACCGCCGATGTTGAGTAGACGATGGTCCCGCGCCCGTTGCCGGAGATGATTGGGCAGCGCTCGCAGCGCTTCGAACTTCGCCTTGAGGGCGAAGCCCTGGCCCTCGACTACGTCCGCATGCAGGTCGTCGCCGAGGCCCTGAGCGATATCGGCGTGCTGACGCTCATCCAGACGGACGCGGGCACTTTCATCCAGGTAGATGGCGAACTTGAGCCGGCCGAGAATCCCTACGCCACGGCCGCGACCACCGGCGACTATCTCAAATTCTTGGCGGCGGCCAAAAACGTCCAGTTTCTGGATGATATACCAGCAGTTCCAATTATGGGTTTAGTCCATCCCGTTTGTAAACAGAGCGGGGGTGTTGAAGAGGGAGATCTGCCAGGTTGACAAGGTGGCCAGCAAGGTACGCTGGTATGAAAGTGACGTGGTGGACTTTGCCGAAGCCGCTGACGGCCCTGGATGACAGGGGAACACACCGCCTTCAGTAGTTCCTGAGGCGGTAGTGTGCGTGAGGTCCCTGAGCTTCGCCCTTGAGGTCATCAAAGAGGACCGGGCAGGAGCTCACGTCCCACGGCCATGAAGTGCAGCAACGCGCTCCAACTATCAAACAGCAGATAGCGCAACAAGGCGCGGAGGTCTTGGAAGAAGGTGTCCCGCCGGCCTGCGTCTTCTCGCAGGCGACGATAGATCTTGTTAGAGAGATGGGGGCATGGTTCAAAACTCCAGGGAGTTAGATTGACACTTTTTGGCGCTCTGGGG
>CAZCAI010000084.1:0-7765 GCA_964496595.1 uncultured Anaerolineales bacterium
GGATGCCTTGGCCCTAAGGCCCAATGGCCGAGGGAAGTCCACGGGCTAAAAGAACGAAGCCCTGCGGGCTGGACTCTTTTCCCGACAGCGAGGACAGCGGGAGAGCGCTGCGTTATGTAGGAGAATCGATGCGATGGCCTGGGTGGGGCTAGTCGAATCGCCGTCGTCGCCCAGGGTCGCCCGTGGATGAAGTGTGAGGATGCCGGGGATGGTTCAGCCGTCGTAGCCCGTGGATGAAGTCCACGGGCTAAAAGAACGAAGCCCTACGGGCTGGTCTCTTTTCCCGACGGCAAGGATGGCGGCAGGAAAGCGCCACGGGGGCGGTGGTGTGAGGATACCGGGGATTGTTTAGCCGTCGTCGCCCGTGGATAAAGTCCACGGGCTAAAAGAACAAAGCCCTGCGGGCTGGACTCTTTTCCCGACGGCGATACCCTTTAGCCCGCAGGGCTTGGCCCTCTTAGCCCAGACGTTCACGTCCGGGCGCCGACGGCAGAAGAGCCGCCGCATTATGCAGAAGATCGCGATGCCGAGAGAATATCAGAAGACCGGGGATGGTTCAGCCGTCGTAGCCCGTGGATGCCTTGGCCCTAAGGCCCAATGGCCGAGGGAAGTCCACGGGCTAAAAGAACGAAGCCCTGCGGGCTGGACTCTTTTCCCGACAGCGAGGACAGCGGGAGAGCGCTGCGTTATGTAGGAGAATCGATGCGATGGCCTGGGTGGGGCTAGTCGAATCGCCGTCGTCGCCCAGGGTCGCCCGTGGATGAAGTGTGAGGATGCCGGGGATGGTTCAGCCGTCGTAGCCCGTGGATGAAGTCCACGGGCTAAAAGAACGAAGCCCTACGGGCTGGTCTCTATTTCCACAAAAAAACCTAAAGGAGCACACGTATGCCTTATTGGAAATTATTCTATCACATCACCTGGGCCACTAAAAACCGTAGGCCGTTGATCGATCCCGCCTGGGAATCATCGCTGCACGCCGCTATCGTAGCCAAGGCCAAAGCTTTAGGCGCCTACGTCTACGCTATCGGCGGAATTGAGGATCACGTTCATTTGGTCGCCTCCATCCCCACCAGTGTCCTGATCAGCAAGTTTATCGGACAAGTCAAGGGTAACAGCTCTCATTTTGTCAACTATGAAATAGTCTTAGATTATCACTTCTCCTGGCAAAATGAATACGGCATCGTCTCCTTTGGTCAAAAACAACTAGACCGTGTGGTCAAATACACCAAAAACCAACGACAACACCATCAAAACAACTCCATCATCCCGTTTCTGGAAAAAACCGAAGAGTGACGCTCAAATCCCACCCATTGTAAACCATCTGACATAACGATACCCTTTAGCCCGCAGGGCTTGGCCCTCTTAGCCCAGACGTTTACGTCCGGGCGCCGACGGCAGAAGAGCCACCGCATTATGCAGAAGATCGATGCCGAGAGAGTATCAGAAGACCGGGGATTGTTCAGCCATCGTCGCCCGTGGATGAAGTCCACGGGCTAAAAGAACGAAGCCCTACGGGCTGGTCTCTTTTCCCGACGGCAAGGACCTTCAGCCCGCAGGGCTTGGCCCTCTTAGCCCAGACGTTTACGTCCGGGCGCCGATGGCGGGAGAGCGAAACGGGGGCGGGGGTGTGAGGATACCGGGGATTGTTCAGCCGTCGTCGCCCGTGGATACCTTGGCCCTAAGGCCCAATGGCCGAGGGAAGTCCACGGGCTATCAAAGACCAATTGGTCTTTTGACCAATGGAAAGAGCGAAGCCCTACGGGCTGGACTCTTTTCCCGACGGCGAGGACGGCGGGAGAGCGCTGCGTTATGTAGAAGAATCGATGCGATGGCCTGGGGCTAGTCGAATCGCTGTCGTCGCCCAGGGCCGCCCGTGGATGAAGTGTGAGGATGCCGGGGATTGTTCAGCCATCGTCGCCCGTGGATGCCTTGGCCCTAAGGCCCAATGGCCGAGGGAAGTCCACGGGCTAAAAGAGCGAAGCCCTACGGGCTGGACTCTTTTCCCGACAGCAAGGCCCTTCAGCCCGCAGGGCTTGGCCCTCTTAGCCCGGATGTTCACGTCCGGGCGCCGACGGCAAGAGAGTGACGTAGAAACACAGCAATCAATCCATCGCACAAAGGAGCAACCTTGAAATCCAAAATTCTCATAACCGGCGGCTGTGGAAAAATCGGCTCGTATTTTGCTCAATTCGCTTCCGATAAATACGCGATTCGAATCACAGATAAAGTGCTCTGGGACACAGAAAAACTCGGCCCATCGCCGGGAGAAAACTTGATCCTCGATCTGCAAAACCAGGAAGCATGCCGCGAGGCGTGTAAAAACGTCGACAAGGTCATTCATCTGGCGGCGGACGCATCACCCGCAGCGGACTTTACGGACTCGTTATTGCCCAATAACATCATCGCCGCCTACAACATGTTCCGGGCAGCTCAAGAGGCTGGATGCCAGCGCTTCATCTTCGCCAGCAGTGCGCATACCGTGTCAGCCTATCCGCCCGATGTTCAAATCAAAGCGAACATGCCAATTCGTCCCAAAAACCTGTACGGCGTATCCAAATGCTTTGGCGAAGCTCTGGCTGCATACTTCGCTTTCAGTGAGAATTTACCTTGTATCATTTTACGAATTGGAGCGTATACATTTCCCCACGAGTACGATGATTTTTCGATAGATGAACTGGATGCATTCCTCAGCCCCGATGACTTTAATAAACTGCTGATCCAGTGCTTAGAGACGCCGGACATCACCTTTGCCATGGTTCACGCCATTTCTGATAACCGCTTCAAACGCCTCGATCTTACCGAGACCCAGTACCAATTAGGTTATCAACCTCAAGCGGACGCCTTTGACATTTTTGAGGTTGCTGCAACAAAAGAAAAAACTCGCTAACTTATGATCAACGGAGCACTTTGAGATCAATCACACTATGGAGGGATTACCTTGAAAATCATTGACCTGCGTACTGAAGACAAAGAAACCATCCAACAAGCGGCCCACCTGCTCGTGGCAGGATTCAAGGAACACTGGCCCAACGCCTGGCCAGATATGGATAGCGCTCTACAAGAAGTACAAGAGGCTTTGCAGCCGGGGATGATCAACCGCATCGCCGTGGACGAAGATGGCGCCGTGCTGGGATGGATCGGCGCCCGCAGCGAGTACGATGGCCACGCTTGGGAGCTGCATCCGTTGGTCGTCCGTCCCGATCAGCAGGGGAAAGGCATCGGGCGCGCGCTCTTGGACGATTTGGAGGCGCAGGTGAGCGCGCGGGGCGGCATCACGATCTACTTGGGCACAGACGATGAGGATGGCATGACCACGCTCGCCAACGTGGATCTCTACCCCAATGTAGGCGAGCACATCGCCCACGTCAGAAATCTGCGCCGGCATCCCTACGAATTCTATCAAAAGCAAGGCTACGTCATCGTCGGCGTGATTCCAGACGCCAACGGCATCGGGAAACCCGACATCATCATGGCCAGGCGCGTCCGAAAATAACGCATGGTTGTAATCTCGAAGAGAATCTCCACTGAAAGGCCTAACGTATGACAACAGACGTACAAATCGAGACGCCCAGACTGATCATCCGCACGGTGACGATGGCCGACGTCGAGGACGTCGCCCGAAGTTGGAAACTCTACGACGGCCCCATCTCGCGCGCAGAAGCCGAAAACCAAATCGCGCAGATGCTGAGCAACCACCAACAAAACAGATCGGGACGGCTGTTCCATCTTTGCCTCGCCCTCATCGATAAAGAGACCCAAGACTTCATCGGCTGGTGCGGCCTGGATCATCGCGATCCGGCGCCCCCCTACCCCGTCCTCTTCTATCTGCTGAAAACAGAGTACTGGGGGCAAGGATTAGCGACAGAAGCGGCGCGCGCCCTCCTCGATTATGCATTTACCGAGTTGGGCCAGCATAGCATCGACGGACGCACCGCATTAGAGAACATCGCCTCGAAGCGCGTGATGGAAAAAATCGGCATGCAGTACTTGGGCATCAAAGGCGACGGACACGTCTTTACCCTGACCCGGGGCGGCGGTTCATCCTGAAATTATTCCGCCCCAATTTCGGGATGGTTCATTTTCCAGGACAATTAGGGCTAAGGAGGAAATAACTTTCCCATTTAGGGGCTGCATGTAGCCGTAAAAACGGGTAAGTTATCTCCTTCTCACTCATTAGCTTGATACTTGGTGTGTTTTACAAAGCCCGCAGATAAATCGCGAACTAAAAGCTCAAGTCGGCTAGAAGCCAACCAAAACATAAGACACTTCTCGGTATAGAGTCGGCCTTCAGCCGACTTGAGCTTTCAGACGGGTAGTTTACTGCCCGGCTGCCCAACGAATCCGCGAATTTGGATTTTGCCGGACATTCCCTTAAGCAGCCCTAAAAGCAGTGCAGATGGACGGGTTTGTGGGGATCACAGACCTTTTTCACGTCGCTACCGGGTTGCGGGTGGGGATAACACAATTGCACCCGGCGAATTCCTGAAGAGCCATCGATAGATCCGCATTTTGCTTACGCAAGCTGAAAACACGTTCAAAATATGCCCCCAGAGGCGCGGATTTAGCAATCTACCTGGAGCGAATAGAATATAATTACAAAATAGGAAAACCCTATCTCCATTTCACCCGCTTGACAAACCCCTTTGCTGACCTTATAATTCTCGATTGTGCATTTTACTCACAATTGACTTTCGACTTGTGACTTTTGACCTTAAACGAGGGAGCCTCCTATGGAAAAACAACGCACCATCTTTAGATTTATCATGATTCTCATCTTAGCCGCCGTCGCGGCCTATTTAGTCATCCCCACCCAGCACCCCGATTGGCTGACCAACCTCATCGTATGGCAACCAGAAGGCATGCGCGGTCTCGAATTCCGCCAGGGCTTAGATCTCCAGGGCGGCTCTAAGCTGCTCCTGGTCGCCGATCTTCCCGAAGGCCAAGCCATCGAAGTCGGCGCCATCGATATGGCCCGCCAGACAGTCGAGCGGCGCGTCAACGCCCTGGGCCTTACCGAACCGGTCGTCCAGGTGCAGGGCGATGAACACATCATCGTGGAAATCCCCGGCATCGAAGATCCACAGCGCGCGGTCGAGACCATCCAGGAGACCGCCCTGCTGGAGTTCGTCAATCCGCCGCCCAACACACCCCAAGAGGTGATGTTCCCCGGCACCACCATCCGCACCGACTTCGGCGGCGTAGAACCGATCCCCGCCCGCCCCGACGCGCCCATCACGGAGACCTTAATCTTCGAGACAATCCTGACCGGCGCGGCTCTCGATACCGCCTACGCCACGCGCGATCCCCAGACGAATCAACCCGTCGTCGCGTTTGAACTACAACCGGACGCCGCCGACACCTTCGCGGAGTTCACCGGCGCCCACGTGGGCCAGCCGCTCTGCATCGTCTTGGATAAGCAAATCCTCTCCTGCCCGACCATCAACTCCCAGATCCCTGGCGGTGAAGGCGTCATCCAGGGCGGATTCTCGATAGAAACTGCACGTCAACTGGCAGTCCAACTACAAGCCGGCGCCCTGCCCATCCCGCTGGAAATCGAAAGCTACCAGACCATCGGCCCACAGTTGGGCGAAATCTCCGTCCAAAAGAGCATTCGCGCCGGCATTGTGGGTCTGAGCATTGTGCTGCTCTTTATGTTAGTTTACTATCGCCTCAACGGCCTCGCCGCCGATCTGGCGCTGGGCCTCTACGTCCTACTCAACCTATTGACCTACAAATTAATCCCTGTCACGCTCACGCTGCCAGGCATCGCCGGCTTCCTGCTCTCCGTAGGAATGGCCGTGGATGCCAACATCTTAGTCTTCGAGCGGATGAAGGAAGAGCTACGACACGGGCGATCCCTGCACCGCGCGGCCGAGGCAGGCTTCTCGCGCGCCTGGACCTCCGTCCGTGATTCCAACTTAGCCACGCTACTCACCTGCTTCATCCTCTACACCTTCGGGAGCGCCTTCGCCGCCAGCCTGGTGAAAGGCTTCGCCCTCACCCTGGCCTTGGGGACGATCATCAACCTCTTCACCGCGATCTTCGTCACCCGCACCTTCGTGCGCGTTGGCTTACTATGGTTTGGCGATAACATCCAAGAGCACCCCTGGCTGTTGGGTTTATAGGCAGTGCAAGCAAGATTAGAGGGAGATAAGCAATGATTAACTTTGTACAACAACGACGACTCTTTTTCACAATCGCCGGCGCGCTCATAGCACTGAGCCTGTTAACTATGATCGTTTCGGCCATTACGTTCAACGGCCAAGTCCTCCGCATCAGCATCGACTTCTCCGGCGGGACACTCTTTGTCGTGGAATTCTACGAGGAAGCATCAGAAACCGCCATCCGCGAGATCTTCGCCGCGCACGAATTTGGCAACCCTATCATCCAGAAATTAGGGGGCAGAGACGAGCATGTGTGGCAAGTACGCACCAGCTTCGCTTCGGCGGAAGAGGTACAAGAACTCTTGGATGATTTAGACGAAGAGGTCGGAGCCATCAACCGCGGGCGGTCCAACTGGCACACCGTCGAACCAACCGTCGGCGCCGAAGTCGCGGCGCGGGCCTTCCAAGCCGTCGTACTTTCCGCCCTGGCCGTCCTGGCCTTCATCTGGTTCTCGTTCCGCAAGGTACCCCACCCCTTGCGCTACGGCGTCGTCTCGATTGTCGCGATGACCATCAACGTCATCGTCGTGCTGGGCTTCTACGCGCTGATGGGCATCCTCCAGGGCTGGGAGGCCGACGCGCTCTTCCTGACCGCCGTGCTCACCGTCATCGGCTTCTCCGTGCAAGATACCATCGTCGTCTTCGACCGCATCCGCGAAAACATCCCCCGCCACCGCACCGAGCCATTCGAGATGATCGTCAATCGCAGCGTACTGGAGACGATGCACCGCTCCATCGCCACCCAGTTGAACGCGATGTTCGTCATGATCTCGCTCATCCTCTTCGGCGGCGACTCCATCAAACCCTTCATCTCCGTCATGCTCGTCGGCATGGTCAGCCAAACCTTCACCTCCCTCTGCGTCGCCGTCCCGCTCCTGGTCGTCTGGGAAAAACGCGCCCAAACCGCCGCCAGCACCGCGTAATAACCCATTCGTAGCCCAGCGCGACCCCGTTCGTAGCCAGACACGAAACGAAGTGGAGTGCCGTTAAACAGGCCGCCCTCACCCGGCGGCCTATTTCTTTTTTTGAGCAATAGACTTGCAGTTACTCAGGGCTTGGATACAATAATTGAAAATTTAGAATTGCGAATTTAGAATTTTGAATCTAGCTACCGGACACTTTTTCCAAGACCATTCTTAATCAGCAGATATAAAAAGAAAATACAAAGGGGTACAGAAGGTAGATATTTCTCTGCGGATCTTGGGATGGTTCACTAATTGGTTAACACTTGTTCGTAGTCAGGCACGCAATGGAATGGAGTGCCGTTGTTAGCCACGAAAAACGCCACTCCGCTAGCGCTCCGAGGCTTACTACGAACCCAAATTGATGCTTTTAAGATGACAGGAGTGTTTTTGAAGAATTTATTGCATCTTATGACCTAAATTATCAGAACTAAAGTGTAAACCTATTTTTGCTTGTAGATGAACCATCCCCGGATCTTTGAGAAAATCCCTGGCAACTCTGTGTCAATTAAACCATCTGATTATCCATCTGCTTAATCTGCTGAGATAGAGATAACTGTCCGGTGGTTAGATTTTTAATCTGTACTCAACAGCATTATTCGCAATTTACCGATTTGCTATTTGCCGTTTTGATGTTTT
>CAZCAI010000084.1:7865-21091 GCA_964496595.1 uncultured Anaerolineales bacterium
GTTATTTGCCGTTTTGATGTTTTGTTATTTGCCGTTTTGATGTTTTGTTATTTGCCGTTTTGATGTTTTGTTATTTGCTGCTTTGAACTATGCCAATACAATTCCTAAATCCGTGGGCAGGATTGACCACCCTCTTAGCGATCCCCATCATCCTGCTCTATATGCTGCGCCTCAGAAGGCGCCCGGTCAGCGTCCCCAGCCTGCTGCTGTGGGAGGCCGCCGCCCGCGACCGCCACGCCAACCGCCCGTGGCAGAAGTTGCGACGCAACTGGCTGCTGGCGCTCCAGCTTCTGACGCTCCTGGCCCTCACGCTGGCGCTGGTGCGTCCCGCCCTGCCGGCGCCGCTGGCCGTGCACGGCCAGGCCATCCTCCTGCTGGATGTCTCTGCCAGCATGCAAGCCGAACATCCCGACGGCGGGACGCGCTTCGAGGCCGCCGTGCGCGAGCTGCACGACGTGGCCGCCACGCTCTCGCCCGCCGACACGGTGACGCTCATCACCGCCGGCCCGCGCCCGCGCCTGTGGCTGCGCGGCGGGGATGCGCGCGCCCTGCGCCAGGCCTTAGATGAGATCGCGCCGACGGATGGGCCGGCCGATTGGCAGGCCGCCGCCGCGTTGGCCGCCGGATCGGCTGCTGGCGAGGATGTGACAACGCTGCTGGCGACGGACGCCGCCATCTCGGCCCCGATCCCGGCGCTGCCGGGCGACGTGCGCGTGCTGCCTGTGGGCGGCGCGCAGGCCAACGTCGGCGTCGTCGCCTTCTCCCTGCGACGCCACGATGGCGGATGGACGGCCTTCGTGCGCCTGCACAACGCCGGCCCGGCCACCGCGCGCGAGGTGACGCTGACGGCGGATGGCAGCGTGGTCGCGCATCGCGCGCTCGATCTGCCCGCCGAGAGCGACATCGCCCTGACCTTCGCCGATGTACCCGTCATAGCCTGGGCCGAGGTGCAACTCAACGCCGCGCCCCCAACCCAAGACGCCCTCCGCCTTGACGACCGCGCCTGGGTCGCCTTCTCCGCCCACCAGGCCGCGTCGGTGCTGCTGGTCACGCCGGGGAATCGATTCTTGCAACAGGCGCTGCGTTCCCTGCCCGGCGCCGACCTGGCAACGACGGACACGCTGCCGGAGGGCGAGTTGGCCGCCTCCGCGCCGGGCCTCACCGTCGTCGATGGCCCCGTCACCGGCACGCTGCCCACCTCCAATCTCTGGCTGATAGCGCCGGGAGCAGGGACGCCCTGCGGCGAGCCAGGCGCTGTGATCACGCCGACAACAGCCGCGCGCGGGGACTGGGATCATCCGCTGCTGGACTACGTCGAATGGGAAGACGTCCACGTCGGGCGCGCGCGTCGCTACGAGTTGCCCGCCGACGCCGACGTGCTGATCGAGACCGCCGCCGGCCCGCTGCTGTGGGCCATCGAACGGCCCGGCCAGCGCATCGCGTGCACAGCCTTCGATCTCCACGACTCGGATCTGCCGCTGCGCCTGGCCTTCCCCATCCTCACCTCGAATTTGATCGGCTGGCTGATGCCGGCTGTCTCGTCCGCGCCGGTGACGCCCCACCCGGCGGGCCTGCTCTGGACGCCGCCCCTCCCTGCCGAGGCCGCTTCGGCCACGCTGGTCACGCCCGCCGGCGAATCGCTCCCCATCGATCTGGATCAGCCACAGGCAAGCGCCAGCGCCGCCGGCCTCTACCGCATCGAGGCGGAGACCGCCGCCGGGATTGTCACGCGCTACGCCGCGCTCAGCCTGTTGGATAGCGCCGAGAGCAACCTCCGCCCGCGCGAGATTCAGGTCGGCCAGCAGGTGATCACGCCCACCGCGCCGGAGACCGAGGGCTGGCGCGAAGTCCGCGCCTGGATGGCGGTGGCGGCGCTGGCCCTGCTCCTGGTCGAAGCGGCGCTGTGGTGGGGACGTGAGCTGCCCGGCCTGCTACCCTCCTCATCCCTAAAAGAAATAAAGGCCACGCTATCCCGCTGGGGACGCCGACTCGCGCCAGGGCCGCTGGTGTTGCGCGCCGTGCTGTTAATCCTACTCCTGCTCTCGCTCTTCGATCTGCGCTGGATGCGGCGGACGCGCGATTTGGCCGTCGTCTTCTTGCTAGATCGCTCGGCCAGCACCCGCGAGGCGTGGGAGGAGGAGGTCGCGTTCGTGGAGGCCGCCTTAGCCGAAAAGGCGCCCGGCGACCGCGCCGGCATCGTCGTCTTCGGCGGGGAGGCGTGGGTGGATCGCTCGCTCTCCACCGGCGCGGAATTGGGCGACATCGCCACGGTGCCCCGCGCCGACGCGACCGACATCGAGCAGGCGGTGCGGCTGGGGCTGGCCCTACTCCCCACCGGCGCTCCCGCCAGAATGGTGCTGCTCAGCGACGGCCTCCAGACCACGGGGGAGGCGGCGGCGGCCCTGCGCGAGGCGACGGCCCAGGGCGTCGATGTGCAGCTTGTCATCGTGGGCGCGACGCGCGAGCGCGCGGAGGTGTGGCTGGCGAATTTGAACCTGCCCGCGCGCGTCTACCCCGGCGACCGCGTGCCCATCGAGGCGACGGTCAACACCAATCGGCCGCAGGAGCTGGCGATCACCTGGCAGGCGGCGGGCAACGTGGGGCGACAGGATTGGCCCTTGACCGAGGCATCCGAGACCCGCATGGTCTCCTTCGAGGCGCAGGAGCCAGGCCTGACGCCTGTGCGCGTCTGCCTGCACCCGGACGAGGCCAACGACACCTTCGCCGAGAACAACTGTACCGACGGCTGGGTCCGCGTCGAGGGGCCGCCGCGCGTCTTAGTCGTGGGCGAAGCGCAGGAGCGAGCGGCGTTAGGGCGCGCGCTCGCGCAGAGCGGCCTCGCCATCGAGGAGGCCAAGGCCAACGCGCTCCCGATGAGCGTGCAGGGGCTGGCGGATTACGCCGCGCTGGTGCTGGTCAACACGCCGGCGCGCGCTCTCTCCCCGCAGACGCTCCGGGCGCTGCGCAGCTTCGTGCGCGATTTGGGCGGCGGGCTGGTGGCCGTGGGCGGCCCGCAGAGCTACGGCGTCGGCGGATGGCTGGGCACCCCGCTGGAGGAGGCGCTGCCCGTGGAGATGCGCGTGCGCGATCCGCAGCGCTTCCCGCCGCTGGCGATGACCATCGTCATCGACAAATCCGGCAGCATGGGGATGGAGGAGGCCGGCATGCCCAAGATCCGCCTGGCCGCCGAGGCCGCGATCCGCGTGGCGGAGACGCTCAACGACACAGATACGTTGGCCGTCGTGGCCTACGATGATCGGCCGGCGGACACGCTGGGGCCGGTCACGATGGCCGAGCGCGAGGCGCTCATCACCCAATTGCAGCGCTTACAGGCGGGCGGCGGCGGCATCTATGTGCGGGATAGCGTGGCTTATGCGGGAGATCTGCTGCAAAATGAAGAGATGATGCCCGGCGTTCAACGGCACCTCCTGCTGCTGGCCGATGGCACCGATGCCGAACAGCAGGATGGCGCGTTAGCCGAGGTGCAGGATCTGGTCGATGCGGGGACGACGGTCAGCGTGGTGGCCATCGGCAGCGGGCCGGACGTACCCTTCTTACGGCAGATGGCGGAGGTCGGCAACGGGCGCTTCTACCTCACGGAGTACGCCGCCGATCTGCCCGCGATCTTCGCGGAGGAGACGGCGCGCGCCAAGCGCTCCTACATCGTCGAAGAGAGCTTCTACCCCGCGCCGGTGACGACGTGGGCGCCGGTGGCCGGGATTCAGGCGACGCCGCCGCTGCAAGGGTACGTCGCGACGACGCCCAAATCGGCCGCGCAGGTGGTCTGGGAGGCGCTGGAGGGCGATCCGCTGCTGGCCGTCTGGCAATACGGCCTGGGCCGCTCCGTGGCGTGGACCTCGGATGCTTCGGGGCGCTGGGCAGCGGGCTGGACCTCGTGGGAGGCCTTCTCGCACGTCTGGAGCAACATCGTGCGCCACGTGCTCCCGCCGCCGGCGGATGAGGGCATCGCGCTGCAAGTTCGGGCGGAGGATGAGACGGCCCACGTCACGGCGGACATCACAGATGACGCGGGCGCCTATGTCGATGGATTGGATCTACAGTTAGCCGTGCAATCCCCGATGGCGACAGCCGCCGAACAGGAGATGCGAACCGTGCCCCTGAGGCAGACGGCCCCCGGACGCTACGAGGGATCATTTCCGCTGCGGGGACAGGCCGGCCTGCTGCTCGCCCTCCACGGGGATCGCCGCCTGACGGTGGGATGGTCGCCGCCAGCGCCGGCAGAGACCGTCCCTGGCGACGCAGAGGCGGCGCTGACGCGACTAGCGGAACGCACCGAGGCAACTTTAACGACCGCGGCGGCAAACGTCTTCACGCACGATCTACAGGGTCGCGAGCCAGGCCAGCCGCTGGGGATGATCTGGCTGTGGCTAGCGGTCTTCCTGTGGCCGCTGGACATCGCATGGCGGCGCCTGGCGCTCACGCGCAACGAGATCACGCGCTTTGTGCGCAAGATCGCGGCGCAGGTGACGGGGCGAGTCCTCGAAGCGCGGGCGCCCACTCGCGAAGAGGCAGCGCCTCCCACCCTGGCGGGAACGTTGCGGCAACGTCAAGAGCAGCGCGCGAAAGAACCGCCGCCGCGCGTAGAGGCGTCAGAGTCAACGGGGCCAGACGAGAGCGGATCTACAGAAGCCTCGCCATCGAAACCCAATGCAAAGGCGCCCCCACCTCCAGAAGAAGGCACCTTAGCCGCGCGGCTGAAGCGTCGCCTGCGCGATGAATGAGGCGCGAAAAACCCAATTAAAAAGCACCCTAGATCACTAGGGTGCTTTTCCTATGCTATTTAAGCTTTCAAGAAGAAAGTTTAGGCTTCCTCATCTTCCGCGCTCTCGACCTCGTATTCCGGGGTTTTGGCGCGGAGTTTCAGCAATTGAGACAAATTCCCCTCGGCCACTTCCTCGGTCTCGGCGGTCTGGCCGTGCAACACAGCCTCCCACATCAGTGAGAGGACTTGCATCAAAGGCCCAAAGCTAGCCACATGGACAGGGCTATCACATGGGACGATGACCGTAACTTTCGCCTCGCGGGCGGGGAGGATGACGCCGGAGCAGGAGATGGTGACGGTTTTGATGCCCTTCTCACGCGCCATCCGCACAGCGTACCCCGCATCTAAGCTGGGGGCTGTCTCCGCGATGGTCAACAGAGCTTCACCCTCTTTCATCTGTGAAATTGCGCTAGCCGTTTCGGACATACCGGGGTGGAAAACACCCGCCGGGATACCATGACTCTTGAACTTCTTGGTCACAAAGTTCGCGATATCATACCCGCCAAACTCGCCCGTGAGCCAAATATGAGAGGCGCCCTTGAGCGCTTCAACAGCGTTAATCAGGCTCACCATATCGGTCGCCACGAAATGCTCCATATTCTGCGCCGCGTTCTCGGTCAGACCTTTGAGCAATTCTTCTTCCGTCGAGGCTTCCTCAACCTCGCGATAAGTCGAGGTGACCTGATCGCGCACATAGCCCTTGATCTCACGTGAGAGTTCCCGATAGCCGGAGTACTCCAAATCCTGCGAAAAGCGCACGACCGTCGCCGGATCAACGCCCACGCGGCGCGAAAGCTGCGTCGCCGTGAGGAAGGCCACGTCCAAGGTGTGATCCATGATGAAATCCGCGAGCTTTCTAAAGCCGGGGGTCATTTCATCATAATGCTCTCGAATACGTTCTTTGAATAACATTTCACTATTCTCCTTATGTAACTAAATATGCGTCACACTGTTCATGACAAGTGAGGCGACTCACTTTTTGAATGTCAAAATTATACCATACGTAAAATGAAAAGTCAACAAACTCAAACTACGTAGTTTTTTGGATTTCGACGGAGACTTTGAGCTAAGGGAAGAGGTAACCGAGGAATTTAAACATCAAATGGGATGCACTCAAATCACACCAAAGCGCATCCCATTTATTTTTTGCTCTATGCGCCTTACGAACCCGAGGTTATGCCTCCTCAGCCTCCGAGATTTCGACTTCATATTCTGGAGTTTCAGCCCGGAGTTTCAGCAGCTTAGAGAGGTGTCCTTCGATCTCAGCGACAGTGTGCTCTTCGATTACAGCTTCCCACATCAACGACATCACTTGCATTAAGGTGCCAAAGCCAGAGACGCCGGCCGGGCTTTTGCAGGGAGCGATGATGGTGATTTCCGCCTCACGCGCGGGTAGAATGACGCCGGAGCAGGAGAGCGTGATAGTCTTGAGGCCCTTATCGCGGGCCATGCGCACAGCGTAACCCGCATCGAGACTGGGCTTCGATTCCCCAATAGTCAGCAAAACTTCACCCTCTTTCATCTGAGAGAGCGCACTGGCTGTCTCCGACATGCTGGGGTGAAAAACACCCGTCTGGATACCATGATTTCTGAACTTCTTAGCCATGAAGTTAGCAATGTCGTAGCCGCCAAACTCACCCGTGAACCAGACGCAGGAAGCGCCTTTGATCGCCTCGACAGCCTCTACAAGGCTTTCCATATCCGTCGTCACGAAATGATGCATATTTTGCTCGGCGTTATCCGCAAGCGCCCGCAACAACTCTTCGACGCCCGCAGCTTCCTCGACATCGCGATAGGTCGAGGTGACCTGATCGCGTACATAGCTCTTGATCTCGAGGGAAAGCTCCCGATAGCCGGAATAACCCAGTTCCTGCGAGAAGCGCACCACTGTCGCCGGGTCCACGCCGACACGACGCGAAAGGCGCGTTGCTGTGAGGAAAGCCACATCCAGGGTGTGGTTCATGATGAAATCGGCCAATTTCCTGAAGCCCGGGGTCAATTCGTCGTAATTTTCTCGAATGCGTTCCTTAAACAACATTTTGGTATTCTCCTTTTGAAACTAATTGTGTATCGGACTGTTCATGACAAGTGACCTGAGTCACTTTTTGAATGTTCACATTATACCACGTGTAAAATGCGGAGTCAAGAGGAACTAAGCATAATTTGAGGATAGTTAGTCATGCTCAAACTTCAGAAGATATTTTCTATAAACGGTCTTTTTGAGTAGTTGCCCTGTTCATTACATATCAACAAAATAGAGATGGCGTTGCTTTAGGCAAACACCATCTCTATAGCAGCAAGACCAGCCTCAGTAACGAGTTACTGCGATGTCCGACTCACCGCCTCGGCGAACAGATCCTCCAACCACACGTCTTCGTCCCAGACACGCGCCTTCCAACCCGGCATGAGCCGGTCGAGCAGGACGGCCTGAGCCATCCCGCTGTAGTAGAAGCGCACATCGCCGGAGCGGTTTTGCATCCGCTGGATCTCACCCACCTGGCGCGACCAGTAACGCTCGCGGGTGGTGTAGGTCTTGAACGCGGGATCGTCCTCAAGGGCGGCGACCGGCGCATACGACGGCGTGCGCGTCGCCTCCAAGCCGATGGATAGCTCGACGTACTTCGCCATGCCCTCCAGCCACTCGCGTTGACGCTCAAAGTCCGCGCCTTGGGGCGTCAGCCCTTCCCTGCGCCGGGCAGCGCGCTGCGCGAGAAATTGCTCCGCCAGATCCCGCGCCTCGATATCCGAGGACGCCTCGACGGCCTGATGCAATAGCGAAAGCTCCTCCTGCCAGCGCTGCTCCAGCGCGTCGTTCTCCCAGGGATATCGACCCTCAAAGGTCATGATCCGCTCGGCGGCATAGAGGCGCGACCTGGCCTGGAGGCCCTGATAGGCGTGGAAAGCCTCGTGGGCCAGCCCGCCGACGTAGGTCTCGGTCGAGTCGATCAACAGGCCCCACATCAACTGATAGGGGAAGATGGGCCGGAGGAAGCCCGGCAGATCCTCCCGAAATCCGTTGTAAAACGCGACCGCCGCATATTCCTTGGTCTGCATCGTGGCGACCCAGTGATCGCCCACGAGGACGGTGAAGTTCTCCGGCGTTTTGTCGGGACTGGTGAGGGGTTGTCGGTAGTACGGCTGCCCCTGGAACGTATCCTCCGGGACGATCTCCCACGGCCCGCCGCGATGTTCTTCATAGGGAACTTTGACCCATCCCGCCGGCGGCGCCTCGTCCGGATAGCCGACCAGAAAGGCGTAGGCCTCGTTGTACACGATCACGGGGATCTCTGCCGCGCCCCAACCAGGCCAGATCTCATCGCCCAACGTGGCGCGCAGATGAAACAGTTCTTCCAGACGCGCCTTCTCCAGATCACTCAGGCGCTCCACCACGGAGGAGTGCGTCGGCAAATTGCGGTTACGCACCGCCGTCACGGCGATAAGCAACACGAGCAAGCCGAGCAATCCACCGCCAATGCGTAATAACCACTTCTTGATCATAGCTCGTTATACCTCCATCGTTCAATCTTCGGGTAGAGTTTTCGCGTCGTCGCCCGTGGATAAAGTCCACGGGCTAAAAGAACCAAGCCTTACAGGCTCATACACGGAGCCTCCGAAGAAGGCTTTGCTCTTTGAGCTTGGATGTTTACGTCCGGGAAAGCCAGACGATTCAAATCGCAGCCACTTCTACAAAGTCGCCCTACGGCCACTATTCTTCTGATACAGTCCGCGGACGCGGACTTCGCAGGCGTAGCTTACTACGCCTCGTTGCCGCAACTTCAGTCGCCAGGCTTTTCTTTCTTCTATTACCGGATTATTTTCTTAATCTTCATTAAATTATGGGGCTTTTGGATTTTGCCGGGCGCCCCCCTCAGCCGCCCTAAAAGTAGCCAGGAATTACGTACTTGTGGGGATCACAGACCTTTTTTACGTCGCTACCAGGTTGCGGGTGGGGATAACACGATTGCACCCGGCGAATTCCTGAAGAGCCTAAATTATAACCGAGGAACAACGGCGGCGCCCTGGTAAGGTGACCAGGTTGAGGCGGGATCGATAAAATCCCGGCTATAATCGAATTTCCCGCTCCAAGCGCGCAAGCTCTCCTTCGAACGCGCGGCGCTCGGCGGACGCGGCAGCCGCCGAGAGGAGGGGATCGCTGGTCTGGCCGGCGCGCAGCAGATGGCCGTGGAGCGCGGCCACGCGCGTCAGCAAGCGCTTGTCCGCGGCGGCGACGTAGCCGCGGCGGGTCTGACGCTGCTCGCCAAAGATCCACTCTCGCAGCCGGATCATTCCCGCCCGCGGGCCGATGACCGTCACGCTCGTGCTCTCCTGCATCCACCAGAGATTGAAGCGCGAAAATCCCCGCGCGCCGTCCGCCTGAATGGTCTCGAAGAGATGTCGCGCCCAGAGTTCCGTCAGGCCCGCTGTCAGCCCCCGGCCCTCCACCTCGACGCGACGGGGCACCGATCTATCGAAGGTATCTTGATACCACACCTTCCATTCGGCCTGCGGCGCGGCATCAGGCAACCGCTGTTTGTTTCTGAACATCATGCACCTCCTGTAGTGTGAGGGAGTATACCTGCGGCGCGGCAATTTGTCCATCACATTCACGGCCTTGCGGAACAGTGCCCTCTCTATATAATCAAGGTGAGATGACGAATCATAGCAGAGAAAATGAAGGAGATAACGACCGTATGTACAGAGATGACCAATGGTATCAGGCCTGGGCCGAGGCGGTGGAGATGCACAAAGAGGACTTCACGCCCAAGCAAAACCAACGCTATCAAATCGACCTGATGATGCGCATCGCGCGGCGCGTCCGCGATCACTCGGATCGCTGCGAGAGGTGCCGCGAATATCAGCACACGCTCACGCGCCTGGAGGAGGAGATGCAGGAGCTGCCCGATTCGAAAGCGCAGCGGCAATGGCAGCGCCAAAAGCTGCGCCAGATCGGCCAACATTACGTCGCGCAGCACAACCTGGCGCCGCCGGGCTACTACACGCGCCAGGGCCTCAAATATGGGCTGCTCATCGGCGCCGCGTTAGGCGTCCTCGTCGGCCTGATTGTGCTGGGCAACGCGCTCTATCTACCCGCGTTCACCGCTCTGGGCGTCTTGGGCGGCTTGATGTTCGGCAGCGGGCAGGATGCCAACGTCAAGCGCAATCACCGGCAGATTTGAGCAGCAGATTAAGCAGATGGAGCAGATGACCATTTTCTACCTGATCCGTCACGCGCACGCGGTGTGGACGCCGGATGAGCAGCGACCGCTTTCTCCGCAGGGGCGAGCGGATGCCCGGCGCGTGGCCGAGTTGCTCCGTCGCACTCCCATCACTCAGGTGTACGCCAGCCCCTTTCGCCGCGCCTGGGAGACAGTCGCGCCCTTGGCCGAGGCGCTGGACTTGCCCGTGCACGAGGCGCCGGATCTGCGGGAGCGGAAGTTGAGCGGCGCGCCGGTCGATGATTTCTTCGCGGCGGGGCGGCGGACGTGGGACAATCCGACCACCGCGCATCCCGGCGGCGAGACGAACGCGGCCGCCCAGCGGCGGGGCGTGGCGGTGGTACAACGCCTGCGCGCACAACATCCAACGGCGCACATCGCGCTCACGACGCACGGCAATCTCCTGGCCCTGGTGTTGCAGCACTACGATCCCAGCGTGGATTACGCTTTCTGGCGCGCCCTGACGATGCCTGACATCTACACACTGGAGCTATCGGGTGGAGAAGCGGCAATCACGCGATTATGCGAAGAGCATCTCGCAGACGTGAGCTAGCCCCCGTGTCAAACCAAATGATAATGTTACCGAACGCATAACGGTTCTGTCAAAAGATAAGGTTACCGAATGCCCGTGTCCTCCTTTTCCTTATTAGAAGAAATAGTCGCCGGCGGGGAGTCGTCGGCGCTGAGGGAAGCGATCAGGTCGTCCGTATCGTCCGCGCGTAAGGCGGCCTGAGCAGCGGGGAAGAGTTCGGGATATGATAGGATCTCGAAGACATTTTCAGTTTGACCGGGAGGGGCATTGGGATAGGAGTAGAGGCGCACGAAAGGCCCAAAGACTTCCTGCTCGAGTTGACGATGGCGCATCTGGGACTATCCTTGACGAAGTACTTCGGCCCCTACACGCCTTACTTTGCGCTGCACACGCGCAGATTTCCGTGGGATCGATATAAGTTATAGGAAAAAAAATCTATGCACATTGAATTTCGAGACGTACAAGGGCAACGCTTTGGCGAGGGCCTGCCGGGCCAGCCGCTCATCGAGAGCAGCGACGACATCACGAAGCTGATCGAAGCGGATTACACCGTGCACCGTTTCCTGCTCTACCCCGAAAATCTGCCGGCAAATTTCTTCGATCTCAGCTCTCGGCAAGCGGGGGAGATCCTCCAGAAGCTTCGCAACTACCACATTCGCCTGGCCGTCGTCCACACGCCGGCCCTCCAACTGAGCAGCCGCTTCGGCGAGATGTTGGCGGATGAGATGCGCGGGCCATATTTCCGTCTCTTCGACGAGCGCGCTGAGGCTCAAGCGTGGCTCTGCGCCGATTGAGCTAATCTGAGGAGAACCAATGGTTGACTACACCGAAAAACAAGGGCAATACCTGGCTTTCATCTATTACTACACGAAAATCCACCACGAACCCCCGGCAGAGGCCGATCTACAGCGTTATTTTCAAGTGACGCCTCCCACCGTGCATCAGATGATCGTCCGCTTGGATGAGAAGGGACTCATCGCGCGGGAGCCGGGCAAGGCGCACACCATTCGCGTACTCGTCCCGCCCGAAGCGTTGCCGGATCTGGGGCAGAGCCTGGATCATTACCCCGCGCCCGTGAAGCTGCCCTTCGAAACGCCGGCGGATTTTCGCATCATCGCGCATCGCGGCGCCTCGGCCTATGCGCCGGAGAACACCTTCGCGGCCTTCGATCTGGCCCTTGAGATGGGCGTACGCGAGATCGAGATGGACGCGCAGCTCTCGGCGGATGGCGTCGTCGTCCTCTGCCACGATGCGACCCTGGAGAAGTACGGCCACGGACGTCAGTTAGTGGAACAGACCCCGTGGGAGCAGCTCGCTCAGCTTGATATGGGGAGCTGGTTTTCGCCGTTCTTGTTTCCAGATGAGCGGATGCCCACCCTGCGCGCTCTCTTCAAACGCTACAGCGCGACCTTCACCTATCACATCGAGATCAAGGGCGATGCGCCGGGACTGCCGTGCGCCATCCATAGGGATGTGGAAGCCTTTGGGTTGAGGGATCATTGCCTCTTCACGTCGTTTTCCTACGAGAAGTTGGCGCGGATGAAGGCCATCGCGCCGCACGCCAGGCTGGGATGGCTCGTCGAAAGCATCGACGACGAGGTGCTGGAGCACGCCGAACGGCTAGGCCTCTTTCAACTCTGCCCCGCAGCCCGCCCTCTGACCCGCGAGGCGGTCCAGGCAGCGCGCACCGTCACGCACGAGGTCAGAGCCTGGGGCATCAACGGTTCCCGCTCAGAGGTACTCGCCCTGATCCAGCACACAATCCGCACCGGCTGCGATGGGATGACCATCGACTGGCCGGATTGGATCAGCCATTGAAGCCTGACAGCAAGTGAGTAAATACACTTTGCAGGACATGGCGAACGTGCTAAAATCTGATCAATCCCTTAATCACACAAACCCTACACAGGAGGATGAAATGAGCACCAAGACGAAGATTGGGATCATTATTTGCGACCGTTACCGCCGTTGCGCGGGCGGGAAGTGTCTCCGTGCGATGCGGAACAAGGAGGGCGCGTTCAGCATCTACACCGATACGGAGTTGGAGCTTGTGGGCTACACCACGTGCGATGGCTGCCCCGGCGGCAACATCGAGTATGCCGGCGCGGAGATGGTGAAAAACGGCGCGGAGGTCATCCATCTGGCGACCGGCCTCGTCGTCGGCTACCCGCCCTGTCCCTACATTCGGACCTTCAAGGCCTTTTTGGAGAAGCGCTACGGCGTGCAGGTCGTCGTAGGCACCCACCCCATCCCCACAAAATACCTGGATATGCACACGCACCTGGGCACATGGGATGATCCCGAATGGGAGCCGTTGATCGCGCCGACGATGGCGGACGAAGCAACGCGCTTGGACTACAACTAGGGGCAAAACAACATGGCAAATCGATCCTATCTTTACACGCATCATCCAGGCGAAGACCCGGCTTATCGTGACGTCAGCGAGTGGGCGGGAGACCTCCCGCTCGCCCATTTGCTCCTAGTCGGGACCGAGCCGACCGTCAGCGCGTCCGTCATCTGGCAGGTAGACGCCAAGATCGCGATCCAGGGCAATGCGAGGGAGAGCCGCCCGCTCTTCCTCGCGATCTTGGCGTGGCTCGCGCCCCAATTGCCCGCCGGATTTCGCGCCGCCGCGAGGGAGGCTCAGGCATTCTTGGCCAGACCGGATCGGCAGGGTGACTATTTTCACCTGGAG
>CAZCAI010000085.1:0-21022 GCA_964496595.1 uncultured Anaerolineales bacterium
TATCCCCACCCGCAACCTGGTAGCGACGTGAAAAAGGTCTGTGATCCCCACAAACCTGTCCATCTGCACTGCTTTTAGGGCCGCTTTAAGGAAATGTCCGGCAAAATCCACAAGACCCATAAACATCCACACTCCTATTACTTTTGAGGAGGACAAATATGAACCAGGCTGAGCATATCCCGGCAGGCGACATCTTGGTCGTCGATGACACCCCCGCCAACCTGCGGCTGCTCTCCGGGATGTTGACCGAGCACGGCTACAAGGTGCGCTCCGCGCCCAACGGCAAGCTGGCGTTGATGGGCGCGCGCGCGGCGCCGCCGGAGCTGATCCTGCTGGATATCAATATGCCGGGCATGAACGGCTACGAGGTCTGCGAGCAACTCAAGGCCGATGATCGCACACGCGACATCCCCGTCATCTTCATCAGTGCCTTAGACCAGACCGAGGACAAAATCCAGGCCTTCACCCTCGGCGGCGTGGACTACATCACCAAGCCCTTCCAGCTTGAGGAGGTCATGGCCCGCGTCGAAACGCATCTCTCCCTGCACCGGCTCCAGCGCCAGTTGGCAGCGGCGAACGCCGAATTGCGCGAGACCAACGCCGAACTGGACGCTTTCGCGCACACCGTCGCGCACGACCTCAAGTCGCCGCTGAGCACCGTCATCGGCTTCAGCAGCCTGCTGGCATCGCGCTTCACGGAGATGGCGCCGGAGAAGATCGCGGACAATCTGCGTCGCATCACGCAGACCGGCTACAAGATGCGCGATATCATTGAGGCGCTTCTGCTGCTCGCCAGCGTGCGCGAGGCCGACGAGGCGGCGTGCGAGTTCTTCGATATGGGTGGCGTCGTGGCCGATGTGCTCGCGCGCTTGGCTACCGAGATTGAGGCCGCGCAGGTCGAGATCATCGCGCCGGCAACGTGGCCGACCGTCTATTCCTACGCGCCCTGGATCGAGGAGGTGTGGGTCAACTACCTCAGCAACGCGCTCAAGTACGGCGAAGATCGCGTGGCGCTAGGCGCGACCGAGGAGGAAAATACCATTCGCTTCTTTGTGCGCGACAACGGCCCCGGCCTCAGCGCGGAGGAGCGAGCGCAGGTCTTCACGCCCTTCACGCGCTTCCATCACGCCCGCGCCGAGGGCCACGGCCTGGGGCTGTCCATCGTCCAGCGCATCGTCGCCAAGTTAGGCGGCGACGTCGGCGTCGCAAGCGACGGGGCGGGGCAGGGCTGCACCTTCTGGTTCGTCCTGCCGGCGGCGGGGTGAGAGGAACTGAGTGGATGGCCCGGCGGTTCCCACGGCCATCGGGCCGTTGGGTCAAAGAAAAACCACGGCCACCGGGCGTACTACGCCTTAGCGAAGTCGCCCAGCGGCGACTGAGTTCTAACCGGCGAAGGCCGGGTTTCGCCCAGGCGTGGAGCGTCGCTCATCAAACTAAACAGTTACACCTGTAACGTTTAACCGATTCTAATGGAGGAACCATGGCAAACCTGTTGAGAAAATCGATGCGACGTTTTGGAATGAGTATTGGCGTAGTGTTCTTGCTTCTGGCGGTGGGATGCAGCGCTGAGGCGCCGCCGGAGGCTAAGATAGCCGTTTCATCTGAGGCTGACGCGCCGACCTCGACATCAACGCCGACGCCCAAAGCGATGGCGGCCGCCGTGGCCGAGATCAATGACACGGCGCCGGCCACGTCTACCGCGACGCCCACGCCCGTCCCGTTGCCGGATGTTTGCCTGCGCCCGCAGTTCTCCGATGACGACATCCAGTGCGGCGACGTGCCCCATTACGACCTCCGCATGACGATCTCCCTGACCTCCTCGCAGGTCTCCGGCCACGAGGAGATCCGCTACACCAACATCGAAGGTGTGGCGCTCGACGAGATCTACCTGCGCCTCTATCCCAACGCGCCCAGTTACGGCGGCGAGATGTCGGTCTCGAATATGACGCTGCGTGGCCGGCCCGTCACGCCAACGATGATGATGCAGGGCACGGCCCTGCATCTGCCGCTGACGCCCACGCTGGAGGTGGGGGAGGCGCTCACCATGAGCTTAGAGTATGTTATCGACGTACCGAACACCGGCGCGCACGGCCACGGTCTTTTCAGCCATCGAGGCGGCGTGATGAGCCTCCCGACGGCCTACGCGATGATTGCGGTCTATGATGAGGAGTGGAGCTTAGAGGTCGCGCCGGAGTACAGCGACGACGTCTACGCCGATGTGGCGCTCTACCAGGCGTGGATCGATGCCCCGGCAGATACGACGCTGGTCGCCTCCGGCGTTTGCTCCTGGGTAGATACGGCCCAGCGCGGGAGCGGATGGTCGTGCGAGGCCGGGCCGATGCGCGAATTCGTGGTGATTTTGAGCGACTATCAGCGCATCAGCCGGATGGTAGATGACGTCGTGATCAACAGCTACGTCTATCCGGCGCACGAGGCCGCCGGACAGCGGGCGGTGCAATATGCCTCGGATGCGCTGCGCGCCTTCACGGAGTACTTCGGCCCCTATCCCTACACGGAGTTAGATGTCGTGGAGACGCCCAACTACCTGGGCGGGATGGAGTACCCCGGCCTGGTCGTCGTCGAAGACAACGTCTACGTCAGCGGTTCACGGTTAGAATGGCTGACGGCGCACGAGGTGGGGCATCAATGGTGGTTTGGCGTGGTAGGCAGCGATCCAGTTCGCGAACCGTGGCTCGATGAGGCGCTCACGCAATACAGCACGATGCTCTACTACGAGGCCGTCTACGGCGAGGATCGCGCGGCGGCGATCCGTACCGTCGAATTTCATCGCGTGCACGAGCGCCTGCAACGCTCTGGCATCGACACGCCGGCGGGGCTGCCGGCGGCGGAGTACGGCCCGGGCCTCTATTGGAGCATCGTCTACGACCGGGGCGCGCTCTACTTCCACAACCTGCGGGAGGAATTGGGCGATGACCTCTTCTTCGAGTTCTTGCAGACCTACTACCGGCGACACCGCTATCAAATCGCCACGCCCGAATCCTTCCTGGCGACCTTGGAGGACGTCACCGGATCACGGCATCTGGAACTATTCGAGACGTGGATCGGGGGCGAGCAAGCGGACGGGGAAGAGTAGGGAGGGAAGTTTCTCATTAGCTCAACGCGGTCGATAGACCCCCGTTTCACTTTGCAGCCCAGAAAACAGAAAAGCCCGGCGCTCAGGCCGGGCTTTTCTTATGTGGTGGCGAGGGTGAGATTTGAACTCACGGCCAAGGGCTTATGAGTCCCCTGCTCTGCCACTGAGCTACCTCGCCACAAAGTAGCGGGGGGTGGATTCGAACCACCGACCTCCGGGTTATGAGCCCGACGAGCTGCCACTGCTCTACCCCGCGTCGTGTTCAAGATTATACACAATTCCGCAGAGTCGTCAAGCGAAAATCCGGCGGGCGACGGCGGTACTCTCGCGTCGCTCGGGTGGTCGGGGCGCACGGGTTTGGGCGGCCACGGCGGTGTGGGCGTCCGCGTCGGCAAGATGCCAACCTCGCGCAGGGTGTGATCCACCATACCACAGATACACGTCGTCGCGAAACAGAAGATGCAGATGAACGCGAGGCTGAGCAGCACCATAGCCTCCTCCCGCCGCCGGCGCGCGCGCCGGCGTGCGTGCCATTCGAATAATGATGTTACCAATCGCAACATAATTCCCTCCTGGGATAGTCGAAAGTCAGAAAGTCAGAAAGTCAAAGGTCAGGCACACCGTGCATTGCTCCAATGGATGAGCACGCAATAGCTCTTATGTACTCCCAAGCGAGGCATTTGTCAACCCGTTACATCTGCTGCCTAGGGTTTTCCTGTTTTGCAATTGCATCCTATTCGCTCTAAGCGGATTGCTAAATCCGCGCCTCTGGGGCATGTTTCGAACGTGTTTTCAGCTTGCGCCAGCAAAACGGCGATCTGGCGATCCCCTGGGAGCGAGAATGGAAAAGCTCTATCTGCTGTCGGCTACTCGATCTGCCGAGAGCCGCCAATTGCTTTCGAGTCGATTTGCACTATACTGAATTGTAGCCCGGAAGTTGATTGCCCAAAATGCGATGCGGAGAACGAAGAACGAAGAACGAGGAAAGGGAATCCCGGCATGGAACGATATGACGTTCAGGAAAAAATCTCAAAGATCAGGCGCCAATTAGATAGATTAAACGAGGATTACGAACAAGGTTATCTTGATATTGGGCAATATGTACGCTTGATGACTACCTTGGAGCGGGAGAGGGCGCTGCTGGGCGCGGATCTGGCTGATGAGGATGTGGAGCCAGCGCCGACGCCGGTCTCAAGTCCCATTATCCCTGCCGATTTCGACTTTGTCGACCGCGAATCAGCCCTGGCGCAGCTCTCGCCCGCGAACCTGAAGGCCGGCCAATCGCCCTACATCCTCATCAGCGCGCCTGCCGGCTACGGGAAAAGCTATCTGCTCTATCGCCTCCTCCAGATGATGCAGGATGAGAAGGCGTGCGAGGATCGGTGGCAGTGCCGCTACGTCGATTTCAGCCAGCAGCGGCGGGATCAGATCGCCCACATCATCAGCGAGATCACGGGGCAGACCTTTCGCGATGAGCGGAGCGTGGCGATCAACTTCGTCTGCGATTGCATCACCCAAAAGCTGGCCGCGCCGCACGCTGATGGCCGGTGCGCCGTGCTCTTGCTCTTCGATTCGGTGGAGCAGTTGTTCGAGAGCGCGCGCCAGTGGCTCTACTCGCTTCTGCACGAGCTGCGCGTCCGCACTCACGTCGATTATCAAGAGATCATCACGGTGCGCGTGGTCATCGTCGAGCGCAACGTGGAATCTTTCTGGGAGGGCTTCAAGCGCGCCTATCCCGTCTCGCCCCCGCCGCTTCCGCTGACCCTCACCCCCTTCGATACGGCGGCGATCCACACCCTGGTGCGGCATCGCGCCGCCGCCGCCCAAATCGAGTTGAGCGCTGCGACGGTAGCGAAGATCGCCGAGGAGGTGGCCTACTTGAGCGGCGGCCACCCCAAGGTGATCGATGGATTGCTGGATGAGTTGGAAGTGCAGACCTTCGCCATCGGCGCGGTGGCGAACTACTTTGAGCGCCAGTGCGGCGCCTTAGTGCGGAAGTACATCTCTTTTGTGGTCGATGATCTGTTGGACAGCCTCGATACCTTTCCGCGTTATCTGCGGCGCGCGCTGCGCGTCTTGAGTCTCTTCCGTTGGGTGAACGCCAACACCGTCCAGGCGCTCTGCGAGGCGGAAATCCTGCCGCCCGACCTCGACGAGGTGCAGTTGTTGGGCGATTTGCAGCAGACCAATCTCTTCGGCGCGCCAAGCCCTCAGACGCCCTACTATCGCGATCAGCAGATGCGTCGCATTCTGGCCCTCGATCTCGCCCACCGCTCGGAGGACGACCGCGCGCTCTATCAGACATTGAATCAACTGGCCCTGGACTTATACGCTGCGTGGCTGCATCAACTGCCCGATTCGAAGCTGCGGCGGCTCTCATTTATCGAATGGCTCTATCACGCGCTCCAAGCCCCGGCCCTTTCGGATGTGGATTTGCGCACTGCTTGCCAACGTTATCTGCAATCTTTGGAGCAAGCCGGCGCGGGTGATCCAGGCAATCCGTCCCCGACCGCCTGGATCGAAGCGCAACTCCGGGCCGATACCGAGATCGTCTATTTAGCCCAACATCGCTGGGGAAATGATGGCCTGACCCTCCTGCGCTCGTGGCTTACCCCCGCGCTTGCGGCAACCTAGTACAATACAGATTGCAATTCGCAACTCATCATTCGCAATTCGCAATTCGTCATTCGCAATTCCTGATTCGAAATTCGCAACCCTTTACGCGAGGAGTTATCAATGGCAAAATTTGATATTTTCGTAGGCCGTGAGGAAGAACTCAAGATCATCGATACCTGGGTGCAACGCCGGGGGACCATTCACCTTGTCGCCGTGCAAGGCGGCGGCGGGGTGGGGAAGACCTGGCTGCTCAAGGAAATTCAACGCCGTTATGGCGATCAAGACGAGTTCGTCGTGGTCTATTGGGACTACGCCGAGAATCCCGCCACCGGGCTTTCACAAGTCGCGGCGCTCTATCGCGATCTGGGCATCCAACAGGCCCACTTTATCAGCGAGTTGGCGATCTTGCAACAGAACGCCTACAACTGGAGTCCGGCCAAGTACAAGGAGAAAAAGCGCCGGCTCTTTCAGATCTCCATCAAAGAGCTTAGTCCCCTGCTGCGCGGGCGGCGCCTGATCTACTTAGCCGATACGATGGAGTTGATGACGACCACCGAGGACAGCATCGATCAATATTTCAGCCAATTCCCCAACTCGCTCTTTATCGGCGTGGGGCGCAATATCCTCCACGAGCATCTGCCGCGCTTCCGACAAACCTATCATCCCGATGACGTGACCTATCTTCAACTCCACAACTTCGACCGGGTGGAGAGCGAGACCTTCTTCGCGCGGATGGATAAGGAGGGCTTTATCGCACCGGAGATCCGCACCATGCTCCACTTCCTCACGGATGGCCGGCCCGTCCTGCTCTCCCTTTCCGTGGAATGGATGGCGCGCCACGTGCCGCTCCCGATGATGACGGAGTACGCCCTGGCGGATCTGAGGAAGTTGCCCGATGAAGAGTTGGCCGAATTGCGCCAGACCTTCGAGTTCGAGTTGGTCGATCGCGTGCGCCAACTCAAAAATCCCCTGGATCGCGCCATCCTCTATATGGCGCACATCCACCGGCGCAACAACGCGGAGATTCTTGCCGCCCTGCTGGATATTTCGCCGCCTGAAGCCAAGCGCCTGGTGCGCGACCTGGCCGCACTCTCCTTCGTCCGCCACAATCCCAGCACGGGGAGCTGCCTCCTGCACGATGAGATGAAGAATCTGGTCAACAAACATGCCTGGCCCTACGTCGATCCGACGCACGCCGTGCGCCGTCGCCTGACGCGCAAGGTCATCGAGCGCTATTATGAGCCGCGCATCACGGCGTTGATGCAGGAGATCCAGGCCGAAATCACCCCCGCCTCCGACGCGCTGCCGCGCGTCGAGATCAGCGAGGCGGAGTGGTTGTTGTGGCAATTGGAGGCGGAGTGCCTCCATTACCACCTGCTCCTCAGTGAAGAGGAGGGCCTGGCCTACTTTGAGGAGCGCTTCGCGGATGCGCAGCGTAAAAATCACCTGATGCGCATCCAGTTCCTCATCAGCGAAATGGACATCGCCGATCAGACGGAAGTGCGCAACCGCGTCGAACTGCGTCGCGCCGAGCTGTTGCGTCGTCGGGGCGAGCTGGAACAGGCCCGCGAAATCTGCGAACGCGCGCTGCGTGAGGAGGACTCCTCGCTAGATAATCGCATCAGCGCCTATGTGACGTTGGGTTGGGTGGCCGCGGCCTCCAATCTCGACGAGGCCCGTGGGCACTTCCAGCGCGCCCTGGATCTGGCGCAGAACCAGGGGGATGCCAAACTGATGGGCGTCTTTCATAACAACCTGGGCATGATGTACCGCCTCTCCAATCAACTCGAACCGGCGGAAGAGCACTATCAGGAGGCCATCAAATACGGGCGCCAGGCCGAGAACGTGCCGCTGGTCGCTTCGGCCACCAACAACCTCGCCTACATCTACCGCCTCTGGGGCGATCTTCCCCAGGCTGATGCGATGTGTCGCGTCGCGTTGGTGCAGCGCAAAAAGCTGGGCCTGGAGCGTGATCTGGGCTACAGTTATGTCACCAAGGCCGAAATCGACCGCGACCGGGGCGATCTGGAGAGCGCCGAGCGCTACACCAAGCTGGCCCTGCGCATCTTCGACCGCCTGAGCGAATCGCGCGGGCGCATCTTAGCCTATCAATCGATGGCCAACATCATGCGCCACCTGGGCCACTACGACGAGGCCAAGAGTTATCTGGAACAGGGCATCGATCTGGCTCAGCAGATGAACAACTATCCCCTGCTGGCCAGTCTCTATGACGTCTACGGCCGCACCGAGCGCGACAGCGCCGTCCACACCCTGGAGTTGAAGCGCGGCAGGCTGACGCCGGAACAGGTGGAGCAGCTCTTCGAGCCGGCGCGCGAGTACCTGGAGCGCAGCCAGTCGCTGGCCCGCCAATACGGCGGCGATCCCTGGCTCCAGACGCGCGGCGAGTTGGAGTTGGCGTTGACCTACTTCCTGAGCGCCACCCGCTCCATCGAGGAGATCCAGGCGATGTTGGATGAGGTCTGGGAGGAGGCGGCCCGGCTGGATTACGCGATTCTGCAAGGCTACGTCCAGGAAATCCGGGGCGAGATTGCGCTCCGGCAGCGCGATTACGATGCCGCCGCCGAGCACTTCGCCACTGCCGCGAAAACCATCGCCGCCTTCTCCGGGCGCGAACCGGCGCGCTTCTTCGACCGCTTGAGTGAGTATCTGCTGGATGTCGGTCTCCCGGCTGAGGCGGGCGTCGCCCTGGCCCAAGGCATTTCGGATGAGATTGGCGAATCGCCGCCGGGGGAGTTTTTGCAATCTCTCGCCGCCTTGTGCAAGCAAATCTTGATGTTGCAAGCGACTTAAGGAGCGCGCGATGAAAGTCATCCTGACAAATGATCCGCAAGATCGGGGCACGCTACAAATCCCGGCTCTGAGCGATTGCGATTGCGTCTGCGATTGCGCCTGCCCGGTCGAGGGGATGCAGCCGCCGGTGCTCTCGCTGCCCCTGGCCTACTACCTGGAGCTGACCTACGCCTGTCCCAATCGCTGTCCGGGCTGTGGCAATCTCTCCGCGGCCGATATGGCGGGCCATGCGGCGGCGGCCCGCCCGGCGCCGTTGGATGGGGTGGGGTGGCGCGCGTTGATCGCGCGTCTGGCCGATCACGCCCAACAACTCAAGATCACGGGTGGGGAACCGACGTGCCATCCGGCGTTCGCTGAGATTATCCGCGCCGTGGCCGCGCACGATCTGCCCTTCACGCTCTTCACCGCCGCGCGCTGGCCCGATCCGCAGGCGATGTTGGATTTACTGCAAGAAACGGAGCGCTGTGAAGGGTTGCTCATCTCCCTCCACGGCCCGGACGCCGCCGCGCACGAGGCTTTCACTGCGACGCCCGGCTCCTTCGATGACACCGTCGCCAACATCCGGCGCGCCGTCGCCGCCGGGCTGCCCGTGGCGCTCAGCCTGGTGATCAATCGCCGCAACTGGGAGCGCATCCCGGAGACGCTGGCGCTCGCCGCGCAGTTGGGCGCCAATCACCTCGTCTGCAATCGGATGTTGGGCGCGCCGCCTGACGAGTTAGCGCCCAGTGCGGCGCAACTCCGCGCCGCCATCGCGACCATCGAGGAGCTGCGCGCGGCGGGGCGCGCTATTCGCTTCGGCAACTGCATCCCCCAATGCTTTGCGCCGTCATCCTCCACGGGCTGCACCGCCGGTCGCACCTTCGCCACCATCGATCCCTGGGGCCGGATGCGCCCCTGCAATCATGCCCCGGTCATCGCGGGCGATCTGCGCACCGAAAGCATCGCGGCGGTCTGGCGCGGCGCGACGATGCAACGCTGGCGCGCGATGATCCCCCCGGCGTGCGAATCGTGCGCCGCCTTCGCGCGCTGTCACGGCGGATGCCGCGCCCAAGCCCTCTTGCTGGGCCGCGACCGCGATCCGCTGATGCGCGCGCCGCTGATGACCTTCCCCGCGACCGAGACGCTGCGCCTCTACGCCGGCCTGCGCCCTGTCCTCCAGGGCCAGACTCGGCGGGAGGATGAGGACGCGCTCCTGATCACCCATCGCGGGCGCGTGGTCGGCGTCCCCGCCGAGTTGACCGCGCTCCCCGTCCACTTAGATGGCGACCTGACGCTCGCCGACATCGCCGCGCGCTACGGCGAAGAGGCGCTCCGCTGGATCGGCGCGCTGCATCGGCAGAGCTTCATGCGCTGGGCGTAGAGCGGATGGAGTCCCAAGAAAAAGAAATCCGCGCCGAACTGCAAGCCGTTGAGCGTGTCCTGGCGATGTTAGCGGAACAAGTAGCGCGCGGTACTATCGAGTATGGGCAATATCTACACGTTTCCGAGGCTCAGGAGCGCAAAAGGGACAAACTGCGGGCGCAATTGGGGCTGGAATCTGCGCCCAGCGGAGCAGGGGCAGAAGATGCGATGCGCCAGCTCTCGGTAGATATCATGGCGTCCTCTCCCCCCCATCCCACATACTCCCCAGAAGAAAAGAAGCACGCCGAGCTGCAAGCTGTCGAGCGCGTCTTGGCGATGCTGGAGCAGCAGGTAACGCGCGGCAATATCGAGTCCGAGCAATACCTGCGTCTTTCAGCCGCTCAGGAACGCAAAAGGGACACACTGCGGGCGCAACTGGGGCTGGCGCCTGTACCCGGCGGATTAGGGGATGGGATTTCCCCGCTCCCACGCACCTATCAAGCGGTCGATCTCCGCATCTTCCGCGAGCGGGAGACAATCCCGCACACCTATCCCATCGAGCTGCGTCTGCCCGCCGGTTGGCCCGAATTCCAGCGGGAGATGCATCTGGACTTAGTCGCCTTGCGGGCGCTGGCCGGGGATATCGCGGCCTACGGGCGGGCGTTGGGCGAGGCGGTCTTTGCAGCGTCGGGCATCGGCGGCCCCTATCGCGAGGCGCTGGCCGCCTTCAAGGCGCAGGGGCAAGGCGTGCGCGTGCGCCTGCGGCTGCCTGGTAGAACCGCGTCGGCTCTCCACGAGGTGTTGTGGGAACGCATCCATCATCCAGTCGGCTCGTCTTGGCAGCCCTTGGCGCCGACGGCGGACGCGCTCTTCTCGCGCTATATCCCCACGGAGGCGTGGGCCGCGCCGCCCTTGGCGCTCGATCCGCCGTACCGCGTCCTGGCGATCATCGCCGCGCCGCATAACCTGGAGGATTACCGCCTCGCGCCCATCTCCTCGCAGGAGCGCGAGATGTGGGAAGCGCTCTTTGCAAATGTCCCAGAGATTGAGGCGACGATCTTGGATCGCGAGCGCGGCGCGCCGGCGACGTTGAAGCATGTGCGCGAGGCGCTGTTATCCGGCGGAGGCTTCGACGTAGTACACTTCGTGGCGCACGGCGCGGCCGCCCGTTCGGGCACGGCGCTCTATTTGGAGGATGATGCCGGCGCGGTGCAGATCGTCGCCGCCGAACAGGTGGTGGAGGCCTTCCGCGCGGCGGAGCGCAAACCCCGGCTCTGCTTCTTGGCGGCGTGCGAGAGCGCGGCGCGTGCGCGGACCGACGCCTTCCTGCCGCTGGGTCCAAAGCTGGCGGCGGAGGCGGGCATCCCCGCCGCCATCGCGATGGCGGATCGCGTGGGGATGGGTACGGCGCGGGAGTTCACGGGGCATTTCTACCGGCGTCTCATCGAGCACGGCGTTGTCGATCTGGCGATGCAACAAGCGCGGGCGCTCATTCGCGAGCGCGGGGATTGGAGCGTCCCCGTGCTCTTCAGTCGCCTGCCGGAGAACCGTCTCTGGCGGCGAACGTAAGCTCTGCGGCGAACGTAAGCCTGCGGCGGATGTAGCGCGTCTTACTCAGAGTCTATCTCCGTGCAATCGGGGCGGGTGATCCGGTGATAGTGCGCGGCTGAGGCCTCCGTGTGCTCCGCGTCGAAGACGTGCGCGTGAAGGTTGGCGATCCACAGCTTCCCCTCTTGCGTGACGTAGAGATACCGCAACACATCCTCAATTTGCGGATGCACGACCTGCCAGTAGAACTCCGCGTAGCCCTTGCGCATATCGCCTGGGCACGTGTAGTTGTTGTCCTCATCCACGCCGGTCTCCACGAACTCATAATAGAGCGCGGGAATTTTGCGTGGATACTTGGGATCGCCCAGTTGGCCGATGAAGTCCGCCGCGCGGATCAGCGCGCCGTAGCCCTGGGGGTCTCGATGCGCCTTATCCTCCGGGATGGGGAAGCGGCTCATCTCGATGTAGGAGACGATAGTTTCGGGGTCGACATCGGTGGTCTGGAGATGGGCGCCGCCGAAACGCTCGCGAACGAAGAGTTGGCTCCGGTCAACGTGATAGGGCTGCAATGCGGCATCGGTGCCGCCGGAGGGGAGTTCGACCGTCTCATCGCCGACGCCGGTGGCGAAGCGCCCCCCCTTATCTGCCTGACAGATCCCCTTGACGTAGCCAATATCGTGGCAGAGCAGCGCCATCGTGAAGAGCATCCAATCCTTGGGCGTGACGCCGCCCGAGACGAGATGTTTCCCCTTGAGGATCGATTGCCCCACCGACGTCACTAAAATCGTGTGCTCCACGTTATGATAGAGCGCGTCGGAGTTGGCGATGTTTTCCAGCGCCAGTTGCGCTGTCCAGACGATGATATTGCCGTATTCAGGGCGCATATTGCTGTAGGTCTGTTGATAGGCCGTGCGCAACTCTTCAACAAAGTGATTGATGACCAATCCGTGCACATCGAACATAGTTTGCCTCCTGGGATCGCTTTGAGATTGCAGCGAGCCGTTATTTATTTCTAACCCAAGTATAGATGGTTTTTGTTTGGGGGTCAATTCAATCGCCGCCCCCTGGTAGGGTTTTTCCATTTTGCAATTATAACCTATTCACTCCAAGAGGATTGTTGAAACCGCGCCTCTGGGGCATATTTCGAACGTGTTTTCAGCTTGTGCAAGCAAAATGGGGATCTATCGATTGTGACATATGGCCCCGTGGAGCGAGAATGGAAAAGCCCTACTACATCTCGGCGGAAGTTCCTCCCCAGTTCGCTACGCTCGGAGCGGATCGTCAGATCCGCGACTCTACGTCGGAACGGGGATCTGACGATCCCCTTGGAGCAAATTTAACGGGGGAGCCATTTATGCCGCGCTGTACTACGGTTGTCACTCCATGCGCATCACCACGGGGAGGTAAACCTCTCGCGGCGTGATCCGCCACCATTGACGCATCTCCCAGCGCTGGCCCGCGCCGTCCTCCACAATCGCGTCGACGCGCACTTCCTGATCGACCCGGTAGGCGCGCAGCGGCAAGGTTATGAGTTTGGTGCTCTCTGGCGCGATCTCCCCTTCCCACAATAGCTCCGACCAGCCCTGCCGAATGTAGTAATAGTCTTCGGGAATGGTTGCCGTGATTTCTCCTGTTGTGCCATCGGTGGCCCAACTGCGCACGCTGGCGTGGGTCGCCGTCCCCGTCCCGGCGTTGCGGAGCGCGAAGGTCAGCGTGGTCGGCTCCTGCACCAGCAGCGTCGATCCCGCCGGCGATAGCCACCCGCTCGCGCTGAGATCTGCCCCGCCGATGTACAGATGCGCCGTCCGCGCGAACTCGAGCTGCATATCGCGCAACGTGATCCGTACCGTCGGCGTAAGAACCTCCCCCGCCGGGGCCGCGAGTCGTCCCTCCCACGTGAAGGTGAGCGGCGCGCCCGGCGCGACCTCGCCCTCCCACGTGAGTTCCCGCTCCTCTGGCTGATAGTGCATCTCCGCCGGGCGGGTTTCCAGGGCAATCTCCGGCGCGTGGACGTGCGAGACGTGCACCGCCTGGGCCTCCTCGGCGTCGTTGCGGAGCGCCAGTATATAATGAAGGCGCTCATCGGGCGCGGGGGCCGCGGGCGTGACCTGCCACGTGCTCTGCCCCAGCGGCGAGAGCCACGCGACGCCGTTGGCTAACGCCTTGGCGCGGGCGTCCTCCGGCAGCGTCTCCAGCGGCATCGCGTAGAAGACGGTGCGGGCCGCGCCCGGCTTCGTCTCCCCGGCGGCCAGCCCCAGCGGTTGCCCCGCGTCGCCGCGCATCAACGGCGCGATCCCTGGCTTGGGTTCCACCACATCCGTCCAATTCTGGAAGGGGAAATCCAACGCTGCCGGCCCCCACGTCCCGCCGGCGGGATGATCGGGGACGGCCTGCGCGCCTTCGGCCTGCTGCCCCTCGTACCAGAATTCGTAGCCGAAGCGTCTGGCCAAGGCGCTCCCGCCGTGATGATAGAGGAAATCCTGCGACGAGAGCAGCAATCGGCCGCCCTGATCCAAATAGGCCAGCAGACGCTCCGCCTCCTGGGGGAGGATGGGCGCGTGCCAATCGTAGCCCGTAAACCAGACGATGATGGGATAGCGCGTGAGCGTCGCCGTCGATGGGGATGTGGCGCCCACCAATCCACCCAGGTTGTGGGCCGTGTCCCAGCGGTCGAAGGGGATGTTGCGACTAGCCAAAGACCCGATGTACGCTTCCTCCATTGGATACCAACGGTCGTCATCGACTAAGAGCACCGGCGCGGGCGTCTTCGTCGTGATCTGCTGGCTGATCTGTTTGCCGGAGGGCGCCGCGAGGATTGTGAGCGTCGCCGTGTCGATGTCGTGGATGCCGGCGGTGGGCGGGATGGCGACCTGGAGCGTGACGGTGTTCCACTCGCAGGGCTGGATGATGGTCGTTTGGGGCTGGATGTGGCTGGCCCAGCGGTTGCCCTCCAGCGAAAGATTCGCCATCTCCTGCGATCCGGCGTAGCCCGTGTGGCGCAGGTGCAGCGTGTGGGTGAGCGTCTCGCCCGGCATCCCGATCACCGTGATGGGCGTGGCGGCTCGCAGCTCAAGCCCGCTGGTGGCCGGGGGTTGGAGCAGCCAATCCAAGGAGCGCGTCATTACCGCCTGGCGCGCTGGAAGGCCGGAGATCGTCTCGTAGCCGAACGCGAGGAAGGCCGCGCGATAGGGTGTACAGATGTGCGCGCCCGTCCCGCCGCCCGCGCCGGTCGCGTATTCCCAATGCAGATCGGCCACGTGGGGATCGGAGAGCGCGATGGCGTCGGGCGACGTTAGATCCGCGCCGGCCAGCGTGATGGTGAGCGGCGCCAGCGGCGTCAGGGCGTGGAGCTGGTCCGATCCGGCGTCATCCGCCGTGAGGGCTACCCCCATCTGATCGCGCAGGTAGATTTGATACCCCGTCCGCCCTCCGGCATCGTAATAAGCGACGTTCGGCCCGCTGAGGAAAAGCCGCCCGCCCGCCGCCAGGTAATCGTGCAGAACGCCGCCTGCGCCGGCCAGCCCCGGCGATCCGCGCGGCGACGACCAGAGCACCACATCGTAGGCGGCCAACGCGCTGAGGTCGGGCGCATCCACCCCTGGCGATTTGATGCGCGCCTCGTCGTAGGTGTAGTCCAGGCTGTCCAGCGTCTCCCGCCAGCGGCCGAGCCGGCTGCCGTAGTGCCAGGCGCCATCGTCCATCAGCAGCAGCTTGGGGATGGGGCTGAGCGTGAGATCCTGCTCCGTGCGCGCCCCGGCCTGGATCGAGACGGCGGCGGTCGCGACTTTGTAGCCCAGCGGGCGCGCCTCCAACGTGTACTTCCCCGCCGGCGCGGAGAGCTGATAGGCGCCATCCACGTCGGTCGTCGTGGTGAGCGGCGTACCTCGCAAGCGCAGCGTGATCGTCTGAGGCGGCGTCTGGCCGGGCGCGACGGTGACGCGCCCCTGGAGCGCGCCCTCCGCGAGCGGGCGCAGCGTGAAATCCAACCGCTGATCCTCCCCCGCGCGCGCGGGCAGATGCCAGCGGCGCTGCGGGACGTGGGCGAAGGCGGAGATCGTTAGATCATAGAGGCCGGGCCGCAGCGCCAGCAGATAGCGTCCATCGGCCTGTGTGGTGGCTGTGGCGGGACGTCCGTCTTCGCCGTGCGGGATGGCCTGGAGCGTGGCGTCGCGAATCGCTGCGCCCGTGCGCGCATCCCGCACCGTGCCTGTGATCTGGCTCATCGCGGCGACCTCCACGAGCGCGGCGAAGGCGTCGATGCGTCCCCAGCCGCTGTTGTTGTTGGGGATGGCGTCTCCCAGGGGGATGGCGGTGCGCGTGAGGATCTGCGTCACTTCTATGATGGAGAGCGTCGGGCTGACACTGCGCATCAGCCCGATCACGCCCACGACGTGGGGCGTGGCCATCGAAGTGCCGTTGTACTCCTGATGGATGCCGCCCACGACCGAGGAGTTCACATTGACGCCCGGCGCGACGATGGTCGGCTTCTTCTGATCCCAGGGCGACGGGCCGCGACTGGAGAAGTAGGCCACCTCGTCATCGGGATCGCTGGCGCCGATGGCGAGCGCGTTGGGCAGGCTGGCGGGGGATCCGACGGAGTGCGCGCCGGGGCCGGTGTTGCCGGCCGCGAAGACGGGCAGGATGCCGGCGGCCTGGAGCACGTCGATATCTTCCAGAAAAGTTTTGTCATAACTAAGGCGCGAACTCCACGAGCAATTGACCACGTCCGGCGCGTTGGCGGGATCGCCATCCGGCGCCAACAGCCACTGGAATCCGGCGTGGATCCAGGAGACGTAGCCCGCGCCATCGCCGTTGAGGATCTTCACGCCGATCCACCGGGCGCCGGGGGCGACGCCGATGGGCGCCTGGCCCGCCGCTGTGCCGGCGACGTGCGTGCCGTGGCCGTGGTCATCGTAGGGGTAGACGCCATCATTGACGGGATCGAACCACGAGGCGGCGTGGTGGAAGAGGTCGTGGCCCGCGTTGCCGCGATAGTTAGTCTGGAGCGCCGGGTGCCGGAATTCGACGCCGGTGTCCATAATCGCGATGACCGCGCCGGTTCCGGTGATACCCAGAGAGTTATGCACCTCCGGCGCGCGGATCTTCTCGACGCCCCACGGCGGCGCCTCATCCAGTCGGAACGTCTCCGCGCCGTCGGCGAAGGGCGGCGGCTCGATGTACGTTTGGTAGTGATCCAAGGACAACGCCTCGACTGCCGGGGAGGTTGCCAACTGCTGGATGAGCGCCGGGTGCGCTGTGAGGGCGAGTCCGTGGATGATCCACAGATCGCGCTGCGCGACGAGATCGCCCTGGGCGGCCGCCGATGCGAGGAGGGGCGTCAGCGGCGCGACGGCCTGCTCGAAGGTCGCCTGGCGCGTCTGCACGAGCGCGGCTCGTTGCGCGACGCGGTTAGCGGCGTCCTGCGTGGCGCTGGATGCTCGCAGCGGCGGCGCATCCGGCGTGCGCAGCGTGACGATCACGCGCAGGGGATCATCGGGGGCGGCGGCGGCCAGCGCCTCCTGCAACGCCGGCTCGATCTCCGGCGTCAGCGGCGCGAACCAGGCGGGCAAGAGCGTGGGGTTTGCCGGCGCGGCGCTGCGAGCGGGTGGGGCGCTGCCGAGCGTGGTGAATAAGATCATCAAGAGCGTTGCGAGGCGGATCGCGTTACGTTGGGTGGCGTTCATTTTACATTCCTCTCGGGTTGTGTTCAGCTCAACAGAGGGCGGCAGATATATGCGCTTCATCTGCTCTATCTGCTGATAAAAACCTATACTTGACAGTGTCCGGTCATTGACACTTTCATTATAACCCGATCCGCCACAGAGGATATAGCGAGGCTGATTTTCTCTTGACAATTTCGCGGGGTGCGATAGAATAGCAACCGTTGCCGAGATAGCTCAGTTCGGTAGAGCAGTGGACTGAAAATCCATGTGTCCCGAGTTCAATTCTCGGTCTCGGCACTACTTAACAGGCCTAAGGTGTTTGTCCCGGCGCAACGCCAAACAAACAGTTATTGTGTCTGTTAATGTTCATAAATGGGATTGCGGGAGCTGCCAGGCTACAACCGCGATCCCATTTTTTGCGTTTAGGAGGCCGTTTCTTCCTCTTCGGAGGAGGAGGCGGCCTTTTCGCGTTCCTCCAACCACTGCTGGCCAACCTCTTCAGGGATGAACCACGCATTGGCTCGTTTGTACGCACCTTCAAATTTACCAGAGGCGCATCGATTCCGAATACAGCGTGGCGTGACCCTACGGCCTCTGCCATTGTACGCGATAAAGAGATCCGTGTCGGCTGAAAATCTAATTTTGCATCCTCTACGAATTAGCATATACTAAAAGCATTATAAAAAGAAATTGCCCCGCGACGTTCACACCGTCCGGGGCACGGCCAGGCGACAGCGCTCGCCGGCGAGGTTAGTATAGCACAAGCGTTATTTTTCGCACCCTCGCCCCCGCGCGCTAACGTCACTTTGTGACGCCGCCGGGGGCGATTTGTATGTTACAAGCCACCGAGGACAAAACCTATGACACAACGCGCCTCTAAGTCAGCGACGAACTTGTTCATCGTCGATAACAGCGACGAGGATTGGAAAGTCGTAGACTATCTCCGCCAATGGACTGAGATCGCCCGCGCTTTTGATATTGCCACCGGTTACTTCGAGATTGGTGCGCTGCTGGCGCTGGATGGCTTTTGGCAGAAGCTTGATCATATCCGCATTTTGATGGGCGATGAGGTCTCTCTGCGCACGAAGCGAGCGTTTGAAGAGAGTCTGGCGGATATCCTGGGAAAACTCGATGAGAGCCTGGAGGATGAGAAGGAGCAGGACGACTTCCTCACAGGCGTGCCGGGGATTGTACAAGCGCTCAAGGATAGAAAAATCCTGGCCCGCGTCTATCGCAAGAGGAAATTCCACGCCAAAGCCTATATCACTCACGGCAGAATGGAGGTGATTGGCTCGACGGCCCTGGTAGGTTCGAGCAACTTCACCTCCCCAGGGCTGACCCAGAACGTGGAGCTTAATGTGCAGCTTCAGCGCGAGGTCGAGCGACTCCAAGAATGGTACGAAACCCATTGGGATAAAGCCGAGGATGTGACCCCCGAAGTTTTACGCACCATCGAGCGCCACACGCGCGAATATACCCCTTTTGAAGTCTATGCCCGCGCGATGGGTGCCTACTTCCAGGCGCACGAACTCTCCGTCAGCGAGTGGGAGAAGACCGAGTCGAAGATGTACCCGGTGCTCGATCACTACCAGCGTGAGGGATACCACAACCTGATGCAGATCGCGCGGCGTTACAACGGCGCGTTGCTGTGCGATGGCGTTGGGCTGGGGAAGACCTTTATCGGCCTGATGGTCATCGAGCGGTTGCTGCGCGACCGCAAGCGCGTAGCGCTCTTCGTTCCTAAAGCTGCCCGGAAGGACGTGTGGGAAGTTAAGCTAAAGCGCTTTTTGCCGGAAGCGCGGGGCCGCTTCACGAATCTGGCAATCTACAATCATACCGATCTCCTGCGGGGTCGTGAATATCCAGAATTGATGCAAGAGGTCGCGGATGAAGCGGATGCCATCGTCATCGACGAGGCGCACCATTTCCGCAACACAACGTCGGATCGCCGGGATAAACTGTACGATATCGCCGGCGATAAGCAGCTCTTTCTGCTCACGGCGACGCCGATCAACAACAGCCTCTACGATCTGATGCATCTCATCGAACTCTTCTCCCGCGAAGACCCGGGCTATTTTAGTGACGCCCCGCTGGGTATTCACACGTTGCGAGGTCATTTTCGGAAGATGGAGCGGGCGCTGGACGCGATTGTCGGCGGCGATAGCCATGTCGAGATCGACGCGCAGTCCGCCGAGGAGATGCTCTCCAAGGATGATCTGTTCCAAGAGTTGGTCGTGCAGCGCAGCCGCTCCTACGTCAAGCGCAGCCTGAAGCAGCACGGCGGCCAACGGGTCTCCTTTCCGATCCGCAAAGCCCCTCACGTAGCCGATTACTCGCTCGCTCAGACCTACGGCGACCTGCTCAAAAGCTTAGAAGAAGCCTTTCTGAAGGGCCAGCCGCTCGTCACGCTCCCCATCTACTATCCGTTGGCCTATTATCGCGGCGATGATGAGTCCATTGATCCGATGGTCGAGGGCCGGCAGAAGCAGGTCGTCGGCCTGATCCGCACGCTGCTGCTCAAGCGTTTCGAGAGTTCCGCCACGGCCTTCGAGGCGACCTGTGAGGATCTGTTGCTCAAGCTGCTCTACTTCGTCCGCCTGCACAGCCCCAAATACGCTGCCCGATGGGAAGGTCAACACGCAGCGTTGATGTCCCGCATCGCGGAGGATCTTCGTGAGCGCGGCTTGCGCGATGCTGAAGAGGAGGAGCTGGACGAGGACATCATCCCCGAGGAGTTCAAGAAGAAGATCAAAAAGCTGGATAATAAAGAGTACAATGTCACCGAGATTGTGATGGAGACCGGCCTCGATATGGACCAGTTGGCGCAGTTCCTCGAAGAGTTGGAAGGGTTTAGCCCCGCCCAGGATGACAAGCTCCAGACGCTGATCGGCTTGCTTCAGAACAACCCACTGCTGCGAGATCACAAGGTACTGATCTTCACCGAATATGTGGATACAGCCCGTTATCTTGAGCGCCAGTTGCGCGCCGCCGGCATCGGGCCGCTGGACGAGGTGGATAGCCTCACCAGACGGGACCGCAGCGACATTATCCGCGCCTTTTCGCCTTACTACAATGAATCCAGTAGCGCCGATCTGGCGGAAGAGGGCCTTCAGGAGACGCGCGTCCTGATCTCCACCGATGTGCTCTCCGAGGGTCTCAACTTGCAGGATGCCGCGTGCATCATCAACTACGACCTGCACTGGAACCCCGTCCGGCTGATGCAGCGCATCGGGCGCGTGGATCGTCGCCTTGACCCGGAGATTGAAGCGCAGATGATCGCCGATCATCCTGAGCTTGAACAAATCCGGGGCGCCGTCTGGCTATGGAATTTCTTGCCGCCGGACGAGCTGAACCGCATCCTCAGTCTCTACGAGCGCGTGACCCACAAGACGCTGCGCATTTCCAAGACCTTCGGCATCGAAGGCCGCCAGTTGTTGACGCCGGAGGATGATTACGAGGCTCTCAAGGAGTTCAACAAGGCCTACGAGGGGACGACGACCTCGACTGAGGAGATGCACCTGACTTACCAGCAATTGCTCCAAGATCATCCCGATCTGGCCGACCGGTTGGCGCGGATGCCTTTGCGGATATTCAGCGGCAAAGCGCACCCCCAGAAACTCGCCCCCGATGCGCGAGCGGTCTTTTTCTGTTACCGCCTGCCGGCCAGGGATGCTAAGACGGAGGAATGGTCGGACGAGGCCGGCTTCACGCGCTGGTATCTCTACGATCTGGAGACGGCGCAGATCCAGGACGACGCCACGCGCATCTTCCCCTTGATCGAATCCACCCCGGACACCCCGCGCCAGACGGCGACGCCGAAGAAGCATCTGACCGAGATCCGGCGCGAGATGGATCGGCATATCAAAAACACGTATCTGAAGAAAATCCAGGCCCCGCAAGGCGTCAAGGCGACGCTGCTGGCCTGGATGGAGTTGGTGTGAAACGTCAA
>CAZCAI010000086.1:0-20882 GCA_964496595.1 uncultured Anaerolineales bacterium
CCCTCCCGAGCCAAATTCATCCGCAATCTTTCACCCAATTCCCCACATGAGCCAATACCTTATAGAGCCGAATCCCCGCACCAGACCTGACAGGTTACCAAAACCTGTCAGGTCTTTCTCTACCAAATTTTAACTTGGGCTTGACAATAAAGAGACACAGAGTACAATAATGAACAGTGTGTTCATCTAAAAACAGAAATACGACCTTTAGGAGGCGAGCGCATTGTTCAATTGGGGACGACAGAAGCAACGGGAGACATCTGCCTCTCCCGCAAAGACCGAGACTGAGACCGACGCCGGCGCGCCGTTCGTGCAATTGCGCGAGGTGGGAAAGACCTATCCCACAGGCGACGGCGGATTTACCGCGCTGAAGGGCGTCACCGCCGATTTCCGGCGCGGCGAGTTCGTGGGCATCGTCGGCAAGTCCGGCGCGGGCAAATCGACGCTGGTGAATATGATCACCGGCGTGGACGATCTCACCGAGGGCGAGATCTGGATCGACGGCCAGGGCGTGCACACGCTCGACGAGAGCCGGATGGCCCTCTGGCGCGGCCAGACCATCGGCGTCGTCTACCAGACCTTCGAACTGCTGCCCCAACTCTCGCTCGTCGATAACGTCCTGCTGCCGATGGATTTCTGTGGGCGCTTCGCGGGCCGGGAAAGCATCGAGCGGGCGCAGCATCTCTTAGATCAGGTGGGCCTGGCCGCTCACATGGACAAGCCGCCCACGAAGATCTCCGGCGGGCAGAAGCAGCGCGTCGCCATCGCCCGCGCGCTGGCCAACGATCCGCCGCTCATCGTCGCCGACGAGCCGACGGGCAACCTGGACACCGTCACGGCGGAGGGGATCTTCGAGCTGTTTCAGGCGCTGGTGGAGCGCGGCAAGACCGTCATCATGGTCACCCACGATCACAGCCTGGCGCAGCGGGTCTCGCGCGTGATGCAGATCGTGGATGGGCGATTGATCGTTGGGGAACCTATCGCGGAGGGGGCTTAAATATGATGGGACGAGAGAATGACCAGCCTCTGATTCGGATGCAGCAAGTCGTCAAGACCTTCCACACGCCCGCCGGCGATTTCACCGCGCTCAAGGGCATCGACGCCGACTTTCGCAAGGGCGAGTTCGTCAGCGTTGTCGGGAAATCCGGCAGCGGCAAATCGACGCTGGTGAATATGATTACCGGCATCGACCGCCCCACCGCCGGCGAGGTTGAGATCGCGGGCACGCACATCCACGATCTGACCGAGAGCGAGCGGGCCAAGTGGCGGGGCCGCCATCTGGGGATCGTCTTCCAGTTCTATCAACTCCTGCCCCAGCTTTCGCTGCTGGAAAATGTCATGCTGCCGATGGATTTCTGCAACATGTACGATCCGCTGGCGCGGGAATCACGCGCGTGGGATCTGCTGGAGAAGGTTGGCCTGGCGGATCTGGCGGATACGATGCCCGCCGCCGTCTCCGGCGGCCAGCAGCAGAGCGCCGCGATTGCTCGCGCGCTCGCCAACGATCCGCCCATCATCGTGGCCGACGAGCCGACGGGCAACTTGGATTCCAAGGCCGCCGACGCGATCTATGACATCTTCGAGGGGCTTGTCCATCAGGGTAAGACCATCGTGATGGTGACGCACGACACCTCGCTGGCGGAGCGCGCCTCGCGCTCGCTCCTGCTCTCCGATGGCGAGGTGATCCACGAGGCGGTGGCGAACGCGCTGCCGCGCCTCTCCCATCGCCAGATGCTCCACGCGACCAAGCATCTCCAGGCGCGTCGCTACGCGCCCGGCGAGCCGATTTTGCACGCGGACGCGCCGAACGACACCTTCTACATCGTCACCGACGGCTATATCGACGTCACCCACAAGCACCCCGGCGGTCTAGAAGAAACAGAAGAGATCGTGGCGCGGATGGGGCCGGGGCAGTACTTCGGCGAGATCAGCCTGCTGCACGCGCGCCACACGACCGCCAACGTCCGCGCCGCGTCCGAGACGCCCGTCGAGGTCGCGACGTTGGAGCGCGCTACTTTCACGGAGTTGATGGAGCATGCGCAGGCGATGCGGGCCGAGATCGCCCAAGTCGCGCACGCTCGGCTGAAGCGGAGTGACAAAAACAGTGCTTAGACCTCGCTGGCGTAAAGTCTTCGCCGATCTGTGGGGCAACAAAGCGCGGACGCTCTTGGTCGTCGCCTCCATCGCCGTGGGCGTCTTCGCCATCGGCGTGATCGCGGGCGCCTACGTGATCTTAGCGGAGGATCTCGACCGCAGCTACGCGGCGGCTAATCCCGCCAACATCGAGCTGATCACCACGCCCTTCGAGTCCGACGTAGTCGATGCGGTGCGCCGTGTCGAGGGCGTCGGCGAGGCCGAGGGCTACCGTCAATTCCAGGTGCGCGTGCGCGTTGGGTCGGAGGCGTGGGACGAGATGGTGGTGAAGGCCTTCGACGAATCTGAACCTCAGAACATCTTCCGCCTGCTGCGCCCGCAGGGCACGCTCCGCCCCGGCGAGCAGGAGATTGTGCTGGAAGAGCAGACGCTCGAGGCGCTGGGACTGGAAATCGGCGACGCTGTGCAGATCGAACTCCCGGACGGCGCCCGGCGGGCATTGACCGTCGTCGGGGCGGGGCTGGATCAGAGCGACATCTACAACCTGATTATGGGCCAGTATCGCGGCTACGTCGCTGTGGATACGCTGCCGTGGCTGCATCAGCCGCCGCAACTCGACCGGCTGCGCGTCACCGTGACCGGGGATCCACACGACAAGGCCCACATCGACGCCGTGGCGACCGCCGTCAACGACCGCGTGGAATCGACCGGGCGCTACGTCTTCGGCTCCACCACCGCCGCCGCCGAGCATCCCATCGCCGGCATTATCGAGGCGCTGCTGGCCGTGCTCATTATCTTGGGCGTGCTCATCGTCTTCTTGAGCAGCTCCCTCATCGCCAACACGATGTCCGCCCTGCTGAGCCAACACCTGCGCCAGATCGGGATCATGAAGCTGGTCGGCGCGCGCCGCTTCCAGGTGATCGCGATGTATATGCTGATGATCTCGAGCTTTGGCGTGATCGCCGTGCTCATCGCCGTGCCGCTGGGCAGTTGGGGCGCCTACGCGCTCGCCAGCTTCGCCGCCGATATTGTCCACTTCGTGCTTCAGGATTTCCAAATTCTCCCGCAGGCCGTCCTCTTCCAGGTGCTGATCGGATTGGTTGTACCGCCGCTGGCCGGATTGCGGCCCGTGCTCAAAGGCTCGCGGACGACGGTGCGTAAGGCGCTCACCAGCACCGGCATCGACGGCGGATCGCGCAAGCAGGGCTGGTTAGATCGCCAGTTGCACCGTTTGCAGACCCTTTCACGCCCACTGCTGATCTCCATTCGCAACACCTTCCGGCGCAAGGGGCGGCTGGCGCTCACACTTTTCACGCTGACGTTGGGCGGCGCGATTTTCATCGCTGTCTTCAATACCCAGGTCGCGATGGACGCGAGAACGGCGCAGGTGGCCCAATACTTCGGCGCCGATGTGCAGTTGGATTTCGCGCAGTCCTACCGTATCGAAGAGATCACGCAGCAGGCGCTGCGCGTGCCCGGCGTCGTCGATGTCGAGGTGTGGCTCACCACCGGCGCCGAGCTGATCCACGCGGATGGGGCCCCTTCGGATGCCATCGGGCTGATCGCCCCGCCCGCCGATAGCACCCTCATCGAGCCGACGCTGCTGGCGGGACGCTGGCTCTTGCCCGGCGACGAGCGCGCTGTCGCCGTCAACGAGGCCTTCTGGGACGAGTCCCCCGATCTCCAGCCGGGCGATGTGCTGCGCCTCAACGTGGGCGGGCGCGAGGAGGATTGGACCATCGTCGGCGTCTTCCAGTACACGGGCTTTGAGGATCTGGTCGCCTACGCCAACTATGCGCCCGTCGCTCGCGCCATCAAGGCGGGCCAGCGGGCGTCCAGCTACCGGATCGTCACTGAGGCCCACGATCTGGCCTTCCAGCAGGACGTGGGCGCGCGCTTGGACGCGCACTTCCGCGCGCAGGGCTTCGATGTCCAGACGACGGAGGCCGGCAAAGCGTTCACCTCCTCCGTTACCGAGCTGCTGGGGATTGTGACCATCGTGCTGCTGGTGATGGCGGGGATGACGGCGCTGGTCGGCAGTATCGGCCTGACGGGCACGATGAGCATGAACGTGATGGAGCGCACGCGCGAGATCGGCGTAATGCGCGCCATCGGCGCCCACAACGAGATCGTCTCGCGGCTCGTCATCGTCGAGGGCTTGATCATCGGCCTGATCAGCTACGTCGTGGGTGCGCTGCTCTCGTTCCCCATCAGCGCGCTGCTCTCCAACGTCATCAGCCTGGCCATCTTCAACACCCCGGCGCCCTTCGCCTTCACCGCGCAGGGCTTCGTCATCTGGCTCGTCATCGTCGTCGTCCTCTCCGTCGTCGCCAGCTTGATGCCCGCGCGTAATGCGTCGCGCTTGACCATTCGGGAGGTTTTAGCGTATGAGTGAAATCTATTGCGTAGTGCGTAATGCGTATTGCGTAGTGCGTTGGGCGGTTCTTCTTATCGTCGGGATGCTTGTCCTAACCGGTTGTGCGGAGTGGTTGCCCTCGCGGGAGGGAACGCCGACGCCGTTGCCCGTCGTCCAGGAGCGTGCGACGGGCAATGTGGCAGCGGAGGGCGTGGTCGTGCCCGCGCGCTCGGTCACGTTGCGGGCCGGTCAGGGTGGGGCGATTGCGGAGATCCCGGTGGCGGAGGGCGACAGCGTCGCGGCGGGGGAGCTGCTCGTCGCCTTCGACACGACGGATGCGGAGGTCGCCATCCGGCAGGCGGAGGCCGGGCTGGCGATGGCGCGCGCGTCGTTGGCCGCTGCCGAAGCCGGCGCGCGCCCGGAGCAAATCGACGCGCTCGAGGCGCACCTCGCGTCCGCCGAGGCGTTCATCGATCAGGCCAGCGCGCAGCGCGAGGTCGAGCGCCTGGGCAGCGAGGCGGATCGATTGGACGCGCAGGCGGCGGCGATGGAGGCCGAGTTGAATCACTTCCGGGCGGATGAGGCGCACGATGAGACGATGGAGTGCTACGAGGTGACGTTCCCCGACGGCAGCACCGAGGAGTTCTGCCCGGCGTTGGGCACCTTCGAGGAGATCGCGCGCTTCCAGATGGAGGCGGCTTACGCGGCGATGGTCGCCGCGCGGGCGCAGCGCGACGCGGCGCCGGGGATGTCGCAGGCGGAGGTGGGCGCGGCCCAGGCCGATGTCCAGTCCGTCATCGCGCAGCGGGACGCGATCACGGCGCAGTTGGCGCTGGCCGAGGCCGGCCCCCGCGCGGAGGAGATCGCGGCCGCCGAAGCGGGCGTGCGGCGCGCCACGGCGGCTGTATCCCAGGCGCGCACCCTGCTCGACTTCAGCCGCGTCGAGGCGCCCTTCGCCGGCACGCTGACCGATCTGCCCGTGAGCGTGGGGGATACGGTGGCGGCGGGCGCGCCCGTCGCGACGCTGGCGACGTTAGACGAATTGCGCATCCAGACCAAGGATCTTTCGGAGCTGGACATCGCGCAGGTGGCGGTGGGCCAGGCCGTGGTCATCACGCTGGACGCGCGCCCCGATCAGCCCTTAGTCGGTCGTGTCCAGCGCATCGATCCGCAGGGCGTGAATTACTTAGGCGAGGTCGTCTATCCCGTCCTCATCGTTCTGGACAATCCCGCCCCCGATTGGCTCCGCTGGGGCATGATGGCGCAGGTCGAGATCAAGAAATAATAAAGTTCGTAGTAAGCTACGTAATGAACGAAGTGAATGGAGTAGCGTCCGAAGCGAATGGAGTAGCGTCTTTGAAATCGCAAGGTATTCTGGCGAGTATCAAGACGGCACTCCATTTCATTACGTGCCTGACTACGAACTTGACTACGCTGACTACGAACGAAATGAATAGAGGATCACTTATGAAGAAGCGCATTCTGGTTTTGATGTTGTTGGCCCTTCTGACGCTCGCCCCCGCTCCCGCGCGGGCCGACGCGCTTACCCAAGACGTCGCGCCGCCCATCATCTTCGAGGCAACGGTCGAGCCGGCGCAGTGGAGCGCGCTGCGCTTCGAGGTCGCCGGCGAGGTGGCCGCGCTGCCAGTCGAGGTCGGCGCGGAGGTGACGGCGGGCGAGCCGCTGGTGCAATTGGATCAGGCCGCCGCCAATCTGGCGCTGGAGGAGGCCGAGGCGGCGGTGGAGATCGCCGAGACGCAATTGGCGCTGGTGAAGGCCGGCCCGCGCGCGGAGGAGATCGCGGCCGCTGAGGCCCAGATCGAGGCCGCCGAGGGGTCGCTTGCGGGCGCCGTCGCCGTGCGGGATCAACTCCAATCGGGCGTGCAGGCCGCCGCGTTGGCGGGCGCTCGCGCCGAGTTGGAAGCGGCCCGCGCCGCGCTCAAACAGGCGGATCTGACGATTAACGAGCTTGAGGGGAGCGACGAGCCGGCGGATCAGAAGCGGCTCCAACTGTTGCGCCTCAAGGTGCAGGCGGCGGAAGCGCGCGTCGCGGTGCTGCCTGCGATTCAGGTGGCGCATCTCCGCGCGGTGAACGCGGGCGTCCGCGCGGCTGAGGCGCAGGTCGACGCGGCCGCGGCGGAGTTGGCGCTGGTGAAGGCCGGCCCGACGGCGGCGGAGATCGCACAAGCCGAAGCCGAGGTGCGACAGGCCGAGGCGGATCGGCGCGCGGCGGAGGTCGCGTTGGCGCGCACCACGCTGCGCGCGCCCTTCGATGGCGCCGTGACGCAGGTTCACGTCGAGGTCGGCGCTAACGTGAGCACGGAGCATCCCGTGCTCGTGCTGGCGGCGTTGGATCACCTGCGGCTCAAGACCTTGGACGCGACGGAGTTGGACGTCGTCCACTTGGCTGTCGGGCAGGAGGTGCGCGTCACCGTGGACGCGCTGCCCGATCAATCGTTCACGGGCCGCATCACGCGCATCAAGCAGCAGAGCGCCGACTATCGCGGCGACGTGACCTATCCCGTGCTGATCGAACTTGAATCGCCGCCGCCGGAACTCCGCTGGGGGATGACGGCGCTGGTTGAGGTGATAAATTAGCACAGACCCGAAGGGTTTCTCAAAAACTCTTCGGATCTATTTTGTGGCCGATGCGCGGGAGGACATTCACGTCCTCCCGTGTTTTGCGTGGTGAGGTGTGGCAAGCTTCCTCCTTTATAGCGGGAAGAACCACGGCAGGAGCACCAGGCTCACCGCCATAATGATCACCTCCAGCAGCAGGCCGACCTTCAGATAGTCGGTGAAGCGATAGCCGCCGGGAGCCATCACGAGTGTGTTGTTGGGCGAGGCGATGGGCGTGGCGAAGGCGGTGGAGGCCGCCACTGCCACCGCCATCAGGCAGGCGCGCGGGCTGACGCCCAAATTGACGGCGGTCTGGTAGGCGATGGGCGCCATCAGCACCGTCGTCGCGGTGTTGGAGATGAATTGGCTGAAGATCGAGGTCAGTGCGAAGAGGGCGCCCATCGAAGCGACCGGCCCCCACATCCCCAGGGTGTTGGTCAGCGTCTCCGCGATGAAGTTGATGCCGCCCGTCTTCTGCAGCGCGACGGCCAGCGGCAACATCCCCGCCTGGAGCATCAGGCTCTGCCAGTTGATGGCCTTGTAGGCCTGCTCCACCGAGAGGCAGCCGGTGACGATCAGCGCGGCGGCGGTCAGGAAGACCGCCGTCACCGCCGGCAGGATCTCGGTCACCAGCAGAAAGAGCATTCCCAAGATGATGACCGCCGCGAGCACCGCGTGGCTGGTCGAGTATCGAGCTGTGAGCAGCTCCTTCGGCTGCCCGACGATGACGAAATCCCCGTTGGATTGTTGCAGGTCCAAAATCTGCTCCCATGTTCCCAGGACTAAGAGCGTATCGCCGAAGCGCAACTTCGTGGCGGCGGGATCGCCATCTAACCGTTTGCCCAACCGCCGCAGGGAGAGCACCGTCAGCCCATAGCGATCGCGGAAGCGCACCTCTTGCAGCGTGCGTCCCAGGAGGCGGGAGCGGGGCGGGAGTAACAACTCTACCATGCCGATTTCGTGGGAGAGAATGCGTCCCTCCTCTGAGGATTGAATCCCCAGCCGTTCGCGATGGGCCATGTGGGTGACCTGTTCCGGCGTGCCCTGGATGTGGAGGATGGCGTTACGGCGCACCACGGTCTGTGGCGTGACGGGGTGCGCGGGGAGCGGCGCTTGCTCGCGGTCGGGCCAATACTGAATCTCGACGACGGTGACGTGATATTTGGCGCGTAGATGGGCCTCGGCTAAGGTTTTGCCGATGAGCGCGGAGCCGCGTCGCACGCGCACTTGGAAGAGATTATCGGTCAATTGATAATCTTCCGCCAGTTCATCCAAAGAAAGGGTGGCTACGCGCGGGCGCTGCTGATCCCCGGAGACGCGGGGATGGAGCAGATGACGTCCCACTACTAGAATGAAGGCGACGCCAATTGTCAGCACGATCAGGCCGATGGGTGTGAAGGAGAAGAAGGCAAACGGGGCCATCCCATGCGAGACCAATTCGTCGCTGACGATGAGGTTGGGCGCGGTGCCGATGATGGTCAGCATCCCCCCGATGAGCGAGGCGAAGGCCAGCGGGATCAGTAGACGGGAGGGGTTGACGCGCGCTTCCCACGCGATGCTCATCACCACCGGGATCAAGACCGCCGTCGCGCCCACGGAACTCATAAAGGCGGAGAGCAGGGCCACCGTGATCATCGTAATCACCAAAATGCCCGTCTCGTTGGAGCCGGTGAGGCGCATCATCCCGCGGCCGATGGCGTGGGCCAGACCTGTCTGATAGACCGCTCCGCCAACGACGAACAGCCCGGCGACCATCACCAGCGCGGGATTTGAGAATCCTGCCAGCGCCTCGTCGGGCGTCACCAGGCCGGTGAGCATCAGCGTGACCAGGAGCAGGAACGCCACCAGATCCGAGCGCATCCGATCGCTTACAAACAAGCCGATGGTGATGAGGATCAGGCCAAAGGTCAGCAGCATCTCGTGGTTCATAGGTTGTGTTCCTTGTGTTGGTGTTAAGGGTTGAGAATTAAGGGTTAAAGATGACGGATGACGAATGTTATGGCATCTCGTCTCTATCCTGCGGATATCGTAAAATGTTACCATTATACCTTTCTCCAGAAAATCTCCAAATAATTCCAGCAACTTTATAAAATATAAAATCTGAACACACACAGGTTTTACTTGTGTTCAGATATGTAATGGTTACTGTCTCAAAGTCTTCGCCACCTGGCCCCCTGGCTCCAAGGGGATTGCTAATCCCCGCCTAACCGCCGGATTTAGCAATCGGGCGAGAGCCTGGCACGACATGGCGAATACTTTGAGACACAAGCCGTAATGAAATGGAGCGCTGGTTATACTACAACAAACGCCGGGCAAACGGAGCGGAGCAGTTAGTTGCTTTTTAATCTATCTCGATTTATACTATTAACATCTAAGGTACCGAATGGATGAAAGCGCTCATCATTTTCCTCACGAGCAAATGGCTCGTCGCTTTAATCCATTGATTGCGCAATGACGGCACAATGGCAGCGCGATCATGTGCAAACCATCCCATGGTATTGAAGGAGAATGAATTCCATGGACTTAAATCCAAATGACCGCCCGGAAGGACTAGATCCAGAGTCATCTGAGGTTTCGGAGGAGGGTTGGGATGATCTTCTCTCCGCCCTCGATTACTCGGAATCTGAGAGCGAACAGAAAGAGACATCCTTTCTCCAGAAGCTTCTTGGCCGTTTTCGAGGGGAAAAAGCGCCGGCAGCCGCTGAGGAAGAGAAAGGGTCAAAGAAGAAATCCAGGCGCAAAGGAGCGGGGCTAACCCAAGGCCAGAAGTTGATCTTAGGCGTGTTGGCCTTCCTGGTCGTCGTCGTCTACGCCGGGTTCATTGGGCTGTTGTGGATGTCGCGCTCTGGGCCTGCCGCCCCGAAGCCGACGGAGAGCGCCACGCTGCCGATAGTCAACGCGGTGGGGGCGACGCAGACGACCACGGCCACGCAGATTCCCGGTGCGGACGAGGCCGAGGTCGAAGTCGAAGTTGAAGCGACGCCGCGTCCTACTAAGACGTCCACCCCGCCGCCCAGCCCGACGCCCACGCCCATATCCGCCCCACCGACGCAGTTCGATACAGAGATTGTGAACAATCCCAATGACGTTGACGTGCGTATCCAGCGGGGCAATGTCTATTTAGAGTCAGACGCCTATCGCGCGGCGCTCGCCGATTTCGAGCACGCGCAATCTTTGGAGAAGGAACGGCCCGAAATCTACATCGGTCTGGGACACGCCTACTTCGCACTTCGCCGCTGGAATGATGCAATCGACGCTTTCCAAACCGCCGTTTCGTTTGAGCACACCTTGCCGGAACCGCACTTCGAGACGGGGATGATCTATTATTATCAGGGGCAATACGAGAAAGCTGTGGATGCCTTCGATTGGGCGGCGGAGTTATACTATCAAGAGGCGCTTCAGATCTACGAAGAGACGCAGGAGATCGCGCCTTCGTACGTCCATGCGGAGTCGTGGCTGGCTATTGCTTTGGCGCGCCTGGATCGGGTCGATGAGGGACAGCAGGCCATCAGCCGGACGATGACGCTCAGTCCCACAATGCCGGCGACCGGCCTCCCGGAGCAGCCCATTGTCTATATCGCGCGCTCGTGGGTGCGCCGCCGCCAATCGCCGCCCGCCATCGAAGCGGCTCACGGAGATCTGCTCTACGCGCGGGAGTTGGCGCCCTATAATTTCGAGGTTCTGAACGCGCTGGCCCGCTTCTACGCCGATCATATCCCTGAGCGGTGGGGGGAAGCCGAACAGATCGCGCAATATGCGGTCAGTTGGGCGGAGAGCGATATCGATAAAGCGCGTACGCTGCATACCCTGGGACGTGTCTACATCGTGCAGGGGCGTATCGAGGAAGCAAAACAACCTCTCTCCCGCGCCGCCGATTTAGCCGCGTCGGGAGGGAAGGTAGCTTATAAGGAATTATCGGATGATATGGATAAGGTGTGGTTGGGTAATCCGTAAGAATAAGTCGCCCCTTTGCTAATTTAGGAGCCAGCGGTGAATGAATTAAAAAAGATGCCGGCGTCGGTCGATTATATCCACGACATGCAAGAAGGTTATCTCCACACGCTGATTATGGTTACGTGGAGCATTCCCATCATTGGCATTCTCACGTTGACCACAGCGGCGCCTCGATTTGGCGATTTCAGCACAATTCACTACTGGGCCTTCACGCCCTTTGTCGTCATTGCCGCCTTCAACTGGTTGGCCGAGTATCTGTTGCATAAGAAAGAAAGATATATTTGGGCGGTCTACGTTTATCTCTCCGGCTTCGTCGTTGCGATGTTGTTCTTTATGCTTGGCGGGGACAGGACGATGGGCGGCACGGCGTTTCGCGAAAGCGCCCCCTTCATCCTGACCCTGATCGCTTCGACGGCGGGCATCTTCCTGCCGCCGGCCTCCGCGTTGTTCTTCACCGCAATCGCCTTTGTCCTCACCATTCCCGTCGCGCTGCTGGTGCAGGTGAACGGCTATACCCTCGTGCTGGCGTTGCTCTTGGCTGCTGCCTCTACCGGGATCGCCAATCTCACCGCCGGCAGCCTGTATAAAACTGCCATCCTATCCGCCGAAAGCTACATTCAGATGCGGCGGCGCGTGGATGAGTTCTGGCAGAACAAGGAGGAGTTGAGCAAGGCCTTAGAAGAGCGGAAGTGGCTCTATCAGGAGCTGGAGACGACCAATCGCGCGCTGGGGACCAGCAACAAGGTGGGCCAACAGATTACCTCGATCCTCAAGATCGATATTTTGCTCTCTGAGGTCGTGAATCTGATTCAGGAGAACTTCGGGTACTACTTTGTCGGCGTGTGGCGGCCCCACGAGCTGGATGATACGCTCGTCCTGCAGGCGGGGATCCGGACGGCCTATGAGCGCCTCGAACGCCGGCGATTGGAAGGGCTGCACATCCCGATTTCCTCTGCCAGCATCATCGTCAGTGTCTTCCAAAGCGGCGATGTCCGCACCGTGAACGATGTCCATAATGTCCCCGACTACTTTTCAATTGCCGAATTGCCTCACACGCGCTCCTCGTTGGCGCTGCCCCTGCAAATCGGTAAGCAGACCCTGGGCGTGTTGGATATTCAATCCCAGATCATCGCCGCCTTCAACGAGGACGACCGCTCGGTGATGCAGGCGCTGGCCAACCAATTAGCCGTCGCCATTCGCAACGCCGAATTGTACACTGCCGAGCAAAGCCGCCGTCAACTGGCCGAGTCGCTCGTGCAGACCGGGCGCGTGCTTTCCAGCAGCTTGGATCTGCGCGAGGTGCCCGCTCGTATCCTGGAAGAGTTAGCCGACGTCGTACCCTATGGACGCGGCTCCGTGATGATCCAGGAGGGCGACGCGCTGCGCAGTATTGCGCAACGCGGTTTCCCCCTCAGCCACCAGAACGAGGGCGTCACCGTCTTCATCCGCAAGGGCGATGTCTTCGATAAAATGGCCAGCACTCACGAGCCGCTCATCATCAAGGATACGCTAGAAGACCCGCGTTTCCAACAGCTTCATGATCTGGAGCGGCATCACTCGTGGATGGGCGTCCCGCTCATCGCCAAGGATCGAGTCGTCGGTATGATTTCGCTAACGCGCCAGGAGGTCAACGCCTTCTCCTCCGAGGATGCTCAGTTGGTCTTGGCCTTTGCCGGCCAGGCCGCCATCGCCCTGGAGAACGCCCATCTCTACGAGGAGATCCGCGAATTCAACGAGGAACTGGAGTTGCGCGTGCGGGCGCGCACCGAGGAACTTAATCACGCGTACAAGACGCTGGAGAAGATGGATCAGAACAAGTCCGATTTCATCCGCGTGGTGGCGCACGAGCTGCGCACGCCGCTGACTGTCATCAAAGGCTACAGCCAGATGCTCAAGAATTTGGCCGGCAGCGACACGACCGATCCCTTCCTCCACGGTATCGTCAACGGCACCGAGCGTATGCACGGGATTGTCAACAGTATGTTGGATGTGGCGATGATCGACAATCAGGCGCTCAATATGACCAAGCGCCTCATAGAAATCCGGGATGAATATGATCCGGTCTGTAGCTCCTTCGATGCGGCTCTGAAGGAACGGCAGATTACGTTGATCACGGAGGGCATCTCGGATTTGCCTAAGATCAAAGCGGATGGCGGCTTGATCCAGAAGGTGTTGCGCAACGTTATCGGCAACGCGATCAAGTACACGCCCGACGGCGGCGAGATCCGCGTCGCCGGTCAAGTCATCCAGATCGAGGATGAAGCGCCCATCGTCGAAATCACCGTTGCGGACACCGGCATCGGCATCGATCCTGAATATCAGGAGTTGATCTTCGAGAAATTCTATCAGATGGGTGAAGTGGCCGTGCATTCCTCCGGGCGCACCCGATTCAAGGGCGGCGGCCCCGGCCTGGGATTGGCGATTGCGCGCGGGATCGTCCAGGCGCACGGCGGACGCATCTGGGTGGAAAGTCCCGGCCACGATGAGCAGACCTACCCCGGCAGCAAATTCTATATCTGGCTGCCGGTAGAGTAAGAATGGACTGGCCCCTGACCTTCTATGCTTAAGCTATCCGACAGCGTTAAGAAAGCTACCGCTTTCGACTTGGAAGGAAAGGAATACACCGACTTCATCCTACGTCTCCGCCGCGATTATCTCCAGGAGATGTTACGGGGTACGACGTGGTTGCTGGCCGGCCTGATGCCCATCATGCTGTTGCTCCTCCTCTCGGTCGATCCGCTGACCTTAGCCGCCTTCTGGATTTTCCTCCCCTTTACCGGCGTGATCATCTTCGTCGCGCTGGCTCACATCTACCTGAATCAGCGCCGCGCGTACAACACGGCGGCCCATCTCTACATCGGCGGCCTGTTGACCTTTATGTTCCTCAGCGTCATGATGGCGCCCCCAGATTGGCCCCTGCGCAATGTGCTCCCCTATATTCTGACCTTAGTCGCGTCCGCCGCCGGATTACTCCTGCCCCGCCGAGGCGCGCTGCGGATGACCGGCCTGGGGATGCTGCTCCTGCTGCCCTTCCTGCTCAGCTTCCCGGCGAATGTCCTGCCGCCCGCGCTGGTGCTGGCCGGCATCGCGGCCCTGATCGCCAGCAACACCGCCGGCAGCCTCTACGTGATGGCCCAGTACTCGACGATGAGCTATCTGCGCGCCAAGAAGCGCGCGGATGACTTCTTCCGCAATAAAGAGCAGTTGAGCAAGACGCTCAAGGAACGCGATTGGCTCAACGAACAGTTGCAGACGACGAATCGCGCGCTGGCTACCAGCATCGAGGTCGGGCATCAGATCACATCGCTGCTGAAAATCGATACGCTGCTGCCGCGCGTCGTGGATCTCATCCAGACGAGCTTCGACTACTACTTTGTGGGCATCTGGATGCCGAACGAGGACGAGACAGCGCTGGCGCTTCGTGTGGGAACCCGGATGGGTGATGAGGCGTTGGATCTGCGCATCCCGCTGGATGTACCGAGCGTCATCGGCGATGTCTACCGCATGGGCGTCCGGCGACGCGAGAACAACGTCCATCAGGCGAGCGATTTCCTCCAGATGCGCGATCTGCCCGCTACCCAGGCGATGATCGCACTGCCCCTGCTCGTCGGGACGCAGGCCATCGGCGTCCTGGATATCCAGAGCGAGGTTGTCGGCGCATTCGAACCAGAGGACGCCGAGGTGATGCAGGCGTTGGCCAACCAGATCGCCATCGCCGTTCGCAACGCGGAGTTATACGCTTCGGAGCAATATCGCCGCCAGTTGGCCGAATCGCTGGAGCAGACCGGGCGCGAGTTAGCCAGCAGCCTCGATCTGCGCGAGGTGCCCGCGCGCATCCTGGATCAATTGCACAAGGTGATGCCCTACGGGCGCGGATCGGTGCTGATTCAACGCGGCGATGTGCTGAAGAGCGTGGCGCAGCGCGGCTTCCCTGCCAGCTACCAGCACACGGGCGTCACCGTCGCGCTGCGCGCGGGGGATGTCTACGAGCAGATCAGCCAGAGCCACGCGCCGCTCCTGATCGCCGACACGCGCCACGATCCCCGCTTCCAGCAGACGCCGGGGCTGGAAATGCACCGCTCGTGGATGGGGATTCCGCTCATCACACAGGATCGCGTGATCGGCATGATTTCGCTGACGCGGCGGAAGGTCGGCGCCTTCACGCCGGAGGATGCGCGGTTGGTGCTGGCCTTCTCCGGCCAGGCGGCCATCGCCTTAGAGAACGCCAGCCTCTACGATGAGATGGAAGAGCGCGTGCGGGAACGCACCGAGGAACTGAATCAGGCGTATCAAACGCTGGAGAAGATGGACCAGAACAAGTCCGATTTTATCCGCGTCGCCGCGCACGAGTTGCGGACGCCGCTCACGGTCATCAAGGGCTACACGCAGGTGCTCGAGGCGATGGCCTCCGAGCAGCGCAAGGAGTTGGCGTCGCTGGTGCAGGGCATCCTCTCTGGGACTGAGCGCCTTCATCGCATCGTCAACAGTATGTTGGATGTGGCGATGCTGGACAACGAGACGATGAATATGGTCAAGCGGCCTGTGGATCTAGAGCGGATCTTCATCGATGTAGAGCGAACTTTCCACCAGGCTTTGGAGGAGCGCCGGTTGGATCTGACCATCACGGGGCTTGCGGCGCTGCCGAAGATCGCTGGCGATCCGAGCTTGCTGTACAAAGTCTTCGATCACCTGGTCGGCAACGCGATCAAATATACGCCGGATGGCGGCCAAATCATCGTCGCCGGAAGCCTGGTTCGGGACGATCACGTCAAAATTGCTGTGCGCGATACCGGCATCGGCATCGACCCGGAGTATCATGACCTGATCTTCAAGAAGTTCTACCAGATGGGCCAAGTCCAATTGCACTCCTCGAGCCGCACCGACTTCAAAGGCGGCGGCCCCGGCCTGGGGCTGGCGATTGCGCGCGGCATCATCGAGGCGCACGGCGGGCGCATCTGGGTGGAAAGCGCCGGTCACGATGAAGCAATGTGCCCCGGTAGCACCTTCCACGTGCTCCTCCCCATGGGCGCGTGCGAGTGAGACGATCAGCCCCGAAGGAACTACCTTCGGGGCTAAGCCTTGCCTCTTCGCGGTGAAATCGAATACTATACCTCCAGCCCCTCCGCTATAACCACTTCTTCCCCAACCACACTCCGCCGCCGAAGGCCCCAATCACCAGCAACACCATGAGTACAGTCGATCCCGTGCGCTCAGACTCGCCGGCGGGCATAACGGGGGGAGATGGCGTCGCGCTGGGCATCGCCGTCGCAGGCGCGGATGTGCTGGTGGGCAGCGCTGTTTCCGTCGCCGTTGGTGATGGGAACGGTGTCGCCGTCGGGGGGAGGGTTGCCGTAGGTGTCATCGTGGCCGTAGCTGTGGCTGTGGCCGTTGGCTGCGGCGGCGCGGTGGGCGGCGATGACGTCGGCTCAGGCGCCGGCGTATCCTCCGGCGCGGAGACCGGCGTGTCCATCGGCGGCGCGGGGGTGGCTGTCGGCAGCGGGGCGGGCGTCTCGTTCAGCGCGATCAAGCTGGCGTCGTCGATATAGACATCGTTGTGAATTCGAAAGACGCTGTCGAACCAGTCGGCATAGGAGTAGGTGAAGACTGTCACGGTGCTGTTCTGGGCCGTGGCATCGACCTGGAACAATGTCCACTGATCATACGCATCCTGCTCCGGCGACCACACCACGCTGGCGGCCCAGGGATTGGCGCCGCCGGTGGGATCGATACCGATGCGCGTGTGCATCGGCGCCGGATTGTTGGACTTATCCCCGGTCGGGCAGATGTTCCACTCCCCATGCCCGGCCATACAGCCCCACGTCATCATGTAAGCCGAAAAGCGCAGCGGCGTGCCTGGCGCGATCCCGCCGACCTGTTGGTACAACCCCGCGATGTGCTGCCCGCCAAAGGTGAAATACTTTTGGGCCAGAGCGCCACTGTGTACGCGATGGGAGAACTCGGCGGCTTTGACATCGCGGAACTCCGGGCGTTTCCAATTTTCAGGCGAGGGGACGTTGGGCGGCGGCGAGTCCACGTAATAAGCCCGCCAGCCGGGACAGACCTGAACTTCCGGGATCCCATCTTGCAGGGGCCACGAGTTGATGTTCCAATCCCAGGACTCAAAATCGCCGTTGGTCAACAGATTCGTGGGATTGGACGGCTGTTGTGCCCCAACCCGCGCCACCCTCTCGCCGACGGCTGCGAAGATGAGACAGATTAACACGATGCCTTTAATCAGATGGTTGATGCTTCTTTTTGCTTTCACCTTTACTTTCCCCTTTACTTTCACTTTTGCTTGCATGTGTGCCCTCCGATTCTCGCATCAGCCAGCGCTTGAGATATTGCCCCGTGTAGGAATGCTCGACCTGCGCCACCGCCTCCGGCGTGCCCTCGGCCACGACATGCCCGCCGGCGTCCCCGCCCTCCGGCCCCAGGTCGATGATCCAATCGGCGACCTTGACCACGTCGGGATTGTGCTCGATGACGATGACGGTATTGCCGCCCGCGACCAACTGCTGCAAGACCTGAATCAACTTATCGACATCGGCGGCGTGCAGCCCCACCGTCGGCTCGTCCAGCAGATAGAAGGTCTGTCCCGTCGAGCGCTTCGATAGCTCGCGCGAGAGCTTGACGCGCTGCGCTTCGCCGCCGGAAAGCGTCGGCGAGGGCTGCCCCAATCGGATGTAACCCAGGCCCACCTCGCAGAGCGTGTCCAACTTGCCCACGATCTTGGGGATCGCCGCGAAGAACTCCCGCGCTTCCGTCACCGTCATATCCAGCACCTCCGCGATGTTCTTGCCCTTGTAGCGAATCTGCAAGGTCTCGCGATTGTAGCGCGTGCCGTGGCAAACATCGCAGGGAACGTAGACCTCCGGCAGGAATTGCATCTCGATGCGCAGCGTCCCCTGCCCCTGACAAGCCTCGCAGCGTCCGCCCTTGACGTTAAAGCTGAAGCGTCCCTTGTCGTAGCCGCGCATCTTGGCCTCCGGCAGCTCCGCGAACAGCTCCCGAATCGGTGTGAAGACGCTCGTGTATGTCCCCGGATTCGAGCGCGGCGTCCGCCCGATGGGCGACTGGTCGATGTTGACGACCTTGTCGATATGCTCCACGCCTTCCAACGCCTGCATCTTGCCCGCCGGATCACGCGCGCCGTTGAGGATCTGCGCCAGGCGCTGATAGAGCGTCTCGATGATGAGCGTGCTCTTCCCCGATCCGGAGACGCCCGTCACGCAGATGAAGCGCCCCAGCGGGAAGCGCACGTCGATCTCTTTGAGGTTGTGCTCCTGCGCGCCGCGCACGACCAGCGCCTCGCCGTTGCCATCGCGCCGCTGCTCCGGCACGGGCACCCGTCGCCGCCCGGAGAGATAGGCGCCTGTGATGGATGCCTCGTGCGCCTCGATCTCCGCCACCGGCCCGGCGGCCACCACCTTGCCGCCGTATTCGCCCGCGCCTGGCCCCAGATCCAAGATCCAATCGGCGGCGCGGATCGTCTCCTCGTCGTGCTCGACCACGAGCACCGTGTTGCCCAGGTCGCGCATCTCCTTGAGGGTGTTGATCAGCCGGGCCGTGTCGCGCTGGTGCAGGCCGACGCTCGGCTCGTCCAGCACGTAGAGCACGCCCGTCAGCCGCGAGCCGACCTGCGTCGCCAGGCGGATGCGCTGCGCCTCGCCGCCGGAGAGCGTCGTGGCCGAGCGGCTCAGCGTGAGATAGTCCAGTCCTACATCGATCAGGAACTTCAGGCGGTCGCAGATCTCGCGGAAGGGCCGCTCGGCGATGGCGCGATTCTTGGGCGTGAGCACGCCATCGTCTAACAAATCCTCCACCCAGGCGTGAAGCTGGGCAACGGGCCAGTCGGTCAGCTCGTGGATGGGCTTCCCGGCCAGCGTGACCGCGCGCGCGACCTTGGTGAGGCGCGAGCCGTCACAGGCGGCGCACGGCGTGCGGCTCATCACGCTCTCGATCTTGCTGCGAATGTAGTCGGAATCGGTCTCCTCGTAGCGGCGGCGCAGGTTGGGGATCACGCCCTCGTAGCGGCGCTCGCCCCGCCAGACGCCGTGCACGCCCTGATGGTGCATCGGAACGCGCTCCTGCCCGCTGCCGTACAACACGATGCGGCGCTGCGCCTCCGTCAACGCCTGCCACGGCGTGTCCATCGCAATCCCATAATGGGCCGCGACGCTGCGCAGAATGCCCCACGTGTAGCTGTCTTTGTCATTGGACATCCCGTAGGCGATGGCCTGCTCGTTCAGCGAGCGGGTGGGGTCCGGCACGATGAGGTCGGGGTCTAGCTCCAACTTGAATCCCAGCCCCTGGCAGACGGAGCACGCGCCGTGCGGACTGTTGAAGGAGAAGGTGCGCGGCTCGATCTCCGGCAGGCTGATGCCGCAGACGGGACAGGCCAGCGATTCGGAGAAGAGCACGTCGTCCTCCGGCAGCGCGGCCGGATCGGGTGAGCGCACGACCTCCACCATCATCACGCCATCGCCCAGGCGCAGGGAGGTCTCGACGGAGTCGGTGAGGCGGCTGACGAAATCGCGATAGATGGTGCCTGTCTGCTCCTCCGGCAAGATCAGGCGATCCACCACCGCCTCGATATCGTGCAGCTTGTAGCGATCCAACTCTGGAGTCTCTTCCAGCTCATAGACCTCGCCATCGACGCGGACGCGAACGAAGCCCAACTTGCGCACCTCATCAAAGATGGGCTGATGATGGCCCTTGCGCCCACGCACGAGCGGCGCCAACAACTGCAACCGCGTTCGCGGCGGCATCGCCAACACCGCATCGACGATCTCCTCCGCGCTCTGCTGGGCGACCTCGCGCCCGCATTCCGGGCAGTGGGGGACGCCGATGCGCGCGTAGAGCAGGCGCCAAAAGTCGTAGATCTCGGTCACAGTGCCGACGGTCGAGCGCGGGTTGTGGGAGACGCCCCGCTGATCAATCGCGATCGCGGGACTCAGTCCCTCAATCGATTCGACGTTGGGCTTGTCCATCTGGCCTAAAAATTGCCGCGCGTAGGAACTCAGCGACTCGATGTAGCGCCGCTGGCCCTCGGCGAAGATCGTATCGAAGGCCAGGGAGGACTTCCCCGACCCAGACAAACCGGTGATGACCACCAGTTGATTCTTCGGAATATCGACATCCAGGTTTTTGAGGTTGTGCTGTCGCGCCCCGCGAACCTGAAGTTTATCACTTGCCATAGTTATGCTTCACCTCGAGACGTATTGCGTAATGCGTATTTCGTATTGCGTATATTGTGCACGCTCAAATCAAGCTCCATTCGGATCGGGGTCGCAGTGCGAAGGCCGCGCGCAAAAGCACATCATATCAGCATACGGCGCATCGCGCAAGGTAACGCTTTTGCCGATAGGGTTTTCCCGTTTTTGTAACTACACTCTATTCGCTCTAAGCGGATTGCTAAATCCGCGCCTCTGGGGCATATTTTGAATGTGTTTTTCAGTTTGCGGAGGCAAAACGGGGATCTAGCGATTCCCTTGGAGCGAAAATGGGAAAGACCTATTCGCCGGAGAGCCACGGGACGCCTTCATTGTCTTGGGCGATGCGACTTGTGTCAAGCTCTCCAGCATCCAGCCATCTAGTACATCGCGGCGGAAGTCCATCCTCAGTTAGCCCCGCTCAGAGCGGATCGTCAGATCCGCGACTCTACGTCGGAACGGGGAACTGACGTTCCCCTTGGAGCAAATTCAACTGGGGAATTATTTGTGCCGTGTTGTATTAGTTTCTAGCAACCAGCCTTCCAGTAACCAGTTTTTGACTCCCTCCCGACTTGGGATTATACTGGAATAAGAAATGGGTGCAGTTACTCTCAGTTACCAACGGGTACTCAAACATCAGAGAAGCC
>CAZCAI010000087.1:0-9471 GCA_964496595.1 uncultured Anaerolineales bacterium
TGGTCATAGAGACATCGGATCGAAGCAAAAAATCGGGGGCGATTTCTTCCAGCGGCGAGATAGTGAAGAGCGTAGCACCCTCACTGTACACCAGTTTTCTATGAACGCAATCACGAATGGGCCTTGTCTAGGGCTTTCCCGTTTTGTCATTACATCCCAATCGCTCCAAGCGGATTGTTAAATCCGCGCCTGTTGGGTATATTTTGAACGTATTTTCGTTTTGCGCAAGGAAAACGGGGATCTATCGATCCCCTTGGAGCGAGAATGGGAAGGCCCTAGGCCTTGTCTAAACAAGAGAAAACGTTAGACTGGAAAACACTGGGCCTATACGTTATCAAAAGGAGCACGCGATGAGCAAAATTTTAATCTCTGGCCTGATCAACATCGAGACGACCGCGCGCGTTGCGGGATTCCCTATCGCCTACGAGCCGGTGCGCTATCCCTTCTGGGGCGTCGAGAGCGCTGTCTCCGGCGTGGGCTACAACGTCGCCAAGGCGCTGACCACGCTGGGGGATGACGTTCGTCTCCTCTCGCTGATCGGGGAAGATCACCTGAGCGCGTTAGTCCATCAAGCGCTGACGGCGGATCAAATCCCGGCCGCGCACGTGATCTCGACACTGACGCAGACGCCGCAATCGGTCATTCTCTACGATGAGGAAGGCCGCCGGGCCATCAACGTGGATCTCAAGGATATTCAGGAGCGCGCCTATCCCCTGGAGCAATTCGAGGAGGCGCTCCCAGGCTGCGAGATGGCCGTGCTGGGCAACATCAACTTCTCCCGCCCGCTGTTGGCGGCGACGCAAGCGCGCGGCATCCCCATCGCCACCGACGTGCATACCATCGGCGACTTGGAGGACGACTACAATCGCGACTTTATGGCCGCCGCCGACCTCCTCTTTATGAGCGACGAACATCTCCCCACCGCGCCGGACGAGTGGGCATCTCAGGTGATGCGCCGCTATGGGCCGGAGGTGCTGGTCATCGGATTGGGCGGCTACGGCGCGCTGCTCCTCGTGCGCCGTGAAGGGCAGATCCGTCACGCGCCCCCGGTCCACACCCGCGAGGTCATCAACACCATCGGCGCGGGGGATGCGCTCTTCTCCGCCTTTGTCCATTTCTACACGCAAACGCACAATCCCCACACCGCGATAGAGAAGGCGATGGTCTTCGCCTCCTACAAAATCGGGGAGAAGGGCGCCGCGTCGGGCTTCCTCTCGGAGCCGGAGTTAGATGAGTGGTACGCTAAGGTCAAAGAGTAACACGTATTGCGTATTGCGTATTGCTTAATGAGATGCGATTGGTAAATGCGCAAGGTGTACACAACTTAATTACGCAATACTTCGATGCGGCCAGAGGCTGACCCCATAGCAAGCCCTAGACTCGGGCCCGAATCCGCCCGTAGATGACGAAGGACAGCACATTGGCCGCCATCGCCAGCGCAAAGACCGCCTCCAGACCGAAGAGATCGACCAACCCGCCGCTCAAGCCGCTCAGCAAAATCACCACGCCGAAGAAGGTGTTGGCGAAGCCCACGTAGAGCGTCCGATCCTCCTCCGGCGAGATCTCCAGCAGGAGATTATGGCCGGCGACCCCCTCGGCCGGACGCACAGCCCCCACCAGCCCAAAAAGGGGATAGGTCAAAGCGTAGGCCGGCAACGCGCCGCTGCCCCATTGCCCCCCACGCGCCAGTCCCAACAGCAGCAGCGCCAATCCCCCCGCCACGAACCAGCCCACGCACGAAGCTTGACTGACCCAGCGCCGGCCCTTCGTATCGACTAACCAGCCCCACGGATAGTTCACCAGAAGCTGCATGAAGGTCAACACGAGCAGAAAATCGCCCACCGCGTGCTCCGGCGCGCCCAACTCCCGCCGCGCCATCACAGAGTAGAAAGGGAGCGCGCTCATGCCCAACAACAGCAGCGACCGCGCCGCCACAAAGTTCCGATAGTCGGCGTTTTCGCGCAGGATCTGCCAGCCGCGACGCACTTGCCCCCGCAGTGGCATCGCGGGCCGCGTCTGGCCCGGCGGCTCAGGCATCACCGCCACGGCCACCATCGCTGCGCCGCCGACGATCATCGCCCACAGGACCAACAATGCGTAATTCTGCGGATAGGGTCGCGCCTCTAGCCCCCAGATCACCAATCGACTGCCCAGCAGCCCCAAAATTCCGCCCGTCAGCAGGCGCAGGCCAAAGAGCCGCCCCCGCCACCGGATCGGAATTGTCTTGGCGACGATCTCCAAGAACGGGATGCCGCCCAGCCCGCCGGAGATGCTCATCACCGTGTAGGCCGGATAAAAGACCAGCAATAGCCACACGGGATCGCGGACAAACCACATCGCCAGCGCCAAGACAACCCACGTCGCCAGGCGGACGCCCATCGCCACCCGGTAGACGACGATTTTGCGGGGCTTCTGCTGCACCCAACTCGAGAGAAAGAGCTGCGGCAGAAACCAGCCGCCCGTTGAGATCGGCCCCAGCAGCCCTAGCAGGATATTGGCGTCGGTGAGCGGGCTGAGGAACCAGATCAACACCACGTTGGGATCGATCAGGGTATTGGAGAAATTGAACAACGCCCCATTCGTGACATTCAGCACAAAGGAGCGCCGGCTCTCCTGACGCGAAACCATCACGTCCGAGGATGGCGGCATCGAAGTTAGCGACGCCATCGCCGCCGCATCTCCATTCGCTTCGCCCGCGACCGGCTCTCGATCCACGACCTCAATGTCTTCTATCATTCTATCTCTAACTCCCATGGCTCTTCAGGAATTCGCCGGGTGCAATCTGCCAAGCGCTATTGCGCCTCCCACCTGCAACCCAGTAACGACGCGAAAAAGGTCTGTGATCCCCACCAACACGCAATTTTTGGCTACTTTTAGGACTAATGAGGGGGTTGCCCGGCAAAATCCAAAAGACCCACTCCCATAAAAAAGCGCCTGCCCGGAGACTTCCCGAGCAGGCGTTGAGATTATTTTCAATACGCGCTACACATCACCGCGAGCCAAGCACATTGTGCAGGGCATCGCATGCCGGGCAGCCGCCGCCCGGCCGGATGATCGCAAAACCATCTTGGGGATCATAGCCGTAGCGCACGAAATCGATATTCCACACGATGATACCGCGCACCATCCCGGTATTGACGCTCAACTGCACCGCCTCGGCCAACCATGCAGCCTGCTGAGCATTGTTGATGCCCCGCGCCCACCCGAACTGATCCGAGAACGTAGGGACGCCCTCTTGAGAGGCATAGCCCATTTCGGTGTAGAACAACTTCCGCGTCCCCCCGAAGATATTGTAATATAATTCCGTCTGCGGCAAGAAGAACCAGGAGTGATGCGTGTCACTGGGATTAGCGGGGTGACCGGAGCGGGCCGAAGGCGACGTCGCGCCGGCATTGTGGTGCGCGCCGATGTAATCCATACAACTCGCACCGCCCGCGTTATACAGCCCCTGCATCCACGGCTGATCATCGCAGCCGTTCGGGCTACATCCGCCGAAGTAACCGGTCGGCGCCGGCGCCGCGCTGATGACCGCCGTGCCGGGATTCGCCGCCTTGATTGCGCTGTAGGCAGCGCACAGCAGCTCCTTATACGCCTGCGGGCTGATGTGTCCGATTAGCCATTCGCGCTCAATGTTCGGCTCATTCCAAACCTCGATGGCATCCGCGCCGGCGGCAGCGATCTGAGCTACCCACGCCGAGTATTTGGCGTGGAAATCCGGCTCGACCACCATACCCGGCCCGCCCACCGTGCCAAATTGAATCTTAAAGCCTTTCGAGTGCGCCGTGTTGATCATCGATGCCACATCGGCGCCGTAATGCACCTGCACCTTAACCCAGTTCATCCCGGCGTAGTGCATCTTATCCGCGTAGGGCAAGCCCAGATCCCGGACGTGGCCGCCCAGTTCGAAGCCGCCAGAGTCGGCGACAGGGGCAGGGGCAGCCGGCGGCGGATCGGCGGCTTGCTCCTCCTCCCCGGCCTTGATGATGACCATGACGCCGCCGCCCTCGATGCTCTCGCCATCCGCCTGGAGCCGCCAGACGCCCTCGAACGTACCATCTTCGTCTGGCGCAGTCATCGCCACCGTGATGTCCTTCTCGGCGCCCGGTTCGACCTCACCGACCGCCACCTCGGAGACATCGGTCATCTGATCGCCGCTCGCGAAGACCAACACCGTGCTCTCCGGCCACGCGCGATCCCCGCTGTTGCGCAATCGCCACGTCTTATCAAAGGCCTCGCCCTTCTCGAATTGTGTGTTATCCGGCACGGTGACATCGGTTACGAAGGCCGCTCGCAGCGCGGTCTCCGCCGCCGCCTCGTCATCCGCCTCTTCCTCCTCCTCTTCTTCTGGCGCGTCGGCGCTGGCGGTCTCCTCGCCCTCCTCGCCCTCCTCACCCTCGGCAAGCTCGCCGGCGGGGCCTTCGGTATCGGTCACCACCTCGCGCGCCGCCACATCGAAGGACAACGCGCCTTTCGACAAACCGGCCACGCGCGCCTGCACCTGATACGTGCCCGTGATCTCTGGGGCCGTCCACGAAAGCTGTGGCTGCGTCAACGGCGTCTTGGTCTCGACGGCCTCGCCCTGCGGACTGGTGATCTCCCACACGACCTCCGGCGCCGCAAACGACGATGAAGTCGCCGCCTGTGCTCGATAATCGGCCACCGCCGCGACTAAGTTCTCGACATTGCCCTCGGCCTGGAGATCGCGCAACACGACGCCGCCCAGATGATACCGGGCCGCGAGATCCATCCGCGCGCGGAGCCATTCCGGCGTGCCCAGCCACACCGATTGCTCGCCTACCGTGATCCGGGTCGCATTGGTCGTCGAATCCGTCTCCACCTGCGCGATCGTCTCGCCCAATTGGAAATTCAGCGCGACGCCTGGCGCCACGCTCTCGGTGATCGTCTCCTGCACCTTCAGATCCCCCAGCGGCGCCAGGACATCATCGAAGGCCATCGTCTGTTCGCCATCCGTGCTCAGCGTCGAGTAAATGGGCAACAACTTATAGCGATGCACCTGCGAGGTCGCCCAAGCGAACATCTGCTCCACCTCGCCGCCCGGCGCGTAGATGGTCGGAGCGAGCGGCATCACAACGCGGAGCTGATCAACGGCCGCGCCGAGCCTGGCCCAATCGTAGCCCCCGGTTGCCCACGAGCCATCCGCACCCTGCTGCGGCGCTGCGACCACCACAGCCAGCCACAGATCCTCCGCGTGGAGGGCCGCGCCCAACTCAGCAACGAAATTGGCATAGACCTCGCGATCCTCTGCCGGTACATCTTGATAATCGATCACCAGACCAGGGTAGCCGCCGCTCTGCGCCAGGCCCACCAGGTTCTCCACATGTGCTTGACGATCCGCTTCCATGTTGAGCATATCGCTGACGAGCGCCCAGTTAGCCGGACGTCCCGGCATCCAGTTGCGCACCACCGGCGCAAGCGCCACCTCGCCGCCCGATCCGGCCATCGGCAGCTTCGTCGCGTCGCCGGTCAGACCGCCCACCGTCCCGATCAACATCCCAGGGACATCGGCTTCCGTCAACACCTGGGCCATCTCACCCAGCGGGAATTGCTCCACGACCGCCGCGACGCGCTGCTGCACGTTGCCGCTCTGCATCACCATCACAGACGCGGGCATCGCCGCCACGTGGGAGACTAACACCTCGCGATCACGATCCAGGCGTGTGGGCAGCCATTGCCAGCCCTCGCCATTCCAGGCATAGAGATCCAACGTCTCCCACGGCTCCGAAGCATTGGGGATCACCACATCTAACTTGGCGGGGCCGGGTTCTTTGCTGCGGGTCTCCACCTGATAGTAAGGACTCTTCGGCTCCAGATGCGCCGGCACGGCGGCGACCGCCGCTTGCACATCCTCCGGCATCTCTTCCGAGCCGGCCACAAACTCAGCTTGGGGAATTGAGGAGAGCTTGAGTTGCAGCTTCTGCTCCGCGCCATCCGCCAGATGCACCGTCAGGCCATCGGGATGAGAGAGCGAGGGATTTTCAGCGCTGAGCGCCTCGTATCCGCCGCTATTCATAATCCGCTGCGCCAGCGAGATCGGCGGCAGGAAGAGCAAGGCAATCAACAGCAGCCCCACCACGACACCCGCGATCCAACCGCGCCCCTTCAAAAGCCCCCCGACGCCGCCCAGCGCCGCTCCGATGCGATCCATCACCGAGGGTTTATCATCATCCATCTCGGCGATGCTCACAAATCGCGAGGCCTCCGTATCCGTCGCAGCATCCGCCCCCGGCGCTTCCGTCTCGGCGACAGCCCCATCGGCCGCCGCCATGGCAACATCAGCCGCTGGCGCCTGTTCATGTTCAGATCCCGGTTCTGGGGCCGACACACTCTCCTCAACCGCAGTATCCGGCGATAATTCGGCGCCATCTAAATCCGGTTGCGAATCCAGCATTTCTGTTGGTTGATATTCATCACTCATATTTTTAGTTACCTCCTAAAATGGATGAGCCATTACCACAAAGCATCCTATCCACCAAATTTTCACCCATTGGATACAAAGCACGAATTTGATAGTTTTGGCCCTAAAGCGACATACCCCGTCCTGATTGGGACGGGGTCGACCACGAAAATTCTATCATAGGGAACGAGAATGACAAGTTGCACCTGAGGGTTATTTGTCGCATACAAACCCCATGATAACCAAATTTGATCAAATTGACAAGCCGAGTCCAACCTCCAACTTCCATCTTCCATCTTCCAACCTCCAATCTTATTTTGACTTTTCCCCAAACCCATAGCATAATGAAAATAATAGACGCCCCGACCACAGTCGGAAGAAAGAAACGGTATCATAACCCAACATGCCATCCCCAATTTTTAACGGATCACGTAGGACATGCCCGACGGAGAAACGGGTATATCTAACAGGAGGGAGACTGTGCCCGAAATCACTTTGCAAGCATACGAAGAAGAAATAGATCAGCTCATCGAGGATTCTAGATACATCGAGGCCATAGCCCACATCCGGCATATCCTCAAACAACATCCCAGTTACTACGGCATCTACTACCTCCTCGGCAAGATGATGTTAGATAACCGCATGCCCGAACTAGCCATCGAGATGTTTCGTCGCGTCTTAGCGGCCGATCCAGAGCACATCATGGCCCGGATCGGTCTGGGATTGGCGCACGATCAACTCGATCATCTCGACGCGGCCATCTGGAATCTGGAACGCGCCTACGAGTTGGACCCTGGCGATACCGATCTGGCCGACGAATTGGCGCGCCTCTACGGGCAGCGCGATGGCCTGCGCCCCGACCACATCCCGCTCAACCGAGCCGCCTTAGCGCGCCTGTATATGCGCGGGAACCTTACCAGCCGGGCCGTGGAAGAACTGCGCAGCCTGCTGGAAAAAGAATCGGAGCGCGCAGATCTCCAACTGGCGCTGGCCGAGGCATATTACAAAGACGACCAAATCGTCCAGGCCGCCGACACATGCCAACGCATTTTGGATTATCTCCCTTACTGCCTCAAGGCAAATCTATTGCTGGGCGTCCTCTGGGTGAACAGCGGCCAAGAGGAAGGACAACTTTACCTCGATGCGGCCCAAGAAATCGATCTCCAAAACCATATCGCGGAGAAGATGTTCGGCGCCGATAGTCTGTTAGAACCGCGCGAGGTCGCCTTAGAACGGCTCAGCTATGACCCGGAGGCCCTGGACGTCGATCAGAGCACGCAATGGTTCCAGAAGCTCGAAAGCGCCTCCGTCAGCATCGGCATCTCCGAAGCGACGCCGCGAATGACCGACGATGAAGTCCGCCTGGTCGATGTGACGGCCGAACTTGAATCTCAAATCGAAATGCCCGATTGGCTCAGCGAATTGGGGCCTCTCGGTGAGGGAGAAGAGGAAGAAGATTGGTTGAGCGGCTTCGGGGAAGAAGAAGAAGAAGAAGAAGCTGTAGAAACGGTCGAAGAAGCAGCCGTAATCGAAGAAGAAGAAGAAGAAGAAGAAGAGGCGCAGATGCCAGAATGGCTCCGCGCTATGCAAGAGGAAGAGGAAGTCGCTGCTATCGAAGAAGTCGAAGAAGAGGAAATCGTAGCCGAAGAAGAAGCCTACGATTGGATGGCAGGATTAGAGGAAGCCGAAGCCCCCGCCGCAGGAGAGATCCCCGATTGGCTCCGCGAGATGCAACCGGCGGAAGCGGAAGCCGCCGAGGAGGTCATCCCAGGCGAAGAGATCGAACCGTTGGAAGAAGAGGCCATCGAGGAAGAGGACCTCAGTTGGCTGGCCGGTCTCGAGACTGCGGGCGGCGAGGCCGCCGAGGAAGGCGCCGCAACCGGCGCAGAGGATATCCCCGATTGGCTCAGCGAGTTAGCCCCGGCTGAAGCTGAAGAAGAAGCGCCAGCAGAGATGGCAGAGACGGAAATGGAAGCGGAGACGCCGGACTGGTTGCGCGATCTAAAACCCACCCCATCAGAGGAAGCTATCACACCAGAAGCCGAGGCGCTGGAGCTTGAACATGAGGAGGACGAGGTCCCAGATTGGCTGCGCGAATTCCAACCCGCCGAAGAGGTAGAAGAGATGGCGGGAACCATCGCCGAAGAGGCTGAGGAGGGCGAGATCCCCGATTGGCTGCGTGAGTTCCAATCCGAAGAAGAGATTGCGCCAGAAGAAGCGGCCCCCGAAGACCTCGATGAAATCCCGGATTGGCTCCATGAATTTGAGCCGGTGGAACTGGAAGAGGAAGAAACAGCAGAAGAAATCGTGACGCCGGAAGCGCCAGCCGGCCCCCAAGAGGGGTTCTTCGGATGGCTGGCTTTCGGCGAGCACATCACCGAGGTGCGATCCGCCCCACCGGCGGCGGCCCCGCCAGAAACATCGGGCATAGAACTTGAGGAAGCTCCGGCAAAGAGCGCCGAAGGCTTCTTCGGATGGCTATCCTTTGGCGATCAGATCACCGAAGTGCGCGTCGAGACCCCAGAAGCTCCCGCCGCGATGGTTCTCCCCGAGGCAGAAGTCGAAGAGGAGATCGAGGAGATCGAGGAGATTGAGGAGATAGTTGAAGAGGTTGAAGCTATCCAGGCAGAGACCGAGGAAGAACTCTCCGACGAGGAACTATTCGCAGCCGCGGCGGAAGCCGGCGTCCTCTCCGGCGACGACGCGCTCGCATGGCTAGAGGGGCTGGCCGTGGGCAAGGAGGATGAACTCCGTGCCGAAGCCGCCGTCGAGCAGGAAGCCCGCATCGCCGAGATCATGGGCCGCCAACCCGCCCAAAAAGCCCCCGAGCCGGAACCCGAACCCGAGCCTGAGCCAGAGCCGGAAATCGCGGAACCGGCGGAACCGGAACCCGCAATCGCGGAGGAGCCGCCCGCCGCAGAGGCCGGGATGCTCTCCGGCGATGACGCGCTCGCCTGGCTGGCGCAATTGGCCGAGGGCAAGGAAGAAGAGCTTCGCGCCCAAGCCGCCGTCGAGCAGGAAGCCCGCATCGCCGAGATCATGGGCCGCCAACCCGC
>CAZCAI010000087.1:9571-20067 GCA_964496595.1 uncultured Anaerolineales bacterium
CGCTCGCCTGGCTGGCGCAATTGGCCGAGGGCAAGGAAGAAGAGCTTCGCGCCCAGGCCGCCGTCGAGCAGGAGGCCCGCATCGCCGAGATCATGGGCCGCCAACCTGCCCAAAAAGCCCCTGAGCCGGAACCCGAGCCGGAAATCGCGCCCGCTGAGGAAATCACGGCAGAGGCCGAGGCAGGAGTAACAGAAGAAGAAGCCATCACGGAAGAGGCGCCTGTCGAGGCCCCCGCTGAGCCTGAACTGGAGTTGGAGGTCGCGGCGGCCGAGCCGGAAGAGGAAGCGCCGCCGGAAATGACGCCCGCTAAGGAAATCACTCCAGAGGCTGAAGAAGCGCCCGTCGAAGAAGAAGCGCCCGCGCCGGAACCCGAAGCCCAGCCGGAGATCAAGATCAAGCCGCCAGATGAAGATAAAGTCGCAGCGCTCGTGGAGGCGCTAAAACGGCGCGACGAGCGGCGCGAAAGGGAAAGGGAAAGGGAGCAGAAACCCGCGCCAGAGGCCCGGGCCGAAGTTCCTGAAGCCCCGGTGGAGGAAATCGCCGCGGAAGACCTGTTCGGCTGGACGACCTCCCAGCAAACGCGGATGCAAGCGCCGGGCAGCGACGAGGCATCGGCGGCGTACTACGAGGCCGCCGTCCAAGCGGCGCCTGAGCCGGAACCCGCGCCAGAACCCGCCATCCCCCCCGAACCCGAACCCACACCCATCATCCCAACACCGGAACCCGAACCTATCCCAGCGCCAGAACTGGAAGTCGAACCCGAACCCGAACCTGAGCCAAGACCAACGCCGCCGCCTACAAAGCCAGAGCCAAAACCCGTCGCCCCGACGCCAACCGTACCGGCGTCCGAATTGGAAGAGCTGCGAGAGCGGGTAAAGGTAGAAGAGGGCGATCACGAAACCCGCCTGCGCCTGGCCAGCGTCCTACGCTATATCGACATCGCAGAGGCTTTGGAGCACTACGAGCGCTTGATAAGTTCCAGCGCCAAAACGACCGAGGTCATCTCAGATCTAGAGGACTATATGCAAGCGCATACCCAAACCCCCCAACTCCTACGCGCGCTCGGCGATGCCTATATGAAGGAAGGACTGCTCGACAAGGCGCTAAAGACGTATAATCAAGCGATGGAACTGCTGTAAACCATCAAATTCTGCGGGGATTGCTCGGCTTAGGGCTAAGGAGGAAATAACTTTCCCATTTGGAGAGCTACATGGAGCCGTGAAAACGGGTAAGTTATTTACTTCTCGCTCCTTAGCTCACCAAGCCTGAGCAATCCCCTTCGAACGTCAAACAAAAATCGCAAAACAGGAGGTTCAATCTTGGACTTGGAACGCACACTTATCATTCTAAAACCGGATACAATCCAACGGGGATTGATGGGGAAGATCATCGGGCGCATTGAGCGGCGGGGGCTGCGCATCATCGCGATGAAGATGATGTGGGTCGATCAGGCGCTGGCCGCGCGTCACTACGGCGAGCACAAGGGCAAGTCGTTCTACGAACCGCTGCTTAACTTCATCACCTCTGGCCCTGTGATCGCGATGATCGTGGAAGGGCCGGAGGCCATCGGAGTGATGCGCACAATGATGGGCGCCACCAACTCGAAGGAGGCCGCGCCGGGCACCCTTCGCGGCGATTTCGGGATGTCCAATCGCCACAACCTCATCCACGGCTCCGACAGCCCGGCCTCGGCCAGGCGGGAGATCGACCTCTTCTTCGATACCGAGGAGATTTTCTCCTACCAGCGAGAACTGGAACCCTGGGTAGATCCAGACGCCGCCTGGTCATGATGTGAGCTTGTATCCCCAAAAAGCAAGAGCCTGCGCTTCGAGGAAGATGCGCAGGCTCTTTATTTTTGGAAGATCACAAGCATAGCCCGCAGAGCTAACGAAGGGGATATATTGAAAAAGCATCCGACTATGTTAGAATGCCCCCACGTGAGTTCAATAGCGATGAAGATACCGGCTCTTCAGGATAAGAGGGATTAAGGATTCAAAAAGTGTCAATCTTTCTGAACCATCCCGAATAATGCGAAAAGAGAGAAAAATGATGAATCAGGTGAGATGGGTAGGCGGATTGCTGTTAGGAGCCTTATTAATCCTCGGCTTTTCCGTTGTCAACAACACGTCTCCGGTCACGGCAACCGCGTCCCCACCCGATGAGGATAACGACGACGTGCGCATAGAGTACGAAGTCAAGTTGAACGTGCCGCTCGATCAGATCGACGAGGTCTGGGCGTGGCTGCAAACACGTTACGCGGATACCTCATGGCTCGATCAGAATGGATACATCTTCCAGGCGGCCTTCGGCGACGAGGGCTTCACCGATACCTACTTCGACACACCGGATTTGCAGATGTTGAAAGGACAAAATGGCGTGCGTCACCGGGCGCGCGTGGTACACTCCGGCCCCGCTGAACGCAAAGATGGCCGCCAACTCCTCCAACTCAAGCTCAATCGCGACCATGCCGCCGGTCTCGCCCGTTCAGAGATCAAATTCCAGGTACCTACAACGGGCAACGACCCGGCGCTTGATAATACCCATCCCCTGTTAAGCCTGATCAAGCGGGACGAGCGCGAGGAATTCGAGGCCGCCTTCCGCGCTCTGGATCTCAATCCTTATGTGATGCGCCCCATTTTGACGCTGGAGCAGCACCGGCGGCGGATCTACCTGAGCGACCAGGAGGGCGCATTCGCCACATTGACGCTCGATCTGTGCGCCACCAGTAGCTGGGGCGTGAATCTGAAGTGGGCAGAGGCAGAACTGGAACTGGACGAAAATCGCTACACCGCCGCCGATGCAACGGAACGGCAGCAGATGGAGCAGGTCATCGAGAAAATCCAGACCGATGTCCAGGCGGCCTTTCCGGCCATCGAGCAATCGCAGACACCCAAATATAACACCGCCTTCACAGCCATCGAGGCCACGACGTGGCTGCCCTTACGCCGGTTAATCCAATGGCAGATGAGCGCGGCCGATTTCATCATCATTGTCATGCTCTCCTTGGTGACGATGTGCGGCGCTCTGTGGTACGCTATGGTATAGCGCCTCACAGCAGCCGAAGGCCTAAAAAATCCGTGTGATCCGTGAAAATCCGTGAGCTATTTTCTAAACGTGTCGGGTAGATAGAAAAATCAAGAGTCTGCTCGTCAGACTAAAAATTACCCCTTCGATAATTCGATAAAAAGGAGTCTCTCTTATGCTCGATTTTGGCGCACCGCCATCCGTATCTTTGGCTAATTTAACGTTGAATTTCGCCATCGCGCTGGTGTTATCCCTGAACGTCGCCTGGTATTATGAACACTACGGGCGCAGCCTTTCCAATCGGCGCAAATTTGCCCGCTTGCTGCCCGTGCTGGCGCTGACGACGACGTTGGTCATCAGCATCATCAAATCCTCGCTGGCGCTCTCGCTGGGGCTGGTCGGCGCACTCTCCATCGTGCGCTTCCGCACGGCGATCAAGGACCCAGAGGAGTTGATGTTCCTCTTCATCGCCATCACCATCGGCCTGGGCGTCGGCGCGGATCAACGGTGGCCGACGGTGATCGGCGTGCTGATCGTGTTGGGCTATATGGCCCTCCAGTTGCTGCTGTCCCGGCAGCCCCAAGCGAGCAATCTCTACCTCAACATCGCCCTCGATGATGAGGCGGATCAGAAAGCGCTCTTCCAACAGGTCAACACGCGATTGCTGACGCATATCCCCACGCTCGACTTTCGCCGCATCGACACCCGCGATGGCCTGTTACAACTCACCTACTTCCTCTCCTGTGACGACCCCCAGACCCTCAGCGACCTGATGGACGATCTCAAAGAGCACCTCCCCATCCGCGAGGTAAGCTTCATCCAACAAGAACAGTTGTTGGGGGGCTAGTTGCGAATCACACGTTCTCGACATAGTTCGTCGCCCGCCTCACAACCATCCGCAGCGCAGGATCAACCCGCCACGATCCTGCTGATCTTTGCACTCATCGCCGCCTTCATCGTCGGTCTTCTCACCCAGCAATCTGGTTGGTATGAGCGACCGCTGCGCTGGGGATCGGCGGCGTTGCGCGATCCACGCGCCGCCTTGACGACCTGGCGCACGCGGGCCGCGCTGCCGACCGTGATATTAGATGTGCGCTTCGACGACTATCAGCAGTTATCTGAAGCGCGCGACCGGGCACGCCGCCTGGGCGTCCACGTCCCTTTCGAGGAAGAAGCCGTCGCGGCGACGGCCATCCTGGGCGCGGGGGGGCGCGAATCTGTGGCGGTGCGGCTACTCGGCGGCCCGATGCGCCCTGACGAAGCCTGGGCGCTGGAAATGCGCCGGGCCGACGCGACCACCTGGCTGCGCCTGACGCCCATCACCGAGACGCAAGCGCCATCCGCCTGGCAACAATGGGGCTATTTGGAGGCCCTACGCCGGGAGGGCTTCGCCGCCGCAACCCAAACGCCGGTGCGCCTGGAAGTCAATGGCAGCCCGTGGGGCCGCTACATTCTGGAAACGCCCGCCTCCGTGGATGTAGCATTGCACTTCGATGCGCAGGCCGCCTGGGAGACGGCCGCCAGCGGCGACCCCCTGGCCGCCGGCAATTTCCGTTACGCGATGCCGACCGTCACGGGCAACTCGCCCGTGCTGGCAGACGCGGCGCGCGCCCGATTCCGGGACGTCCAACGAGGCGCGGCGACGCTCTCGGAAGTGGGCGCCGCCGAAGCTCTGGGACGCTTCCTCGCGCTGACGGCGCTCTGGATGGGAGAGCCGGCCCCCGACTGGCGCGCGCTGCGCTGGAGCTATGACCCGGCGACCCAACAATTCGCGCCGGTGGGCGGCGGCCAGCCCTGGCCCAATCCCGCGCCGCTGCCCGCAGCCGCCCTCGATGATCCCGCTGTGCAGACGGCCTACGCGCGCGCCCTCGCCGAACTCTCCAGCCCCGCCTATCTGGAACAGTTGCGGCGGGAGCACGGCGCGGCGCTCGCGACGCAGTGGCAGGCCCTGGGCGCGACCGCCGCCCCCCCGCCCTGGGCGCGCCTCGAGGCGCATCAGCGCACGATGCGCGCGCACCTGGCCCCGGAGCATCCACTCATCGCATCGCTGGAACGCGAGGGCGCGGCGTTCGCGCTGCACATCGCGAACCCCCACCCCTTCCCCATCTACATCGTGGGCCTCGACGCCGGCGGCATGGGCGTGCGCGCCCTCGATCCGGCCTGGGTGAAGGCAGAGGATCGCGGACATCTGATCGCCGCCGAGGGCGCTTTTGTACTGCGGGCGGCGTCCGGCGCATTGCCCCCTCCCGTGCGCGTCGCTTTGCCCCGGCATTTAACCATGGCGGGCGAGGAGGGCTTAACCCTCGTCTGCCGGCTATGGGGGACGGATGGCCCCACCTTGCGCGCGCCGGTGACAGATTTCGAGGCGGTTCCGTGAAGGTGCGCCACGAGTTCAAAATCCCGTGCCCCCCCACGCTGGCATTGGAAATCGAAACGTGGGTGCGCCTGCATCCCGCCCATTGGCGGATGAGCTATCCGCCCCGCCAGGTGAACAACATCTACTTCGACACCCCCGACTTGCAAGCCCTCAATGCCAACCTCGGCGGCCTTGGGCGGCGCGAGAAGTTGCGGCTGCGCTGGTACGGCCCGGACATCACGCGCATCGCCAATGCACGGCCCGCCCCAGATAGACACCCCGGACAAGCTGCGCAACTGGAGCTGAAGTGCAAAGAGGGACTGGTCGGCTGGAAGCAGATCGCGCCCTTAGACGGGACATTAGCGCTGGCAGAGCAACCTTGGGCCGCGCTGCTGACGACGCTGCGCGCGGGCCTCGAACCACGCGCCCAGCTCTGGCTCGACCGCCACTCAGCGCCGACGCTCATCAACCACTACCAACGCGCCTACTATGAGACGCCCGATGGCGTGCTGCGCCTGACGTTAGATACGCGCTTACGCGCCTACGATCAGCGCGGCTCCGCGCTGCCGAATCTGACGCGCCCGGCGCTGCTGCCGGAATACCTGGTGGTGGAGATCAAATGCCCGACCGATGCCGAGACCGGAGAACGGCTCGCGCAGGCGCTGGCGACCTTTCCCGTGCGCGTGGATCGCTTTTCCAAGTACCTGCACGGCATGTTAACCGCCGCCGATTTTGAAGGCATGCTGGCTTGAGTTGTGAGACAGCCACGCCAGGAGGTGATGGATGAAAATCAATCGTGAAACGACAACCGAGGGCAATCATCCCGTAACGCCGTCAGCGCCGCGCCAACGCAAGCCGCAGGCGGGATTAAGCCGGTGGCTCTTGCTGCTGACCATCGTAAGTGTGGCCGTGGGGTTGACGCTGCTTATCGCGCCGGCCTGGCCGGGCGACGCGCCCCGCGGGGCGGGCGATCTGGCGCCGACCGCGCCCCTGCCCTTCACGCCGACGCCGCTGCCGCCCCCCACGCCCACGCCCACCGCGCGGGAGTTGGGCGACACGCTGGCAACGCTCTACATCAATATCGCGCCGCGCTACTTCGAGCAAATCGAGGCCAAGCGCGCCGAGGCCCTGGAGCGCTGGATTCTGCTGACCAGCTCCGACGACTTCGTGCCGGCGACGTTGCGCCTGGGAGAGCAACGCCTCGAGGCGGAGTTACGGCTCAAAGGCGATTGGGCCGATCACATCGCCGGGGACAAATGGTCATTCCGCATCGAACTCCGCGATGATGGCTATCTCGATGGAATGCAAGTTTTCTCGGTCCAGGATCCATCCGCGCGCATCTATCTGAACGAATACCTCTTTCTGAAGAACTTAGCCGCCGAGGATGTTCTGGGCGTGCGCTATGATTTTCTGCACGTCGTTTTGAATGGCGAATACAAGGGCATCTACGCCCTGGAGGAGAACTTTGCCAAGGAACTGCTGGAATTCCAGGAGCGGCGCGAAAGTGTGATTATCCGGTATGATGAGGATTTACTCTGGCGATCCTGGGCCATTCAGGGGGATCAAGTCACGCCGCCGGGGATAGAGCGCTTTCACATCATCGACGATTTCGACTCCGGGCGCGTGAATCGCTCGCCGACGCTCTCGGCGCAGCGGGATACGGCGGTGGGGCTGTTGCGGGGATTCACGACCGGGGAGTTGGCCGCGCCGGAGGTCTTCGATATGGAACGAACAGGCAAGTTCCTGGCGCTCTCTGACCTGTGGAATGCCCTCCACGGCCTCACCTGGCATAATCTGCGCTACTATTTCAACCCGGTCACCTCGCGCCTGGAGCCAATCGCCTTCGACAACGACCCGCTCTCCCCCGCATTTGATGTCGAGCGTGTGGGCCTGGCCCCCGCATATTTCAACCACGATCCACACCTCCAGGCGGCCTACGCCCGCGCCCTGTGGGAAATCAGCCAGCCCGGTTATGTGGACGCGCTACAAGCGCGCCACACGGCGGATTACGCGCGCCTCTTCGCCGCTATGGAGCCGGAGTTCGGCGCGGAGGTGTTAGCCGCACCCTGGGATGCGCTGCGCCGCCGCCAGGAGCTGAACCGCCAACGCCTGACGCCTCTCCAGACGACCTACGCCTATCGCGCGCGGCCCGCCGACGTGAGCGCCGCCTCGCAGCCGAGCGACACGCTGATGATCGAAGTCGGCAATCTGCTGGACTTGCCCGTCGAACTGGTCGCCGTCTCCGTCGATGGCGAGGAAATCCCCGCGCGCGCCGCCTGGGTGGATGAGGACTCGCTCCCGCACATCGCGCCGCCGCTGCCCGCCGATCCGGGGACGCCGGTGCTGCGCGCCCTCCCGCCCGATGCAGCGGCGCTGCCCTACGTCCGCCTCACCCTGCCGCTCACCGCAGCCGCCGAGGCCGAGATCGAGCTGCACGCCCGCATCTGGGGGCTGACCCAGACCATCGCGCAACCTGTACTGCCCTCCTACGCGCTGCCGCTGACCGAGGAAGAAGGGCCGCGCCCCGCCGCGCCAACGTTGGACGAGGCGCTGCACCGGCATCCCTACCTGGAACCGGCGGAAGAGGCGGGATGGCTCGCCATCCCGCCAGGGACGTGGGACATCAGCGGGACGCTGGTACTGCCGCCCGGCTACGGCCTGCACCTGGAGCCGGGCACGACGCTGCGCTTCGGCGCGGAGGATTTCCTGCTCGCCAGCGGGCCGCTGCACTTCCAGGGGACGGCAGAGGCGCCGGTGCGGCTCCAACCCCAGGATGGCGAGGTCTGGCTGGGCGTCCTCGTGTTGGATGCGGAAGCGCCTTCCTTTTGGGAACACGTCACCGTCGCCAAGACCGACGCTCTCGCGCGCGAGGGCTGGATGTTCACCGGCGCGGTCACCTTCCATCGCAGCCCGGTGCGCATCAGCCACGGGCGCTTCCTGGGTACCCGCGCCGAGGACGCGCTCAACATCATCCGCGCGGCGTTCGAGATCACAGATTCCGAGTTCGCCGACACCGCCTCCGACGCCTTCGATGGCGACTTCACCGAGGGCGGGTTCGAGCGGTGCCTCTTCCGCAATGTGGCGGCCGATGGCATCGATGTCAGCGGCTCGGAGGTAACGGTGAAGGACGCGCGCTTCTACAATCTGGGCGATAAAGCGCTCTCCGTGGGCGAGGCCAGCCGGATGGTCGCGGAAGAGATCTTTGTAGATACGGCGGATTTCGCGCTGGCGAGTAAGGACGGCTCGCATCTGGAGGCCACGCGCGTGACGGCGCGGAGCATCGAGATCGCAGCGCTGGCGGCCTACATCAAAAAGCCTGCCTACGGCCCCGCGACGATGACAGTCAACGGGCTGGATTTCGGCGATGCGCCGCCGGATAAGCGCGCGCTGATCCAGACCCGCAGCTATGTCGATCTGGACGGCGAGCGCATCTGGGGCTGGGAAGTGGACGTGGACGCGCTCTACGAGAAGTGGCGGGATTGAATGGGGAATTTGGAATGAGGAATTGCGGAGCGTGGATGGTGGCGTTGTGCTTGATTCTGCTGGCGGGATGCGCTGCGGGTGACGCCCGGCTGGCGGGCTACCAGGAGCTGGCCGCCTGGCTGGAAATCAATGCGCTACCGGACGAGACGGTGGCCGCGCAGGAAACAAGCGCGTGGTCACGGCTGACCGATCTGCCAGTGGCGGCGCTCCCGGAGGGCGGGGACGCCCGCGCGCTGCTGGCCAGCCTTCAGGAAACGCGGCCCGACTACTGTGTGGCCCTGCGCAGCCTGGCCTGGGATGGCGTCCAGGCCGCGCCCTGGTTCCGCGAGCGCTACCATCAGGTCGCGGCGGCGATGGCAATGGGCGATTCGACCTCGCCGCTGATCCTCTATCGCTACCACCCTTCCCCCTTCGATGCGGGCGAACGCCTGGCCCTCAATCACACGCTCCACGAGGATGCCGTCGGTCACATCACGGTGGAGGCGGTGCGTCGCAGCAGCCCCCGGCTGGAACCCGGCGCGCCGGTCTACATCAGCGTAACCATGGGCGGCGATGTGCGCGAGCCGCTCCGCGCCGAGTGGCGACTGCGCGACGCGGCCTCCGGGCAGGTGTGGCGGCGCGATGTACGCCTGGAACCGGGCGGCCTCCCCACCGACGCCTGGCCCGTGCATGGAACGGTGACGGCGCGCTACATCGTCATGCCGCCGGACGATGCGCCGCCGGGCGAGTACGCGCTGGAACTGGCCTTCGAGCGGCCCAACCTGGCGCCGTTCGATGAACCGCTGCGCCTGGCAACGCTTTCCCATCCGCCGGACGTGACCCGCGATCCGCCCGCGCCGGATCACGCGCTGGACATCACAGCGGGGGAGGCCATCACGCTGGCGGGGTACGATGCGCCGCAGCGCCTCGCGCCGGGCGAGACGCTGCGCGTGGCCCTCTACTGGCGCGCGCGGCGCGAGGTTGCAGGGGATTTCAAGGTTTTTGTCCACGTCTTCGGCCCCGAAGGGACACTCGTGGCGCAATCGGACGCCGCTCCCGTGAACTGGTCATATCCCACGACGGCGTGGCAGCCGGGCGATTATGTCCGGGACGTCCACATCATCCCCCTGGAGGCGACCCTGCCGCGCGGCGACTATCGCGTGCTGGCGGGGATGTACGATCCGACGACGGGCGCGCGGCTGCCGCTCCGCGACGCGCAGGGGACGCCACTCGTGGATAACGCGGCGGAGTTGTACACGCTGAGGGTGCGGTGAAAACCGACGCCTTCCTTCCCGAATTCAGCACCGCCCGCGCCATTGAACACGCCGCCGCTGGCCGCCTGGAACGCTGGATTTACAGCTACCTGGCGACCGGCGCGTGGGCCAATCCCGGCCTGGCGCAGGGATTGCAGCAGCAACCGCGTTGGTGGCTTGGCCCGCTCGAACTCCCGCTGGCGCAGTTACAACGCGCGTGCGGGCCGGAGCCGGAGATGGAATATCGTGTGTCGCAGGCTTCCTGGGACGAACACCTGACACGCATCGCGGCACACCTGACGGCGCACCGCACCGCGCCGTTAGCGGTCGCCCCGCTCATCGTCGAATACCGCGCCGGGCGACTCAGCGTGCGCGACGGCAATCACCGCTACGGGGCGATG
>CAZCAI010000088.1:0-19727 GCA_964496595.1 uncultured Anaerolineales bacterium
AGGGGATCGTTAGATCCCCGTTCCGACGTAGAGTCGCGGATCTGACGATCCGCTCCGAGCGTAGCTAACTGGGGAGGAACTTCCGCCGAGGTGTACTAGAAATATCCAACAGCGTGAACTTTGTCGTCGAAGATCTTGAACAACGGGACCAATCCGACCAAGTCTAGCGCCTCGCAAATCCGCTCCGGCACTCGCGAGAGAACCAATTCGCCCCGGTTCATCCGTTGACATTGCTTCTGGGTATCGATCAACACCCGCAGCCCGGCGCTGGAAAGAAAAAACACGTCGTTTAGATCAAGGACGATGTTGTAGCGGCCCTGATCCATCAGATCATCCAATACCTCGGCCAGTTTCGGCGCGGTATCGCTATCGACGCGGCCGCTGACGGCCAACAAATCACAATGTTTGAATTCTTCAAGCGTGTATTCCATGGGTAGATCTCCTTTGCTCAATAATGCTTAACTGGTAAATGAATCATTCAACACCTTTACGCATAGCGTAGAGTCGCGCAGCCAGTGGGTAGAGGGGATGCAATGGTTGCTCCCACAAGCCCACAAAGCGCGTCACCTCGCCGCCAAACCCGCGCTTGAAGCGGTAGACGCCCCACAGCCCATCGCTGCGTTGGGTGAACTCCGCCTCTAAGGTCTCCTCATCGGCGTCGGGAATGCCCCACAAATCGTAGGTGGTGCAGCCCCGCGCCTTGGCCCAGCGGATCGCGGCCCACTGGAGGGCGTAGGTCGGCATCATCTGGCGGTGGCGATTGGAAGATGCGCCGTAGAAGTACCACGCGCGCCCGCCCAGCACGGCAACGATGATGCCCGCGACGACCTCGCCCGCGACCTCGGCCAGCCACAGGTTCGCGTGACCCTGGGGTTGGAAGACCTCCATCACGCGCTGATAGTACCTCGCGCTGTGCACGCCGAACTCATTGCGCTCGCCGGTGGTCTCGACGAGCTGATAAAAGGTCGCGACATCTTGCAGATCCCCCGCGCGCACCTCCACGCCCTTCCGCTCCGCCAAGCGGATATTATACCGGGTCTTGGATTTCATGCGCATCAGAATATCGTCCTCCGAGGGGGTGAGGTCGATCTCGATGGTGCGCGGCGGCTGGATCGTGCGCGATGTAGGACGCATGCCCAGGGCCTGGAGCTGCGACCGGACGGCGGGCGTGTCCAACAGCGGCGGCTCGACCCACAACGCCCAGGCGCGATGGCGTCGCGCCGTGGCCTGCATCTCTTGCCAGAGCACCGCCGTGGCCTGCGGATCGCTCCAATCGACCACCGGCCCGCGCGGCACGTAGGCAATCGTTCCCAGCGACAAAGGCAGGGGCCGATAGAGGATCACCGCGCCGCTATCTCCCACGCGGGCCAAATCCCACTCCCAACCAAACTCCGATTTCAACTCGCCCCACCCGCGTGTCTGCAAAATACTGCCCTTCGGGTGCGCCGCGACGATCTCTTCCCAATCCTGATCCGTTGCTGCTTCATTCTGCATAAAAATAAGCTATTCCTTTTCTCCCACGACCAATAATCCACCACCGACCCCGCCCGTCGGCACATCCTTCTCATACGCCGCGCGCCAGCGGCGGCTCAGCCGCCGCACAATCCAGCGCCGGAGCCAGCCCTGATAGCCCAACCGCCGAAATCGCGGCGACGCCAACAAGCGATACCCATGCCAGCGCCCCGCGTAGATGCCATAGCGCGCGTTGGCCCGATCCCACAACATCTCCACATCGGTGGGGATGTAGTAGCGCGTGTGATGTAGGCGCAGCCCGACGCGGCCCAACATCTCCGCCCAGCGCTTCGGCGTGGGATAGCGATAATGCTCCAGCCGGCGGTCGATCTGATCGGCGTAAGCCTGCGCGCCATTGAAATCGCCCACCTCGACGCGGTCGCGATAGCCGGCCAACAGGCGCCGGAAGGCATCGCTGGGCACCGTGACGATCAACCGTCCCCCTGGGCGGAGCACGCGCGCGGCCTCTTCTAAGACCGGCATCAGATGGGGAATGTGTTCTAAGACGGAGTTGCTGAAGACCGTCGCGAAGCTTTCGTCGGGATAGGGCATCGCATCGCCCTGGGCCTGCTGGACAGAGCGATAGACCTCGTGCGCGGGGGCGCGGCGCACCTGCGACCACCACGGATCGAAGCCCGCTTCAATAGAAAAAGGCGGCTCCCCCGCGAACAACGCCGCGACAATGAGGCCATCGCCGCAGCCCAAATCCAAGATGGGCCTAGGATAGTCCTCCATCGCCGCCGTCCGCAATTCGATGGCGCGCCAGAGCGCCACCGGCGGTGCAAACCAATATTGTTTTAAGGATAGGGTAAGATAATCTCGGTCAGGATTTGGCATAGTAGTCTAGTAGTCCGTTCGTCTATGAGTTTGTCGTCAAAGTAACCGGGTATCGATAGAAATCTTGGAACGACCTGATCTCAGCGCCGCTATTCACTCTTGGACGCGGGCTGATCATCCGACTGCGCCGCTTGGCTCAGCAGTTCATCCATAAACTGCCGAAACTTCTCAAGTGACTCCGCCACCACGGCTTGCGTGTGCAGCGTCTTCAGCACCTTGGTGTCATCGATGGCGTTGATGCGCTCGATGGCAGCAGTTTCTGGCTTTCCAAAACGGATGTTGAGCACATCCACCACCGCCTCCCGCGCTTTCTTCTGAAGACCTTGCTGAATGCCTTGCTGAAGACCCTCTTCTAACCCTTCTTCCTTAACTAACTGATACGTCTGTGTCATGTAGGCCATCTTGCGCTCCTCCTCATACGTAATGACTCTGGTTTTGAATTGCTCCGTCAATTCGGTCGGCAATTGCATCACCCAGTCGATAAACCGATACAGCAACAACACGTTGCGCCTGGTATATCCGCGCTCGTACAACATCCGCGTCAACCGCCACTTCAGAGCGTAGCGTTCTTCGGGCTTGCCCCGCGTCGATTGCGTGTGCAAATGCGCCAACACTACCACCGCAAAGGGATTACGATGCTGCTCCAGCGCCGCAATTCGCTCCCGATAGTCCAGTAATTTGATCACGGGAAACGTCAGGCTAATCTCACAATCCCACAAACGGTAACCGTAATGGGTCGGACGCCAGTTGGGACGCTCATCCCCCAGGATCGCGAAGCTGGCGACCTGTTGATGGTAGCGGTCGAAGAGACGGTAGTTGTAGACGTACATCCGCTCCGCAAAGTCGGATTCGTACTGACTCTGCACCTCCAGATGGATGAGCACCCACGTCGCCTCCCCGCTCTTGCGCCACACTTCCACCAGCTTGTCTACCGTGCGCTGCCCGGTAGGCGCCTCCGGCGCGATCTGCTGGAGTTCCTTGTCCAGAAAGCGATACCCCCGCGACCAGTCGATATCCTTGGCGGCCTGCGGGAAGAAAAAGGTGAGACATTCGGTGAAGTAGACCTCCAGCGCCTCTTTCCAGGGGCTGTCGTAGTTATCCGTTGCTTGGGTATCGGTCACATCGGCTCCTCTTTCATAATGAATAGAGACCTTCATTGATGATATTGTAAATCCAATGGCCTTTTGTGCAAGTTTCCGTCCCGCCAATGACGCCCAACATCCCTCATATCTCTGCGGAAGTCTGGTATAATGCGCATACTATGACTTTAATTTCAGCATCAAAACTGACGAAATACTTTGGAGCGGATGAAATCTTCTCCAATATCTCATTGACCGTCCATCGCGGCGATAACATCGCCTTAGTGGGCGTCAATGGCTGTGGCAAAAGCACGTTATTGGACATCATCGCCGGTAATTCGATCCCCGACGAGGGCGAGATCTATCGCGCGCGGGATGTGCGATTGGGCTACCTCCCACAATCGCCGGATTTCGAGGGCGATGCGACGCTCTGGGAGGCGATGGACGCGGTCTTCACGGAGTTGCACGCGCAGCAGGCCGAGCTGCGTCGTCTCGAGGATGCGATGGCCGCCGATGATCCCGATCGGCAAGAGGACGCGATGGCCCGTTACGGTCGCCTGCTCGACGCCTTCGAGCGCGCGGGCGGCTACACCTACGAGACCCGCATCGAGCGGGTGTTGAGCGGCCTGGGCTTCACCGAGGCCCAATATCAACAACCCGTCCGCTATTTCAGCGGCGGGGAGAAGACCCGCGCCTTACTGGCGCGCTTGCTGCTGGAGGAGCCGGATCTCCTGCTCTTGGATGAACCGACCAACCACCTGGATCTCGCCGGCATCGAGTGGCTGGAGAGCTACCTCCAGAAGTGGGCCGGCGCGATGATCGTCGTAGCGCACGACCGCGCCTTCTTGGATGCGGTCGCCAATCGCATTTGGGATATGCATCATCGCCGGATGGACGCCTACAAGGGCAACTACACGGCCTACGCGCACCAACGCGCCGAGCGCCGCGAGCGCCAACAAGCGCGCTACGAGGCGCAGAAGCAAAAGATCGCCGAGACTGAGGACTTTATTCAGCGCAATATGGCCGGGCAGCGCTCCTCGCAGGCCAAAGGGCGGCTCAAGCGCCTGAAGCGCATAGAACGCCTTGAAGCGCCCAAGGGGTATCAAGATATACATATCGATCTCCAGACCCAGCTTCGCAGCGGGGATCTGGTGCTGCGGCTAAAGGACTTGCGCGTCGGCTACGAGCCGGCGACGCCGCTGGTCGCCATCGAGAAGGCCGAGATTCATCGCGGCGCCTGCGTGGCCCTGATCGGCCCGAACGGCTCCGGCAAAACATCGCTCCTGCGCACGCTCCTCAACGACATCCCCCCGCTGGGCGGGCATATTCGCCTGGGCGCCGGCGTACGTATCGGCTACTTCGCGCAAATCCAGGCGCATTTAGATCCGACCAGGCGCGTGATCGATACGCTGTTGGACGCCGGGATGTCCTCGTTGCAGGCGACGCGCTCCTTCCTGGCGCGCTATGGCTTCCGGGGCGAGACGGTGTTCAAGGATATCGGGGTGCTCTCCGGCGGGGAGCAGGCCCGCGTCGCGCTGGCGCTCCTGACTTTGCAGCAGGCCAACTTCCTGCTGTTAGATGAGCCGACCAATCACCTGGACATCCGTTCGCAGGAGACGCTTCAGGAAGTCATCGACGATTTCAACGGCACGGTGTTGATGGTCAGCCACGACCGGTATCTCATCCGCGAGATCGCTACCCACGTCTGGGCCATTGTCGACGGGCAATTGCATCAATTCTCGGAGGGCTACGAGCAGTACGAGGCGTGGCATCAGGCGCGGAACGAGGCCGGGACGGGGAGTGGAGAGAGTGAGGCCGCGCAGGCTTGGGCGGAACGGCAGCGCGCTCAACGCGAACAACAGCGCGCCTTGGATCGCCAGCAGCAGCACTTGGAGAGCCTGGAGCAGCGCATCCACACCTTGGAGGCGCGTCTCCAGCGGCTCACCACCGATCTAAACCTGGCCGGGCGCGCGCAGGATACCGCCCGCGTCTCCAAATTGGGCGCGGAATATCGCAAGGTCGAGACGGAGATGAATCGCCTGCTGGAAGAGTGGTCGGAGGTCGCGGAGATGGCGGTCGCGTGAGGCATACGCCCTATCGCATCGGCCTGACGGGCAACATCGCCACGGGCAAATCTACCGTGGCAAAGATGTTGGTGGAGCTGGGCGCCGCGCACATCGACGCCGACCGTGTGGCCCACGCGATGATCGCGCCAGAAGGGCCGGCCTACGATGAGGTCGTGGCGGCGTTTGGTGAGCAGATCCTGGCCGCCGATGGGCGCATCGACCGGGGAAAGTTAGGCGCGCTCGTCTTCTGCGACGAGGCGGCGATGGCGCGCCTGGAATCGCTGGTGCATCCGCCCACGATTGAGACCGTCGAGCGCCGGATCGCGGCCAGCGACGCGCCCGTCGTCGTGGTCGAGGCGATCAAGCTGCTGGAGAGCGGCATGGCCGCGTCCTACGAAGCGATCTGGGTCACCGCCTGCGACGAATCGACGCAGCTTGAGCGGCTGATGTCGCAGCGCGATCTCTCCCGCGCGGAAGCGCGCCAGCGCATCGAGGCGCAGCCGCCGCAGGAGGAGAAGATCGCCCGCGCCGACGTGGTCATCGACACCGACCGCGCGCTCGCCGAGACGCGCGCCCAGGTCGCGGCGGCGTGGCGGCGGATTCCGAAGTAAACTCGTTTGAGTAGCATCAACGCCGCTTCACCTCCACCAGCGTTGTCGGAAGTCGAATGTCGAAGGTCAAAAAGTCTCAGGTTTGGCGTAAGCACACAACGCCTTGGATTGCAACCCGTTTTGCCCCCCAGAGGCATGTCATTGACGTCTGAATCCCCTTTTGAAACCTCGCCGGACTATGCTAAGATAATGCCCACATCTAATCCAAAGAGGAGAGCGCACATGCACCTCACCGAGCAAGAGACAGCGTGGCTGGCTGGCGATGCCGGCCCCGCGATCCGGCGGGCGATGGAGATTGTCGTCGCGCTGGGCAAGATCTACGACGCCGCGCGCCTGATCCCCGTTGCCAGCGTGCAGATCTCCGGGGTCTCGTACCGGAACATCGGCGCGGCGGGGCTGGACTTTCTCCGCCGCTGGGCCGAGGAGGGCGCGCGCGTTCGCGTCCCCACCACGCTGAATCCCACGGCGATGGATATGCAGGCGTGGCGCGCACAGGGCTTCGATCCGGGGTTCGCGGCCAAGCAGCGGGAGGTCGTCGAGGTCTTCGCGCGGATGGGCGTGGGCGGCGGGCGGCCCATTCCCACCTGCACGCCCTACCTGATCGGCAACGTGCCCACGCCGGGCGAGCACATCGCCTGGGCGGAATCGTCCGCCGTCTCCTACGCCAACAGCGTGCTGGGCACCCGCACCAATCGCGAGGGCGGCCCCGGCGCGATCGCTGCCGCGCTGACGGGACGCACGGGCGCCTACGGCCTCCATTTGGATGCGGCGCGGCGCGCCACGTTGCGCGTCGAGGTGACGACGCCTCTCTATTCGATTCCCGACTTCAGCGCGTTGGGCGCCATTGTGGGCCGGGCTGCTTCCAAGCGCGTGCCTTACTTCGAGAGCCTGCCGCTGGCCAAGGGCGAAAATCTCTGGCGCGAGAAGCTCAAGGCGCTGGGTGCCGCGATGGCCGCGACCGGCGCTGTGGCGCTCTATCACGTCGCCGGCGTGACGCCGGAGGCCGCGACGCCCGCCATCTTAGCGCCGGATCACGAGACGCTGGTGGTGGAGGATCTCACGCCGGGCTACGCGCTGCTCAACGACGACGTTGAAAGCGTGGACTTGGTGTGGATCGGCTGCCCGCACGCTTCCCCGGCGGAGATCGCGCTGGCAGCGGAGGCGGTGCGGGGCCGTCGTCTGCGCGCGCCGCTGTGGATCACCTGCGCGCGCCCCGTCAAAGACGCGGCTGCGGCCCAGGGCCTCACCGCCGAGATCGAGACGGCCGGCGGGCGGATCATCGCCGATGCCTGCATGGCCATCGCGCCGGTGAAGGATCTGGGCTTCGCGTGCGTCGCCACGCCCTCGGCCAAGGGCGCCTTCTACCTGCGTAACTTGGCCGGCGTCGCGGCCCACTTCGGCACGCTGGAGCAGTGTGTCGCAGCGGCGATCACGGGGGAATGGTAGAGGAAAAAGACGGGGCGTAATGCGTAGTGCGTATTTCGTAATGTGTCTGCAATGTAGATTTTCTTATATTTGACGTGTGACGTTTGACGAGGCAGCACTTGCCCGTGATTTAACCAAAATCCCATTCCTATCCAGATAACCTTTTTACGTTCTACGCAATACGTTTTACGGGCCTGAGACAGCATTATACCACCGCAAACAATCAATCAACCCAAAGGATTATTCTAATTATGCAATCATTCACCGGTCGGGTCATCAAAGCGGGGCGCGCGGAAGGCGAGGCGTTGGTCTCGCCCGCGCCGATTGGCTTCTTAGGCGGCGTCGATGCCCAGACGGGGATCGTCACCGAGCGGGGCCATCCGCTGGAGGGGATGTGCGTGGCGCATCGCGTGCTGGTCTTCCCCACCGGGAAAGGCAGCACCGTCGGCTCCTACGTGCTCTACCAATTGGCCGCCAATGGCCTGGCGCCCGCCGCGATTCTCAACGCGGAGAGCGAACCCATCGTCGCCGTCGGCGCCATCATCTCTGAAATCCCGATGGTCGATCAGCTTCCGCTCGACGCCATCCACACGGGCGACCGCGTCCGCGTCGAGGGGGCGACGGTGCAGGTCAGGCCTCGCGAGGCCTGATGCGGGCGGCACGATTTTATCCCCCATGCATCTGCTTCTGTTTCGGGTATAATAGAGATTGTAATCGGCCAGGATTTCTTCACCTATCATAGGCGTAAGGAGGCGCAAGCGATATGTCGATGATCATAACCACCGCGGGTATCGTACTCATCATTTTGGTTGTCTTTGTGCTATATGCTGTCTATCAATGGCACACTCAGGAGCGCAATGGGGATGATGTCCTCACACCAGATGAAAAGATCGGCCTGGAGAAAACTTACGAGCACGAAAAAGAGGCGTTGGAATTGGCTGAGAAATGGCGCGATAAGACCCATGAGGTATATCATTTTCAACTGGTGTCCAGTGAAGTGTTGGATACCTATATCGGCGATCCCACTGAGGAAGCGTTGAAGGAAAACTTAAAACGCGCAGAAGAAGCTATCCAGACACATAAGGACCGGATCAAACAACTGCTTACCTATGCAAAACAGAACAACATCGATCTGAAGAGTGCGAAGGTTACGGAAGAAAATGAAGAAAATGAAGAAAATGAAGGAAATGAAGAGGATGAGGAGAACGAAGGAAACGAAGAGCATGACAAAGGAACTGGAGGGAACGGCAAGGAAAGCTAGGCCCCATATAGTTTAGTCTTATGCGCTCTCACAGCGCCTCATTCATTGACGAAGTTGGGGCTTTTGGATTTTGCCGGGTAACCCCTTCAGCAGACCTAAAAGTAGCCAAGAATTACGTGTTTGTGAGGATCACAGACCTTTTTTACGTCGTTACTAGGTTGCGGATGGGAATGTATGATTGCACCCCGCGAATTCCTGAAGAGTCACGAAGTTCCGTTCCACCTTATCTTATACCTCTTCAACCTTCTCGATTTTGATCGAGCACGCGCGCCAACAATTGGGAAAGTTGCTCCATGTTCGGGGGTTTGAGCATCCAACCGGACAGGCCCTGGCTCTGCAACTTCTCCAGCTCTTTCTCCATGGGATGCCCGCTCAAAACCACCACGGGGATGGACATAGCGCGCTTTTGCATCGCGTAGAACAACCCCTGCCCGCCCATCTCTGGCATGACGAGGTCGCTCAACACCAGGGAAATGTCAGCGGCGCGCTGCGCCAAGATATCGAGCGCCTCGTGACCATTCCCCGCCTCCAGGATTTCATACTCCAGTGAGGCTAAGCACTCCACCAGAGCGCGCCGCAAGGTGATGTTGTCCTCCACGACCAGGAGCGTCTCGCCCTTTCCGTTGACAAAAGCCAGCGTCGATGCTTGCAACGCCTCCGGTTGACGCCCCACCAGCGCGGGGAGGTAGATGGTGAAGACGGCGCCCTTCCCCACCTTCGTGGTCACATTGATATGGCCCGCGTGTTTTTTGACGATGCCGTAGACCTGCGGCAACCCCAAACCACTGCCGCCGCCCGGCCCCTTGGTGGTGAAGAACGGCTCGAAGATGTGCGGCAACACCTCCGGCGCGATGCCCATGCCGCTATCCGCCACGCTCAACTTCACCCACGTCCCGCCCTCCAGACCCGGCAGAATGGGCGGCGCATCGCTCGCGAGGGTGATCTGCTCCAGCCCGATGCACAGCGTCCCGCCCGTGGGCATCGCATCCCGCGCATTGACGGCCAGGTTGGTGAGTATTTGCTGCATGCGCGTTGGATCAGCGTTCACCGTGTAGGTCTCCCCCGCATCGCACATCAACTCGATCTCGATGTTCTCCGGCAAGGTCCGTTCCAGCAGCTTAACCTGCTCCTTGACCAGCGCCTGCAGGTCGAGCGGACGGCGCTCCAGTATCGCCCGCCGGCTAAAGTCTAAAATCTGCTCAATCAGTCGGCTGGCGTGCCAGGCTTGTTGATTGACGACGGCCAAGCGGTCGCGATCCTGCGCGGAGATACCCGGCGACCGCTCGATCATCCGCGCGTAGAGCACGATGGAGGTCATGATGTTGTTGAAATCGTGCGCGATGCCGGCGGCCAGTTGGCCCACGGCGGCCAGCCGCTCCTGTTGATGCAGTTGCGTTCGGATTTCGCGTTCCTGGGTTACATCGTTGAACACTAACACCCAATGGCCCGGCTCAGCGCCCCGCTCGACCGGACGGGCGATGGTCTTGAAGATACGACCTTCAGCTTGCACCTCGTGCCAGAGGCCCTGGGTGGGCGGCGAGGTGAGCAACTCGGAGAGCGCGTGGTCACCCAGGTGCGTAAGGACGTCGCCCACGCCGGCATCCGCCAGCACAGCTAGATCGCGTTCGGCTACGGGATTAGCCTGGAGGACGCGGCCCGCGCTATTCAGCAGCATGACGCCGGCCGGCACGGTGGCCAAGATCTGCTCCAGCTTCTGCGCTTGATCGTGGATCTGGGCGGTGAGGCGGGCGCGCTCGGCCTCCGCCCGCTTCCGCTCGGTGATCTCGCGAATAATGGAGAGGACTTTATCCGCCCCGTACGGCACAACCCGCGCCTCGAAATATCGGTGTTCATTGGCAATGAAAACGTCATACTCGTGGATTTGCGTCTCGTTCGCGGCGAGGGCTTGCTCAATCGCGTGCGCCAGCGCGGAAGCCAGCGGCTCCGGGAATATATCGCGCGGCGTCCGGCCTAAAAATTGTGCGGGCGGGACATATAAAGCATCTGGATGGGCGACATGATAATCGAGATAAGCGCCATCGCGATGTTGCACGAACATCATATCGGGGATAGCGTTCAAGATGGCGCGATTTCGGGCCTCGCTCTCGCGCAGCGCCGCTTCCATTCGCTTGCGGTCGGTGATGTCCGTGTGGACGCCCACCACGGCCACGACTTCGCCGGCCTCTTTGACGGCATACGCGCGGAGTAGAACCTCCACCACCTCACGCTCGCGATTGTACATCGTCACCTCGCCGTCCCATTCGCCGCCCGCCAGAATTGTCGCGAAGACCTCCCGCCCCACATTCTCATCGACGTACAACGTGGCGGGCGGATCGTCGCCGACATCCCCAAACATCTCGTTGAACGTTCGGTTTTGGTAATAGTGGCGCCCATCGGGCGTCGCCATCCCGACGGCGTCCGAGGAGGCATCCAAGGCCTTCTTGAATTTCCTCGTCGCTTCTTCGGCCCGTTTGCGCTCGGTGATGTCGGTGTGGGTGCCGATCATCCGCGTGGCGCGCCCATTCCGGTCGCGCATCGCCGCTCGGCCCCGCCCTAAGATCCAACGCCATTCGCCAGTTTTGGCTCGCATGCGGAACTCGATCTCAAAGCTATCGCAGTGACTCTCGATGCAGGCGCGATTCGCCCGCAGGGCAAAATCTTTGTCATCAGGATGGATCAGATTTTGCCAGGCATCGGCGTGGGGTGAAATCTCATCATTCGCATAGCCCAGCAGTGCGGTGTAGCCCGGGCTGTAGTAGACCGCATCGGTGGACACATCCCAATCCCACAGACCATCTCGATTGGTCTCCATCGCCAGTCTAAAGCGTTCTTCGCTTTTTCTCAAAGCAGCGATACTGCGGAGCACCGTCAAGGCCAGCGCGGTGATAATCCCCACCAGCAGCGATTCAACGAGGTAGGGCTGCGTGCGCCAACCTTCGAGTATCCCCGGCCATACGGGGGCGCCATTCAGATAGGCTAATACGCCCCAGACCGCCGGCGTCGTAAAGAGCTGGGCGCAGAGCAGGATCAGCAACAGCCATGCGACGCCATATCCCACCAGGGAGTGCATACGACTGAGCCAGCGCTTGTACAAGGTGCGCATCACGATCAGCGTGGGCAGGGCGTACAACATATTGCCGATCAAGACCGTCAGCAATGGCAATTGATACGGGCGCGTGATGGATAAAAAGCCGGCCAGCAGCAGCGCCGCCCACCAGTGTTGCAGATGCACGAAGCCGATGTAGCCAAAGATCCAGCGGCCTTCGATGAGGGCCTTCGTATAGGGGATTTCGACGCTGAAGTAGCTGGCTATCGCGCCCAAGACGGCCAGCACGACGAAGCGCACAACCTCGCTATGCCACCAATCACCATGATCAAGTCGTAATGGTTTCCTGCCGGCCATTGATCCCCCTTCCCTTTTTTCGCGCGCGAGATGACTTAGAAATTATTTCTCAGTATACCTGATCTTAACACAAGTGCATGGGGGCAAATTCTAAGTAGGGGCATAACTATCTGGTTAGTTTTCTGAGCAGACCAAGGTGCAACGCACTTGAGCAGAAGGAAGGTGCGGCATCATGCAGTCTGTGCTTGACGATAAGTCCAAAAGTGCGTTGTACCTCACCAGACTAAACGGTTACGGGGCATAAAAATAGCCCGGGGAGAACTTCCCCGGGCAGGATAAAAAAGGGGGCGGCGTTTGGCGCTACGGGAGCGCTTCGCCCCGCTCCTCTTCTCTCACCGCCTGAGCGGACGTCAGCGTGAAGCTGAAGGTCGTGCCGTTGGCCGAGGTCTCCTCCAACCAGATGCGCTCGCCGTGCAGATCCATCACCATCCGACAGAAGGCCAGGCCCAAGCCGCTCCCGCGCTGGTATTGATTACCGGTGGCGAATTTCTCAAAGAGACGCTCCTGAACATCCGGCGGCACGCCGTCGCCAGTATCTCGCACCGAGACCTTGACATTCCCAGTGCCATTTTGCACCACACAGACGCTCACCCGGCCATCTTCTGGCGTGAATTTGATCGCGTTATCGACCAGGTTTTGCAACACCCGCTCCAACAAACCGGCGTCGACATAGACGATGGGCGATGGCACAGGGAGCCGCTTGATCAACGCTACCCCCTCGGCCTCCGCCAGCGCGGATTGTGCATCCAATACTTTTTTGATCAAAGAATTGAGCGCGAGTTCGTCGCGCTGCAACGGCATTCGGCCGCTCTCCAGCCTGCCGATGTCCAAAATCGCGTTGACGAGATCTAACATCCGCTGCGTAGAACGATCAAGCACTCCCAACATATGAAGCTCGCCAGTGGTCAGCATCTTCTTCGAAAGGCTCCGATTCAGCAGCTTGACGGCGCCGGAGATGCCGGTCAGGGGATTGCGCAGATCGTGCACCATCGTGTGGGTGAGATCGTTCCGCATCTTCTCCACTAGCCGCTCCTCGGTGACATCCCGGAGCACGATCAGCCAGCCGAGCAGGGTCATTTCGGTGCGGACGGGCATGTAAAACCACTGAATGGCCCGCGAATCGAATGCAAATTCGCCCTCATCGTACATCTCATCGCGCTGCTGGGCGCGGCGCAATTCGCGCATCAAGACGCGCGCGACGTTGGGCGCGGCCGCGCGGAGGATAGGGAAGAGCGTCAGCGCGTCGCGTTGCATCCAAGCTTCCGCGTCGTCGGGGAGACAGAGCAGATTGATCGCCCGCTGATTGATTACCTGGATGCTGAAATCCACGCCCAACAGAAGAATGCCATCCCGGCTAGACTCGATGATCGCGTGCAGACGCGAGCGCTCATCCGCCACCGCCTGGAAGAGCCGCGCGTTGACGACCGCCGTCGCAATCTGCCGCCCGATGGCCATCTGCAAGGCGATGTCGTGCGCCGAATATTCACGCGGCGTCCGGGAGAAGAGGCACAAGACGCCCATCGAGCTCTCTTGATGCAAGAGCGGGGAGAGCGCGCAGGTGCGGATGCGAGCAGCGCGCAACGCTTCTACGCCCGCGGGCATGATGTGCAACGCCTGGGCCAGCGCCCGCGACTCGGTAGTCACATCGCCGATCATCAATGGCGTTGTCTCTTCATAGATGTGCGCCCACAAGGGCCCCAGCTTGCTTTCGATCACGGCTTCGATGGCAGCCGGCAGGTTACGCTTCGCGGCGATGGCCAGCCTGTCGGCCTCCGGCTGCCGCAAGAGGATCAAACCCGATTCAAAATCTAATGAGTTGAGCGCCACATCTAACGTCTCGGCCAGCAACGACGCCAACACCAGCGATTGACCTACGGCCCGCGAGACCTCGTAGAGCGCGCTCAAATCCGCCACGTAGCCGCCGATCTCGGCGTGCGAGCGCGCCACATCCAGGGAGAGCGCAACCGACTCCGCCAACAGCTCCGCTTGCTGGCGATCATCGATATCGAAGGCGTGAGCTTGCTGGCTACTGATGTCCAACAGCCCCAAGATGCGCTCGCCGCGACGCAGCGGGATGACCATCCGGCTGCACACCGGGGCCGCCCGGTCGTCAGGAGCAATGATCTCGCACAAATCCGAGACATATCGCGCTTCTTGATTGTGGAAGGCCTCCCCGCGCACCCCCGCGTCCCAGGGGATATGCCAGCCGCCCGCGACGGCGTCGAGGCTGCTGGTCGCCTCGATTCGCAGCACCTTCTCCAGCGGATCGGGCGCTAAGATCGCCACGGAAGGCCAACCGGTCAGGCGCGCGATCGCGTCCACGGCGACCTGCGGCACCGTCTTGGGATTCAGGTGCCCGCCTAACTTCTCCAGCACCTCATAGAGCATCGAGACGCGCCGGGCCAGATTGCGCTGCGCTTCGTAGATCTGTGCGTTATGCACCGCCATCGCCATCTGATGTGCAGCCGCGCGCATCACGAGCAAATCTTCCTCATCGAAGTGCCCCAGATCCGAGTGCTGGAGCGTCAATACGCCCAACAGGATGCCTTGATTGATCAGCGGCACGGCCAAAGCCGACCGGGTGACGATGCTCACGCGCTTCAGCGGCAACCAGCGCGAATCTTCTTGGGCATCCTCCAACACCACAGCCTCGCGATGTTGCGCCACCCATCCCGCCAGCCCTTGATCCATCACCCGTTGCAGGGTCTGCTGGCTCTGCCGGATATTGCCATCCTCCGAAACCGTGATCCGATGGGTGACGTGCAGCATGTCATCCACCAACAACAGCGACCCGCTCTCCGCCGCCGAGATTTTCGCCGCGATGTCCAGGGTATTCTGGAGCGTGGCGTCCAAATCCAATTGTTCCGCCGTCACCTTCGCGACCGCGACCAGGTTCTTATAGAGCTGTTCCCGCGATTGCAACGTGGCTTCCGCCCGCTTGCGCAACGTGATATCGTGGAAGACGATGCACCAGCCCAGGCATTTATCTGCCTTTTTGCCCAACACCGAGACCTGGACATCGTAATATCGAGGCTCCCCCTCCTGGCTGATGGCAATCTCGGCGCCATCCGTTCGCAAATTTCCCTCTACATCAAAAAGTTCCGGCCAGAGGGATAAGACCTCGCGCGCGGGACGGCCAATCATCCGCCGCGATCCGCACGCCAGCACATCCCGGCACACCGCCAGATTGACGTCGACCACGTGATGATAGGCGTCAATGATCAGCACGCCCTCGCGAATGCCGGCGATGACGGCGTCGTGAGCTACCGGCACGATGCCCAGCAATCGATACCGGAAGAGGCCATAAGCAATCATAGAACCGGCTATCGCGAACGAGAAGGGCGTCAGATCCAAATGGTGAAAGGGATGTAAATCGAAAACCGAGACCACGCTACCCAATAGTGTGGTAATCGCGCCGCCTAAGAAGATACCCACTTGCGGGCGATAGAATCGCGAGGCGTGAAGCCAGGCTTGAATCAGCCAAAAGAGGACCAACATCGAGAGGGTATAGCTGTAGGCCGTGTGCAACCAGAATGCCAGGCCGTGATCCGCGCGCCAGCCCACGAAAGACTCGTACTGGATCAAATGGATATGCTGCCATACCAACTGATGCAACGAGCCGTTTGTCCAGACCAACAGCGCCATCAAGCTCGGCTCGAGAGCAAGCCAGGCCATCTTCTTCCCGCGCAGCCAGCGCGCGTGATCCGTGTATTGCAAGGTGAAGGCGAACATCGCGCCGGGCGTCATCAAAATCCCCAGATAGCGCACTCTGGCCCAGAAGATCTTCACCGGCAACGTCGTCGCACCCAATCGCATCGCGTAGGCCAGAGACCATATCGCCACGCCGATCATCAAAATCGCCAACGGCACAGCGCCGCGCTCCGCGCCCCGTCGCTGCCACGCCATCACCGCGATGGCTATCGCCAGGCATGTTGTCAAAATTAACGGTATGATATAGGGTGTATACTGCCAGGCCATTCCAAGCACTCCCCTGTTAAGTCAATTTTTGCCGTAAGGATCTCTTAATATCCAAGTATAAGGCAAAAGTAAGGATAAGTCAAAACTTTTCTGTAAGAATTTTAAATGCTACAATGGTTATAGATGGGATAGATATATCTCGGTTTTTTGGAGGCGACCTATGCTCAGTGCTTTGACGGTGCTCTTACTCTTCCAACTTGTGGGCGAGGCGACGATTCGCCTGCTCAATCTCCCCATTCCTGGCCCGGTGATGGGGATGGTGCTGTTGTTGCTCGCGCTGCTGCTGCGCGGCGGCCCCTCGCCCGCGCTGAAGGCGACGGCGAACAAGCTGCTCTCGCATCTCTCGCTGCTCTTCATCCCGGCGGGCGTGGGGATTATGGCCCACGGGGATCTGCTGCGCGCATCGTGGCTGCCCCTCACCGTGATCCTGATCGTCAGTTGTGGCGTGACGCTCGCCGCGACGGCGCTCTCGATGTACTGGGTGATGCGCGTCACAACGCGGAGGGCGTGAGATGATGTCCCAATTCCTCGATCTGTGGGCGGAATTATCCCCCACCCCGCTGCTCTGGCTCACCGTGACGCTCGTGATCTACCAGGCGGCGACGTGGCTCTATCAACGCGCCCGCGCTTTCCCGCTGCTCAACCCCGTGCTGATCTCGATCATCGCCATCGTCGCACTGCTGCTGGCGACGGGCACGCCCTACGAGGATTACTTCGACGGCGCGCGGTTCATCCACTTTCTGCTGGGGCCGGCGACCGTCGCGCTGGCCATCCCGCTCTACACCTACCTGCGGCGCGTGCGCGAGTTGGCGCTCCCCATCGCCATCGCGCTGCCCACCGGCGCGCTGACGGCCATCCTCTCGGCGGTGGGATTGGGCCGGTTGTTCGATCTACCCATGCCTGTGGTGCTCTCGCTGGCGCCCAAGTCGGTGACCACGCCCATCGCCATGGGCGTCACAGAACAGATCGGCGGCGTGCCCTCGCTGACCGCCGTCTTCGTCATCCTGACCGGGATCTTGGGCGGGATGATGGCCCCGCTTTTGTTGGATCTGCTCCGCGTGCGCGAGCCGAGCGCGCGCGGCTTCGCGATGGGCGTCACCTCCCACGGCCTGGGCACCGCACGCGCCCTCCAACTGAGCGAGGAGGCCGGCGCCTTCTCCGGCCTGGGGATGGGGTTGAATGGCATACTGACGTCGTTTCTCGTCCCGCTGCTGGTGAGGATATTAGGCATGTAGGGTGTCAACCTTGCGAAGGTTTGGTTGGGGATTCCAGGCCAAAAGCATCGTGATCAAAGGCCGACCGCAACCTTCGCAAGGGGGCGACTTCCACCGAATTTCACGAATTCCCCGGAAAAGTGTGAACATTTTCTCCTCCACCTGCATGTAACAGATAGAAACGGGGATCAAACCCCAACCCAACACTCTTTAAGTCCGTTAAACTTCTTTAAGTCTCTATAGGAGGAGAAAAATGAAGACCTATCGCAGGATGAACCACATCGTCGCATTATTAATCGCATTGGTGATGTTGATTTCGGCCGGATGTGGCGCCAAGGCCCCGGAACCGACCAAGGAGTCCAGAGTTGAGGAATTAGTTGAGGTAGAGGCCCCGACAGAAGAACTTGTGGAGGAAGGCGTGATGACCGATGAGGTCGCCAAAGAATCGGAGGCCGCCGCGCCGCCGCTCAGCCAGCCGCAGCCCACAGCGATGCCCAGGGCCGATGGCGCCGCCGGCCCCTCGACCGGCGGCGCCGACGAGCCGAACGATCAGCCCTACGGGGATATGTTCTTCGAGGATTACGGCGTCAATCCCCGCATCGACACCGAGGACGACAACCTCTCGACCTTCGCCGTGGATGTGGACACCGGCGCCTACACCGTGATGCGCAGCTACATCAACGATGGCTTCCTGCCGCCCGATGAATCCGTCCGCGTGGAGGAATACATCAACTTCTTCGATCAGGACTACGATCCGCCCCAAGATGGCGCGCTCGCGATTCATCTGGAGGGCGCGCCCTCGCCCTACGAAGCCAACTATCACCTGATGCGCGTGGGCCTCCAGGGCTACGAAATCCACCCGGAGGATCGCAAGGACGTGGTGCTCACCTTCGTCATCGACATCTCCGGCTCGATGGATCGCGGCGACCGCCTCGGCCTGGTCAAGCAGACGCTCAATCTGCTGGTGGAGGAGCTGCGCCCATCCGATAAGATCGGCATCGTGGTCTACGGCTCGCGCGGCGAGGTCTACCTTGAACCGACCTCGGTCAGCGAATCGCACAAAATCCTCAACGCGATCCACAAGCTGCAACCCGGCGGCTCCACCAACGCCGAGGAGGGCCTCGTCCTGGCCTACCGGCAGGCCTCCCGCAACTTCGAGCGCGGCGCCATCAATCGCGTCATTCTCTGCTCCGACGGCGTGGCGAACGTGGGCAACACCGGCCCGGATTCGATTATGGCCCAGATCGAAAAGCACGCCGAGGATGGCATCTATCTCACCACGGTGGGCTTCGGGATGGGGAACTACAACGATGTGCTGATGGAGCAGTTGGCCGACACCGGCGACGGCTTCTACGCCTACGTCGATAACATCCGCGAGGCCGAGCGCGTCTTCGTGCGCGATCTCACCTCCACGTTGCAGGTCATCGCCCGCGACGCCAAGATCCAGGTCGAGTTCAACCCCAGCGTCGTCAGCCGCTACCGCCTGATCGGCTACGAGAACCGCGACGTGGCGGATGAGGATTTCCGCAACGACGCAGTCGATGCCGGCGAGATCGGCGTGGGGCACAGCGTCACCGCCCTCTACGAGGTGAAATTCCATTCGGACGCGCCCGCGCGCCAGCCCGCGCTGATCGCCCGCGTCCGCTACGAGGACCCGGATCACGGCGAGGTGATCGAAATCCAGGAGGCCATCGCCCGCGCCGATGTCGTCGAGCACTTCGAGGATGCCTCGCCCCGCTTCCAACTCACGGCCATCGTCGCCCAATACGCCGAGATTTTGCGCCATAGCTACTGGGCCAAGGAATCGGAGACCACCTTGGAGGACATCGCCTGGGAGGCCGCGCGCATCGCGGAGTACCTCCCCCGCGACGCGGAGGTGCAGGAGTTCGCGGCCTTAGTCGAGCGCGCGGTGGATCTTTCCGAGACAAGATAGATCTCGTTTGTCGACAGGCGCGCAACGCAGCCGTTAGGCAAAGTGAAGTGCCGTAGCACATAGCACAAGCCCTGACGGGTTCCAGAAACCCGTCAGGGCTGTTTGTGTGGAGGGACGTTGTAATTCTAGGGAATTACGCCCTGTCACTCCACCCATGCTCCAAGAGCCACAATTCAAGGATAGCGACACCCACACTTGACCAATATCAGTCTATGACATCCTCAATAGTTTTATCTGCTCCGATTCTTGTAGCTTACTATCCGCGGTGATCAGTACAAGATCATTCTCCCACGCTGTCGCAGCAATAAAGCGGTCAGCAGGGTCTTGATGTGGCAGTTCAATACTTCGGCTTTTAATGGCAATGGTATGGGTTAATCTTGCCTCTTTGATAGGACTTTGTTGAAGAGC
>CAZCAI010000089.1:0-8550 GCA_964496595.1 uncultured Anaerolineales bacterium
GCTGGGCGCGGCAGGTGGGTTGAGCGGGCAGGCGTCGGTGCTGCCTTCGATGGCGTTGCTATAGGCGGAGTCGCCGTCGGCGTTGTAGGCGCGCACGCGGTAGTGATAGGTCGTCTCGCAGGTGAGGTCGGTATCCTCGTAGGTGGTCGTGTTTGCGCCCACTGTGCCGATCTGCGTCCAGTCGCTGCCATCCGGCGAGCGCTCGATGTAGAAGCTGTCCTCGTTATCGCTGTTGTCGGTCCAGCTCAGGCTGATGGAGGTCTCGGTGGCGTCCGCGATGGTCAAGTTGCTGGGGGCGTCAGGGGCTGTTCCATATTCCCAGGTGGCGCAAGGATCAAAGACATTCATCACGATCATCTCGGCGTAGTTCCAAGGTTGTGAGAAAGGCCCTTGATAGGGGCCGCCATTGGCTCTGCCGATGCCCAAGAAGCCCTCTTTGCCGCTTGGCCCGCTGTTATCGTTGTATGGATACCAGAGGATCGCGTGACGGTGGCCCCAACTGCTGCCGCTATCGTCATACATCCAATTATAGATCGCGCTTTCGATGGGCATCGCAATGCTGGAGCCAGAGGTCACAGACACATATAAATTCTCGGCCACGTTGAGAAAATCGTGGCATGCGCCAATGGCTGGGTTATCTTCCAGGCGTTCCCAGGGACTGCGACCATCCTCGTAATGGCCCCAGGCGTCATTATCCAGCAGATACTGCGCGTAGGTCTGTGCGACACTATCGACGTTGGACTCGATCCCGTGCAACGGCGCTACGCCGCGATCGATGCGCTCGTGATTGATGAGCCAGAGTGCCCTTTCATCATCGCTCATACTATCCCAGGTGCTTTGATCGGGTAGGGTCAACATCGGCAAACTGATGCCCAATTGTGCGGTCTCATTAGTTCGGGCATTGTTGAAGGCGGATTGCACATCGGTGACGTTGGACTTGCCACCACTCCAAGGAATATCGCTTGTGGGATCGGGAGGATAATCGGTGGGAGAGTGTGGAGCAAGCGCGGGGCCATACTCGTCCGGCGGCTCCGCCTGGGCAAAGACGGCGGTTTCAGCCGTCTGAGGCATCATCCCCAGCACCAACAGCGCAGCGATCAACAATTTCCAAATGTTTCGTCTGATTTGCATTGCATTATCTCCTCTATGGCAAGGTTGATGACATTGAATCCATTATACGCTGATTGCGGGAGTTGAGCAATTTCTGACATCGCATAAGTTTGGCTGAAAGGTCTTTTTAGTGTACAATATGCCGTAGTTATGAGGACGGGCCACGCTGTTATCACCTTAATCTTCTCAAAGAACTCATTATCTCCAATGACGACGAAACACGAAACGATGAATGTAGGAGGGGGACTATGGCATCCGAAGATCTCTTGACTCAGGCGGATGCGCTGTTGACAGAGATCGCTGCTGATGCGGAGCTTAGCGCCGCGGTGGAATCCGTCGGCTATGATGCGGCGCGTCTGGCGGCGGGGCGCGCGCTGTGCGATACGGCGCTGCGATTGTGTGAAGAGCGCCAGGCGAAGGAAGCGGTTCATCAGGAGAAAAAGAAGACCTTCAAAAAAGCGCGCAAAAAAGCCAGGAAGCGATTTAAGAAGGATCGCCGGTTAGCCAAGACGGTGTTAGAGGATCTTCTGGAATTAAAGGATCGCTTGCCGGTGCAGGTGAGCGACTCGAATTCATTTGAGGGCTGGTATCAGGATGCGCTGGCCTTCTATCACACCGCGCTCAACACGCCGGATATTTTGGAGGCGTTGGAGGAATACGGGCTGAGCGCCTCGCGGCTTCAGAAGGGGGTGGGGAAGGTGGTGGATGCCTACGCCGCCCACGCGCCCAAGAAGTTGGCCAAGGCGGAGAAACACGCCGCGATCCAGGCCGAGGAAGCTGCGTTGGCCGAATTGGAGCAGTGGATGGCGGCGTTGACCTCGGCGTTGGCCGCGACCCTCAAGGACGATCTGGCGCGGCTGCGGGCGTTGGCGCTCGATAGTCCTTTGGAGGTTGAGACGGGCGATCTGGAGGTTGTTGCGTCGGAGGCGTCGCCAGGCTCATAGAATGATCTGCTGTGAAAAAGTGCACCCCGGTTTGATGCCGGGGTGTTTTTTATGTCAAAATCCGCGCTGCTGCCCCTCCCACGGCGGCGGCGCGTCGGCCTCGAACTCCTCCACGCTTGGCCCGGATAGCTTTTGCAAGCGCCATTGACCATAGAGGTAACTCGCGGCTAACAGAACGATGGTCGCGGGCCATCCGGTTAGGATGTTGGCCCACACTAACTGATCGACGTCGGCCGCGCGGAAGAGATAAAGCTGGAGCAGCCAGCGCGCGGTGAAGAAGAGGGTCCAGGCGGCGGTCACCTCGGCGTAGGCGGGACGCACACGCGGATGCCAGTACCAGTCCAGGGGCCATCCTCGCGCCAGATGACTCGTCCACGCCACCAGCGGGCGATGGATGATCAGACTGACGATGCAGAGCAGCACCGTCAATCCCCCGCCGATGATGTTGGGCAAGAAGTATCCCTCAGCGCGACCGGAGAGGGACGCCAGCAGCAGCGCTATCGCCACGCCGCCGATCCCGCCGAGCGCATATTTCAGCGGTTGCCCGCGCCGCCAGCGCAGCAGGGTCAAGCCCACCGCCAGGATCAATGCGCTCCATCCCGCCGTGCGCAAATCGAACAGCGCGTTGATGAGCAAGAAGAGCGCGGGTGGAAGCAATAGATCCAAGAGGCTGCCCCGTCCCGCCAGCACTGTGCGAAACTGCTCCCCAAGCTTCCGAAGTTTGTCGAAGCTCATGGCGTATCCCTTTCATCAAGCCCATTAAGGCCCTCAAGCGCGTGTTTCCCCATCCAGAAGCGACGCCAATCGCCGCCGCTGCGCTGGAGCGCCACAAAGGTGTAGAGGCTCGCGGTGAAGAAGCCCAGCGTCATCATCAACACGACCCAGATCACCGCCGCGAGCGTGCTCCGCTCCCGGTAGACGATCCAGGCAGAAAAGAGCGTGAATCCCACGTAGAGATCCACCAACGAGACGATACCCCACGGCATCGCCAGGAGACGAGCGCCCTCCGCCCCGAAATCCCCCACGGTGAACCCGTAAATCAAGACGCTTCCCATAGCGAGCAGCCCCAACAGCGCGATAGCTTTAGCAAGTTTCATCTTTTCACCCTCCTGCGATTCTGTGATGTTGTTGTGTTGATCTGTGAACTGCCAAAGTACCCGGTAGCCGATAGCTAGCGGCATTTTCTCATTATAGGGAATCTCGCGAGGCTTGCAAAAAGAACCGCGGCGGATTTTCTACGTGATATTGGGTCGGCTTACGGCTTAACTTATGCCGTAATGTAATGGATTTGTTAGAAATTGTTTCAAAAGCTTTATTCTTTTTCCCGTTCTTCGATGTAAACTTAATCTAAACTTAATCTAAACTTAGTCTAAACGAGACCCTCTGTGGCCCGCAGCGAAGGCTTGAATAAATTTTCACCCTGTATTAGAATTTGTAGTATAAGAATGTAAAATTTTTTGGGATAAGTGAGGTAACCCATGATCGATTGGAATGCTCCCACGCCTCTCTCCACCGCGACGGTGGTGTTGAATTTAGGGATCGGTTTGCTGCTCTCGCTCCTGGTCGGATGGTACTATGAACACTACGGCCAATCCCTGGCCAATCGCCGCAAATTGGCGGCGTTGTTGCCCGTGTTGACGCTGACCACCGCATTGGTGATCAGCATCGTCAAGACCTCCCTCGCCCTCTCCCTGGGATTGGTCGGCGCGCTCTCCATCGTCCGTTTCCGCACCGCGATCAAGGAGCCGGAGGAATTGATCTACCTCTTCATCGCGATTGCCATCGGGCTGGGAGTGGGGGCGGATCAGCGCTGGGTCACCGTCATCGGCGTGCTGGCGACGCTGGCCTATATGATGATCCGTATGACGTTGCAACAGCGTCCGCCGGAGGCGAATCTCTATTTGGATATTCTCCTGCGCGAGGAACAGGCGGAGGCGACGCAATCGCTCTTTCACGAGGTGAGCGCTTGCCTCCTGCGCCACATCGATGTCATCAACTTCCGCCGCTTAGATAGCCACAACGGTGCGCTCCAACTGACCTACTTCATCGATTGCGGCGATCCGCGAACCTTAGACGCTCTGCTTGTCGATCTCAAAGCACACTTCCCCGTGGATGAGGTCAGCTTCTTGCAGCAAGAGCGGCGCCTGGGAGGATGATTTGCGCATCACGGAGCGCGACCTGCATACCGGCTCCCGGCCCAACGCCCGGCGTCGCCGGCCACAGCTCCTCGGCGCGATCCCCTGGAGCGCCGTGTTCACGGCGGGGATGGCGGCGGCGTTCGCGCTGGGTGTGTTGCTCTCCGGCCCCGATGGGTTGGGGGGCGTGCGCGACTTCGTGACCGTCCTGATCCGCCGCCCGCGCGTGGCCGTCGCCTCCCTCCGCCACGCCGGCGATCTCCCCACGCTCTACATCGACATCGCCTTCGCGGATTATCAGCGCCTGGTGACGCAGCGCAACTACGCCGTCCAGCAGGGCGCCTTAGGGGATCGGGACGCGCCGCAGTTGGCGCCCGCGACCTTCACCTTAGACGATGACCGCGTCGAGGTCGAGCTGGGGCTGCCCCCCGACGTGGGTGCCGCCTTCGCGGGCGAGCGGTGGCCGCTCTACGTGGAGTTCCCCGCCGCCGCCGACGGAACGGCGTTGTGTGCGTGTGAGCGGGCGCTGCTGCTCCCGGCGGACGCGCAATCGCGCCAGCACTGGGGCTTCCTGACGACGCTCCAGCGCGAGGGCGGCGCGACCACGCCCTATCGCCTGCTCCGCGTCACTGTGAACGGCAAATCGTGGGGCCTCTTTGCCCTGGCGGGCTTACCGCCGACCTCCGGCGCGGAAACCTACGTCGCCTTCGACGCGCGCGATTTCCTGGCGACCTACGCGCATGCGGGCGCGGCCCTGGCCGATGATGGCTTCGCCTACGCCCAGGTCATCGCCTCCGCCGAGGACGCCGATGACCGCACGCAGGCCGCTGATCGCATGCAGAAGCTCTATGAGGGCACGCTGCCGCCCGCCCACGTCTTAGATGCTGAGGCGTGGGGCCGCTATCTCGCGCTGACGACGCTCTGGTACGGCGCGCCGACGCGCGATTGGCGGACGCTCATCTGGCGCTATCGGCCGGCGGATGCGCGCCTCGCGCCCGTGGGCGCCGGCTGGGTGGGCGCGCCGGACGAGTTCCCGCTGCCGGACGCCTTCGCGCGTGCCCCGGAGATCCAGGCGGCCTACCTGCGCGCCCTGCAAACCTACAGCGATCCCGCCTATCTGGAGCACCTTCAATCCTCGCTCGCGCCGGAGCTGGACGCCCTCTGCTGGGCGACCAACATCCCCCTGGGCTATCCGCCGCTCCCGTGGGACGATCTGGCCGCGCATCAGGCCGCGATGCGCGCGCTGCTCCGTCCCCGGCAGCCCGTGCGCGTGGCCGTGAGCGAGTCCGAGGGGATGCTGGTCGTGCGCCTGGGCAATCTCACCGCCTTCCCCTTAGAGGTAGCGGGTCTCAACGTGGGCGAAAGCGCCTGGCTGACTCTGGATCGCGCGACGATTACCTTCGCGTCCATCGCCGAGCGCCCGCTGCCCGATCAGCTCTGGATCGAGACGGCGGATCGCGCGCTGCTGGTCGATGCGCCCGCCGCGCTGGTGCTCCGCGCGCGCGACGGCGCGATGCCTGCCTACGTCCGGCTCCACGTGCCATTGGGGCGACTCCCCGAGGCCGCCGGCGAGGTGGAGGCCGTCACGCGCTTCTGGGGCCTGGAGACGGAGTAACGTGCGATGCGAATGGCCCTGAGCCGCTGGAGGAGCCTGTTATTTTGTGGTTGTGCGCTATTTACTCTAAGCGGATTGCTGAATCCGCGTGGCCTAAGTATATTTTGAACATCTTCACGACCGACGCAAGTATAGCGGGGATCTAGCGATCCCCTTGGAGCGAGCATGGGAAAGCTTTACCTGAGCCGATGGATTACCGGATAACTTCAACGCGCTACGAGATCAAACTCCCCTGCGATCCGCCGCACTTCGACGAGATCGAATCCTGGGTGCGCCTGCATCCGGCGCAGTGGCGCGTCGCCTATCCCCCGCGTGAGATCAACAACATCTACTTCGATAGCGCGGACTATCAGGACCTCGACGCCAACTTGGGCGGGTTTGCGGAGCGGGTCAAGCTGCGGCTCCGCTGGTACGGCCCCGACAAGACCGCCGTCGCGTCCTATCCCGATCCGAAGGCGACGGGCGTGTGGCATCGGCCCCAGTTGGAGCTAAAGTGCAAGGATGGCATGGCCGGCTGGAAGGGCATCAATCGGCTGGATCAAAATTTCCGGCTGGATTTAACGCGCGTCACCTGGCCGGTAGCGCGCCGCGCGCTGCGAGCCGCGCTTGCGCCCCAGGCGCGCCTCTGGCTGGATGATTCCCCTTTTCCCGCCTTGATCAACCGCTATCACCGGGCCTACTACGTCACGCCGGATGAGGTGGCGCGCCTGACCATCGACACGGCGTTGCAGGCCTACGGGCAGCGCTTTTCCGCGCGGCCCAACGTCACCCGCCCGGCCCCCATCGAAGCGCAGGCCGTCATCGAACTCAAGGCCGCCGCCACGCCGGAGGGCGTCCGCCGCCTTTCGCAGGCGCTGGCCGACTTCCCCGTGCGCGTCTATCGCTTCTCCAAATACGTCCAGGGCATGTTGGCGGCAATCGATGTGTAGGGGGGGAAGTATAACCGTCGTTCATAAGGTACGTTCGTAGTCAGGCATCCGCTGCGCGATGAGATGGTGCGCCGTTGTTTGCCATGAAAAATGCCACTCCGCTACGCTCCGAGGCTTACTACGAACGAACTCTGACCCAGAATGGGAGGCCAAATCTGATGCGAAATCCTCAGCGCTGGGCCGTGCATAGCTACGTGATGCTCTGTCTACTGCTCCCCGTGGCGCTCTTCGCGGCCTGGGACGGCGTCTACGCTGATGCCGCCTTCGCGCAAGCCCACGCCCTCCGCACTCTGGCGCAGCGCCATCCGGCGGATATGATCGGACGCGCGGCCGCGATCCTCTCCCATCCTCACGTGACCGGCTGGCTGGGCGCGCTCGGCTGGAGCCTGGCCGGCGCGGCGTGGTTCGGCCTGGGCCGCCGGGCGCGCGCGCCGCTCTTCGCCGTCGCCGCGCTGGGATTGCTGGCCCTCCATCCCCTCCAAGGCCGCACCCTGGGCCTGATGACCGGCCTCCTCGTCGGCGCCCTCAGCCTCCTCACCTTCCTCTGTGCCTCGCGATGGCCCCACCGCCGCGACCTCCCCCCGCCCGCAATCCTCCTCCATCCCCTCCTGATCTTTACCCTCACCTTGACCGTAATTTCATTCATAACGTACAACTTTCAACCTTCAACTTTCAACTTTCAACCTTCAACTTTCAACTTGCCATTTTTCACTTCCGACTTTCGACCTTCGACGTTTGACATTCAACTTTCAACTTTCAACTTTCAACTTCCTATGATTCCCTTGACTTGCTGCGTGAGCCTTCTGCTTTTGTGCCTCGCCTGGGCCTTCGCCCGCCTCGCGCCCGATCTCCAATGGATCACGCGCCCGCGCCGCACGCCAGGCGTCTTCTGGCGCGTGACGGCGCTCCTGGCCCTGATCGGCGTGGCCTTCGGCTCCGGCTGGATGCTGGTGCGCGATTGGCGCTATCGACCGGCGGCGCGCCTGGCGCTCTACCGCGAGCTGGGCGCATGGGCGCGCGCGAACGTCGCCCCCGGCGATGAGATCGCCACGCAGCGACCGGGCGCGGTCGGCTATCTGGCGGAACGGCCCGTCGTGGCGCTGCCGGCCGCTTCGACCCCGGCGGACGTCCCCGCGCTGATCGCGGCGTTGGAAGTAGCGCGGCCCGCCTACTGCCTCGCGCTCGATGGCTGGCCGTGGGATGGCGTGCGCGCCCATCCCTGGTTCCGCGCGCATTACGCGCCGGTGCACGCGGCGCACTCCGCCTATGATGGCGCGTCGCCGCTGACGCTCTATCGGTACGCCGCCACGCCCCTCGACTCGGGCGCGCGCCGCGCCGTGGACGCGGCCTTCGCGGACGCGACCGGGCGCATTGAGATCGTCGCCTTCCAGGCGAGCGCGGAGCGCCTGCGCCCCGGCGAGCCGCTCTACCTCTCCGTGGCGATGCGCGGGCAGACCGCCGCGCCGTTCCGCGCCGTGCTGCGCCTCGTCGCTGTGGCGGATCGGCGCGTCTGGTGGCAGGAGGCGCGGCCCGCGCCCGGCGGCCTCCCGACGGATTTGTGGCCCGCGGCGGCGGAGATCACGGCCCAGTACGAGCTGCTTCCGCCCGATGAACTGCCATCGGGCCGCTACGTCCTCACGTGGGCCTTTGAGCGTCCCGATGGGGAGGCCGTGCCGCTGCTCTCCGGCGCGGCGACGCCGTCGGGCGCGCTGCATCTGACCGAGTTGGTGTTCGAGTCTGAGTGAGCGAGTTATGAACCGCAAATTCGAGCCGGTGATCACGGGCCTGTTGCTCCTGGCCTTGCTCTTGATCGTGAC
>CAZCAI010000089.1:8650-11567 GCA_964496595.1 uncultured Anaerolineales bacterium
GTGGGAGGTCGTCGCGGACGATCCCGGCGCCGTCCCCACCGCCTCTTACGCCGTCGGGCTGGAGGGGAAACTGCCGGTTCTCTCGCTAGTCGCCTCGCCTGATGACCTGTGGCACGAACACTGGGGCGTCCTGGCGAATCCCTGGGAGCGAGGCCGGGATTGGGAGTGTCCCGTGCATCTTTCGTTCTATGATCGCGCTGTCACGGGCGACGATGGGGCCGGCGAATTCACAATCGCCGCCGGGCTGCGCGTCCACGATAGCGAGTTGCCGGCGCTACATTCAGATGCGGCGGCAACGGAGAAGCTGCCGCTGCGCCTCTACTTCCGCAACGATTACGGCCCCGATCCGCGCCTGAATTATCCCCTCTTCGATGCGCCCTCCTACGAGCATCTGCTCCTGCTGCCGGGGGATCGCTCCGGGCGGTGGACGCTCCTGCACGAGCAGTTGGCGACGGAGGCGGCGCGCGATCTGGGCCTGCGCGTGGCCGAGGGGCGCTACGTCCGGCTCTTCATCAACGGCGCGCCGTGGGGTATCTACCGTCTCACCGAGCGCGTGGATCGCTTTTTCTTGGAGGATCACTATCAGATTCAGGACGCCGACGTCGTGCGGGGCGGGCGAGCGGAGGAAGGCTCCGCCGAGGCGTGGCGCGAACTGCTGGACTGGCTGGGGGCGCACGATCTGGCCGATCCGGCCAACTACGCGCATCTCCAGACGCAGATCAACGTGGCGAGCTTCACCGACTACGCCATCCTCCAGCTCTACTTCGGCTTCCCCGGCGGCGATCTCTTTGCGGTGCGGCCCCAGGGCGGGCGCTGGTTCTGGATCTACGGGGGCGGCGGCGCGGCCTCGGTGCGCGCGGGTGGATATGCCAGTCGCTTCGCGCATCGGCCAGAGGCGGCGATGGCCGCGCTGCCCGGCGGCGCGGCGCAGGATGATTTCGCACTGCTGTTGCGGGCGCTGCTGGCGAATCCCGCCTACCGGGCCGATTTTGCGCAGCGCGCCGCCGACGTGCTGAACACGGCGCTGGCCCCCTCGGTGATGCAGAACCGCGTGATGCGCCTGGCCGACCTCCTGACTGAGGACATCGACGCCGAGGTGGCGCGCTGGCCGCTGCCGGCCTCTATCCGGCCCGACGACGGCGATCCGCGCACGGTGTGGGAGCAGAACGTCGCGGCGCTGCGGAGCGCGTTCGCGCCCCGCCGCCCCGATGTGCTGCGCGAGCGCGTGGCGGAGCTGGTGGAGTTGGCGACGCCTCCCGGCGCAGCGACGGTGCGCTTTGAATCCTCGCCGCCGGAGGGCGGGACGATCTACGTCAACGGTACGTCGGCGCGCGCGTTGCCGGCGCAACGCGGCGACTACTTCGTGGGCGACACGCTCGCGCTGATCGCGGCGCCCGCGTCAGGTTATCGCTTGGTGAGATGGGCGGGCGCCGGATCAGCCACGGCGCTCTCGCTGCCGGTGACCGGCGAGGGGCAGCGCGTTGTGGCCGTCTTTGCGCCCGTGATCGAAGGACGTGCAGCGAGCGCGGCGCCCCGCCCCGACGATGTGGTGATCAACGAACTGTGGATCAACGACGACGGCACCCGCTACGCGAGCGCGGGGCCGTGCGCGCAGCCCGAGGGCGTCAGCCAGAGCGCGGGCTGTCCCATCGAGGGCGATTGGATCGAGTTGTGGGTGCGGCGTCCGGGCGGCGTGGATCTGCGCGGCTGGCGCTTGACCGACAACGACACTAAGGCGGGCCGGGACGAAGGCTCGCTCATCTTCCCCGACTTGGATGTCCTGGCCGATGTGCCTCACAATACGGTGATTTTGATCCTGGCGACGGAGACCCCGGCGAACGCGGTCGCCTTTGCCGAGGACGACTTGGATCCAAGCGATGGGCGGCTGCGCTTCTACGTGGGCAACGGCGCGTTGGATGCGGCCACCGATCCCGGCTTTGGCATCAGCCCGCGCGAGGATAACGTGGCGCTGCTGGCGCCCGGCCCTGATGCTGGCGCCTTCGAGGACGACGTGGGCGTGGATTTCGTCGCGGAGGGCAACACCGTCACGCCCTATAGCTTTGGCGTGCTGGCGGATGGGGTGACCTTCGAGCGGCCCTTTCAGCACCTGGGCGCGGATGACGGCGCGATTTTCACGGGGATGGGGTCGAACGATGACCTGGACGACTGGATCGTCGATCCGCCGGCGCATCAGACGGGGGATGAGGCGCGCCTGGATGCGACTAACTTGCTGACGCCGGGACGCCTGAATCCGCCGCAGCGCTCGTGGGCGCGGCAGGCCGCCGCCTGGCTGGACGCGCGCCCGCGCGCGCTCGACGCCGGCGGCGCGGCGGGCCTCTTAGCGGTGTTGGTGATGGGGGCGTGGTTGCTACGGCGTCGCGCCGGCTAACGGCACGAAGAGCGCGTCGCTCCCCTCGTGCTCCGTGCAGGGCCAGCGCGCGCCGTCGTCCAGATAGTAGATGCCGGTGCGGAGGAAGAGTGGCGTCTCGCCTTCATCTTCATCTTCATCTTTTAGGGGTTGGCGGATGGGATGGCGCTGGATGAGGATATCGCCCGGCTGCCAGAGCGCCGGGGGCGCGTCGAAGCCGTCGGCGACCTCGATGACGCTGCCATCGGCCCGCAGGATGTGGCTCATCGCGGAGATGGGGCGGTCGGGCGGCTCGCCCGTGACCTGCCACCACGTTTCGATCCACTGCGTCTCCTCGCTCTTTTCCCCAGACACGAGTTCGGCTCCCAGGAAAGCGAGCGGGCCATCTAAGTGAATCGGGCCAGCGGTGCGAGGCTTCTGGCCCAACGCTGTCGGCGACGCGCCGGCCTCGGCGGGCCAGGCTTGCGTGGCGGGCGGCGCGACCGTCGCTACTTTTGAGGCTGCGTCATAGATCGCGAAGGCCGGCTGGGCGCGATACCCTCGCTGGCG
>CAZCAI010000089.1:11667-19721 GCA_964496595.1 uncultured Anaerolineales bacterium
GTGATGCACTGCGCAACCCACCTCACGGCGCTCTCCTCCGGCGTGACGTGGTAGTAGTGCAGCGCGTGGGCGATCTGCGCGTCGGGCGCGCGCCAGCGGAACCAATCGTACATCTCCGGGTCGGCCAACGGGATGCCATCCAGCGGCGTCGCGCTGATGACGTAATCGCCGGGCGGGGGCGCGAAGCGCGCGGGGAAGATCGCGGGCGTGTCGCCGCCCAGCGGCGTCAGCGGCGTATAGTTCACGCTGTAGAGCGCAGGATCGTAGAAGATGAAGGCGGAGAGGCGCACGGATTCGATCCCGTGGGCGTCTTGAAATCGGGCCAGCGCCTGATACCCTTGCCCCCAGTCGGTGTTGGAATCGGCCAGATACCGCCAGCCCTCATCCGGCCCGCCCGCGATGGCGTTGAAGAAGCTCAAGGGGTAGGGGGCGATGCGGAGGGCGCCGACGGCTTGCCAGAGGAGGAGGATGGAAAGTGTGGTACGTAGTGCGTATCGGGTAAAACGTATTGCGTGTTGCGTATTTCGTATTTCGTACTGCGTAGGAGTTTGGTCGTTTTGCTGTTGTGCTGTTTTGCTGCTTTGTTGCTTTGCTGTTTTGCCACTTTGTTGCTTTGTTGCTTTGCTGCTTTGTTGTTTTGCTGTTTTGTCGCTTTGTTGCTTTGCCAGCTGTCCGAGGGTGAGGTAGAGGAGGGGCAGGAGCGGGAGCAGGTGGCGGTAGCCGATGTTCAGCGAGCTGAGGAGCGAGGTCGCGATGTAGACGAGCGCGAAGAGGGTGGGCACGAGGCCGGGGCCGAGGTCGAGGGGGCGTCGCTGCGTGAGTTTGTGCAGCAGCGCGACCAAGGCCAAGATCAGGGCCGGGAGCGGGGTTTTGAGCAGGAAGGCCACGGGGAAGTAGTACCACCAGCCGTGGGTGCTGTTTTCGCCCAGCAGGTAGGCTTGATGGCCGCCGCTGCTGTGGCCCAGCACGCGCAGGATGGGGATCGCGTGGGCGGCGGCGGGCACGGGGAAGGGGACGCCCGGCGCCGCGCCGACCTGAAAGCCGTAGATGGCCCAGAAGGTCGCGCCGGTAAGAGCTAAGACGAGCAGTCCCCGGCGGAAGAGCCGCGCGCGCGCCTCGCGCGTTGGGGCGCGCCAGAGATACCAGAGCGCGGCCAAGCCCAACGCCGGGCCTAAGAGGAGCGCGGTCAGCTTGGTGGCGAGCGTCAGGCCCAACGTCACGCCCGTCAGCAGGGTGTGGGCGCGGGTGGGGCGGCGCAGGAAGCGCTGCGCGATGAAGAGGCTGAGTACGATGAAGGTCGTCGCGCCGAGATCCGTGCCCGCGATGGCCCCGTGCGCGATCAGGTTGGGGTCGAGCGCGGCGAAGGCGACGGCCACCGCGCCGCCGCGCCATCCCCAGAGATCGCGGCCCCAGCGCGCGAGCGTCGCCAGCAGCAGCACGCCCAACAGCGCCTCCATCAGCCGCGCGGGCAGGAGCCAGCGGGCGGTCGGGGTGTGGGGATAGAGCAACTGCTGCGCCATCTGGAGCAGGGGGAGGCTCTCCGTAGCGTCCGCTTGCGACGCGACGGCGTCCCAGGCGGGGAGCGTGGTCGGATCGGGCAGGGAGCGCAGCGGCAGGAGCGGCAGCGCGATCCAGAACTTGACCAGCGGCGGATGTTCCTCTACCAGGCGATAGTCGCCCGTGCGCAGGATCGTGTACCCGCTGGCGATGTGCAGGCCCTCGTCGATGGTGAGGGAGTTGGCGCGGGCGCTCCACGTCGTCAGCAGGAAATAGATCAGCAAGGGGAGCAGCCACAGCCGGCGGGCGGTTCGCGGTGATTTCATGGGATGGCTCTTTTGAAAGAAGGGATTGTCTCGCGCCAAGACGCAAAGGCGCGAAGATTTTTAGGTTGGTTCATCGTGAATGCCTCCTCGCTGGTATTATACCATCGGTTGGGAGGAGGGCGGAGAGATCGTTTGCCCATGCACAACGGCCCGGCGATCTCCGCCGGGCCGTCGTCGTTGTACCCCTGCCGCGACTCGAACGCGGGCCACCGGCTTCGGAGGCCGATGCTCTATCCATCTGAGCTACAGGGGCTTACAACACTTCCATTCTACCACAAAGGGGGCGGCATGCAACTTGTCGGGGTGGGTTTCTGGTTGCATGCCTTGGGATGCAAGACGTAATGCTTGAGGCCGCGAAACGTATTGCGTGGGGCGTTGTATGCGACACGTTTGCCGGCCAAGTGAAACCTACCCGATGTTGTCATGAGGCTTGCTCGCGGTATAATGCAGATGTTGGGTTACGTTCTTTACGCGGGGAGGAGGCACAAGGGTGCAGAAATGTATGCGGTGGATGGGCGTGGTGGCTCTGATGAGCCTAGGGCTGTTGGCCGGGTGTCTGGGAACCTCATCCGGGTTCACAGATGATTTCTCCGATCCCGCCAGTGGATGGGGCGCCGCGTCGCACGAGACCTACGTGCGCGGCTACCAGCAGGGCCAGTATTTGATTCAGATCGATGTCCCCAATTGGTTCGTCTGGACGACTGCCGGGCGCACCTATCGCGATGTGGCGGTGGAGGTGGTGACGCGCTCGGAGGAATCGACCGATAACAATTACGGCGTCCTTTGCCGCTATCAGGACGAGGACAACTTCTACTACTTCGCCATCAGCGCCGATGGCTATTACGCTATCTTCCGGCGGGTCGAGGGCGAGGAACTGACACCGCTCACCGGCCAGGCGATGTTGCGCGCGTCCTCGATCCACACCGACGGCACGGAGAATCGCCTGCTGGCTGTCTGCGAAGAGGAGCAGTTGACGATGTACGTCAACGGCGAGCAGGTGGCTCAGGTGCAGGATGACGCCTTGGATCGCGGCGACGTGGGTATGGCGGCGGGCACGCTGGCCGAAGCCAGTACGATTATCTGGTTCGATAATTTGGATGTGCGGAAGCCTTAGACGTATTTCGTAAAACGTATTGCGTAAATAGGAGCTTTCCGATGTGTAGAATGCGATGGCCGCATGTGGTGTTGATGCTTTTGGCGGGCTGGATGTTGGCGGCGTGCGGAGCGGTTGAGAAGGAGCCGTGGACCGATACCTTCGACGATGAGGAGCGGTGGGAGCTTAGCTCCGATGCCGTCGCCGATGTCACGATGAGCGAGGGAGAGTTGCAGATTCACATCCTGCTGCCGGGACAGGTGGCATGGGCATCCGCCGACCACACCTTTGGGGATGCGCGCATCGCGGTGGACGCGACGCAGGTGGCCGGGCCGATGGATAACGAGTACGGCGTGTTGGTGCGGATGCAGGGCGACGAGGCGTTTTATGCCTTCTCCGTCAGCGGCGATGGCTACGTCCGCGTGGCCCGCTATCAAGATGAAGCATGGACGGTGCTGGGCAGCGATTGGACGGCTAACGAGGCGGTCAACCAGGGGGCGGCGACGAATCATCTGGAGATTGAAGCGCAAGGCGCGAACTTCACCTTCTCCGTGAACGGCGAGCAGGTCGCGCAGGTCGAGGATGACGCGCTCCGGCGCGGGGATGTGGGCCTCTACGCGGGCGCTTTCGGTGAGAGCGGCGTCGTGATCGCTTTTGACGATTTGACGGTGACGCCACTGCCGTGAGATGGTGCGAGAATTGGGAATTGCGAATTAAGAATTGCGAATTAAGAATTGCGAATTAAGAATTGCGAATTAAGAATTGCGAATTAAGAATAAGGAGAGTTATTTAGATGAGTCATATATCTGATAGACGAGATGGGCGTGGTTATCCGTGGGCCAAGGCCCTGATGATTATTGTGTTGTATGGAGCGTTGCTGGTCTTCCTCTGGCACTTCCCGATCCCGGCGGTGGAGACCTTTTTTAGGAATGTGATGCGTGGCTTCCTCTATATTTTCGCCGGGTTGGTCTTGATCTTGCTTACGATCCTGGCATTCCTCTTTTTCCCGATCCCGCCTTTGCCAGAATCTTGGACGGAAGGCATGGACGAGTGGGACGAGGAGGACTACGACGAGGATGAATACGAGGAGTGGGATGAGGAGCTTCCGATCCCGGACATGACATCGATGCTGGCGCGCTCGTTAAAGCTCAGTAATTACCGCCTGGCCGATCACGAAGATGTCGTCTGGGATGTTTTGGATGATGTGATTATGACGTCGGATGCGATGGCGTTTGTGGCTTTCGATCCCATGCCGGGCGTGATTACGGTGACGGATTTGGCTCCTGAGGAGACGAATGAACTGATCGGCGAGATTCGCGGCCGTTTGGAGGCGGCCGGCTTCAAGGTGCGCACGCCGCGCTGATGTTGGTCTATTTGGAATCGCTCGGCTGTCGCTTGAACGCGGCAGAGATCGAGACGTTAGCCCGCTGCTTCGCTGGGGCGGGCTGTTCTGTGGTGGATGCGCCCGAAGCGGCGGATGTGATCGTCTTCAACTCGTGCGCGGTTACGGCGGCGGCCTCGCGTAAGACCCGCCAGCGGCTGCGCCAATTCCAGCGGCAGAATCCCGGCGCGCGCATCGCGGTGACGGGCTGCTGGGCCACCGAGGATGTGGCCCGCGCCGGGGCGTTCGAGGGCGTCGCGTGGGTGATCCCCAACGAGGAGAAGGTTCGCCTGCCCGCGCACGTGATGGGCGAACAGTCGCCGCTTGCAGCGCCGTTGCCCTGGTCGCCCGGTCGCTGGGGGCACACGCGCGCCTTCTTGGCTGTCCAAGACGGCTGCGATCACGCCTGTACCTACTGCGTCACGCGCTTGCTGCGTGGCTCGGCGCGGAGTCGTCCGCCTGCCGAGGTCGTGGCCGAGGCGCGGGAGATGCTCGCGCACGGCGCGCGGGAGATTGTGCTCACCGGCGTGAGCCTGGGCGCTTATGGGCAGGATGTGGGCGAAACTTATAGCCTATCGCACCTCGCTGAATTGATCTTAGAAGAGATGACCCGCGTCGCGGCGCAGCCAGGCACGCAACGGCCGCGCTTGCGACTCTCCTCCGTCGAGCCGTGGGATGTGGACGCGCGCTTGCTTCAACTCCTGAAGCATCCGCGCTTCTGCCGCCAACTTCACCTCCCGCTCCAATCCGGCGCCGATGCGACGCTGAGGCGGATGGGGCGGCGGATCACCACGGCGGAGTTCGCGGCGTTGGTCGCGCAGGCGCGGGCCATCGCGCCGGATGTGGCGCTCACCACGGACGTGATTGTGGGATTCCCCGGTGAAAGCGCGGCGGAGTTCGCGGCGAGCCTGGCCTTCGTGGCGCGAATGGCCTTCAGTCGTCTGCACGTCTTCCCCTACTCGGAGCGGGCGGGGACGGCGGCGGTGCGCCTGCCGGATACCGTCTCGCCGCGCGTGCGGAAGAAGCGCGCCGCTCGGATGCGCGCTTTGGGCAAGCGATTGGCCCAGAGCTATCGCGAGCGCTTCATCGGCGCGACCCTGCCCGTCCTTTGGGAGCGGCAGGACGCGCGCGGGCGCTGGCACGGCTGGACGGACAATTACATCGCGGTGGTCACATCCACAGAAGTCGATCTCTACAATCGCATCACGCCGACGAAGCTGGTGGCAGAATCCGGGCGCGCGATGCGGGGCGAGGTGGTGTGAATTGGTATTTGCCCATAGCTATGTTATGATTTCAGCACGTGGGCGAGAAGCCTTTTCTTCTGTGTTAAAGACAGAAATATATTGAAAACTACGGAGGTATTTCAAATGAATCAGTCTAAATGGCGGGATAAACGTTACATTTTGACTTTGGTGAGTGTATTGGGGTGTGTTTTGATCGGCTTGGGGCTGTTGGCGGTGGTGCATCACGGGGTGCAGGCCCAAGGCGGGACGATCTTCCTTCCCAGTTCCTATAAAACGGTCTCGCCGGATCAGGTTTCTCCGGGCGGCACGGTGGATTACACGATTGTGCTGGTGAATAGCAGTCCTACCAGTAGCACGGGGCAGATCGTCGTCACGGATCCGCTGACCTCTGCGTTGACCTATGTATCGGGGAGCGCGGATATCGCGCCGGAAGGCGTTTTTGGGGGGGCTGAGCCTCTTCCCAGTGGCGTGAGATTCACGATTTTGGATATTGGGCCGTCTTCTCGGGTGACCTTGACGTTTCAGGCCGTGTTGACGACCCAGGTGAGTCAGGGCGATGTGATCACGAACACGGCGGTCGTCAGCGACGCGACGGGGGCATTTGAGTTGAGCGCGGCCTTTACCGTCGCCGCGCCGCCGATTTCTAAATTTGACAATCCGTGGAACGAGCAATATATCACGAAGCGGGGAACCTTGGAGGTCGATGGGCGCGTGTGGCTTTCGGATCAGACGCCGGAGTTTCCTCCTGCTCCCACATTGGATGAGATTTTATATCTCAATGGGCGATATTGGTACGAAGTCTCTTGGACGCAGGTGCCGGATGTGTTGAGTTATGAATTGCAGGAGGCTAAGACGCCTGGTTTTGAATCACCCACCACCTTTTCTAAGGGATCCGACGCCACCTCGCATTACTTCGATGGTAAATCCCCCGGCGCCTATTACTATCGTCTGCGGGCGCGTAACAATTATGGCGATAGCTTCTGGAGTAACGTCGTCTCGGTCACGGTGACCCCGGCCCCGGACCGGGCGATGGCGTGGGGCGCTTACCAGCCGCGCGTCGACACGGCGCCGGCAGCAGTGACCCAGGCGGCGGTGGTGGAGGTCAACATCAAGCCGGTGGGCGGGGAGGATCATTGGGTCGCCGTGGAGGATGTCGCGGCGGCGCCTTTGGAGGGAAGTTGGTGGGATTGGAGCTACAGTTGGGATCTGCCGGTGGTAGATGAGGCGACGGAGTACGTGCTCCAGACGCGGGCGCGGGACGCCGACGGGACGGAGTTCGGCGCGCTGGACACCGTCACGGTGACGGTCGATAATGGCATTCGCTTCGTCTACTTGCCCCTGATTGCGAAGCGTTATCCTCCAATTCCCTTTGCGACGACCTTGCAGGTGAGCAGTAATGATGGCTATGGCAATTACGCCTTGAGTTGGAGTTACGACCACTCTGATCCCTATCCTCCGACATCGTACCGCTTCCAGGAGGCGACGGACGCCAACTTCGCTAACCTGACAATTGATGAGTTCCGAACCTCGCCGCAGAGCTTTACCGATAAGCCGGTAGGAACCTATTACTATCGGGTGCGGGGCCGCAATCAATATGGCTCAGGCGCCTGGAGCAACGTTGCGAAGATCGATGTGGCGTCGCGCGGGTACTTTGACGATTTCTCCGACAACACCAGCGGCTGGCCTCGCCAGACGTTCAAGGATAACGACCGCGCAGTGATGGGGACATTGTATGAGTATGATTCATATCGCATGAAAATTCTGTTGGATCGAGAAGGATTGAATAACTATCGGATGGGGGTGATCTCGGCGCCGTACGTGGCTGAGGATAATAATTATGATGTCGAGGTCGATCACACGTTCCGACGCGCCGAGGATCAGGAGGTGGATCCTACATCGGGCAAGGCCGGGCTAGTTTTCCGGGCTGTCAAGGGGGATCAAGGGTATTTCACTGACATCTATGTTGTCGAGTGGAACTTCGAGGGCTATTGCGCGGTGTTCAGATACAGCGGGATGAACTCCCATATCCCGGTTGTGACGCAGGATAAGCTCAGTTGGACGCAATTGCGGGGATGGGGCGCTTGCGATGGCGTTCCCGGCGGCTATGATAAGAACGTCCATGCTAAAGTCGCGGTGCGCGGGAACCGAGCCAGTATCTATTTGAACGGACATGGTGTCGGTACGTTCGACGTGGGCGGTTCGAGACACGTGGGCTTGATAACTGGAGCATGGGAAAGGACGCCGGTTGAATCGTGCTTCGATAATTTCAAGGTCACGGAGTAGGATTCCCGTTTGCTCAGGAGCCTTCCCGGAAGCTAATAAGGGCTTACAAGTATTTAAAATCAGCTTCCGGGAAGGTTGCACAGGGAATTACATTTTGGCTCATGTGGGGAATTGGGTAAAAGATTGCGGATTTGGCACGGGGCGACGAGGACTAAAGGCCTCTGGACAGGCCTATGGCCAACCTTCCTCCTGCGAGGAAGGCGCCCGCGTAGGCGGTCGCTTGGCGCGTT
>CAZCAI010000090.1:0-19719 GCA_964496595.1 uncultured Anaerolineales bacterium
GGGGGGGGCGGCGGGGGCGGCGGCTCCATGCCCTCGTGTAGCGGCGTGCGCCCCATGCGGAACATGTTCGTGCCGCAGACGGGGCACGTGCCGCGCATCGCCGGTTGGGATCGACTGGTAAACACGGGCGTCAAATCCTGCATCTCCCGCTTCTCTTTACACTTTACACAATATGCCTTAAGTTTAAAATCTTCCGTCATAGCCCTTCCTATTTGATAAAAACTCGTCACTGAAATCCATCGCTAAAAGGCCCTTGGCTCTTTTAATCCACATTTTTGAGCCGTAGAGCCGCTCATATTCGCAACGGCATTTCATCATAAAGGAAAGCCGTCAGGCTGTCAAGCGGGGATGTAAAAGCAAATCGCGATCACTTGCCTTTTCGCATCACAACTTATCTTCGCGCCCCTCATCCTTCAACTGATCGACGACGTCCCGCACATCCTGCGCCCGATCCCGGCGCGTGATCAACAGCGCGTCGGGCGTGTCCACGACGATCAAATCCTCCACGCCGATCAGCGCGACCAGCCGCTTATGTTGATCATACTCTGAAAAGACCATCGTCCGCTCCGCATCGACGCTGATCACATCGCCCTGGAGGACGTTGCCGTCGTCGTCCGCCTCGTGCAGCGCCATCACCGCGTCCCACGTCCCCACATCCGACCACTTCAGATCCACGGGGAAGACGGCGACCTTCTCCGCCTTCTCCATAATCCCGTAGTCGATGGTCTCTTTTTTCACCTCGGGCCAGCGGGATTGCAGGACATTCTCGTAGTCCGGCGTGCCCAGAACCTCATCCAAGGCTGTCAGGGTCTCGTAGAATGCGGGCATCCAGCGCTCCATCGCCGCCAAGATGCGATCCGCCCGCCAGATGAACATGCCGCTGTTCCAGGCGTACTCGCCGCTCGCCACGAACGTCTCCGCGCGCTCGGCGTCGGGCTTCTCGGTGAACTGCTCGACCTCGAAATAATCAAAGCCGCCGATCTCACCCAGGCGCTCGCCCTGCCGAATGTAGCCATAGCCGGTCGAGGCGAACGCCGGCTCGATGCCCAAGGTCACGAGGTAATCCTGACGCGCCGCTTCCTGCGCCGCTACCAACACCTCGCGGAAGCGCTCGCGCCGCCCGATGAAGTGATCCGCCGTCAGCACCACCATCACCGCGTCGGGATCGCGCTCGCACAGGTGCAGCGCCGAGAGGCCGATGCATGGCGCCGTCCCGCGCCCCAGCGGCTCGACGATGAAGTTCTCATCCGGCAGCTCCAGCGCCTGCGCCGAGAGATCCGCCACCTGATCCGCCGCCGTGACGACAAAAATCTGCTCCGGCGGCAACAGGGGCGTCAGCCGATCCACCGCCAACTGGAACATCGTGCGGTCGCCAAGGAGCTTCAGCGCCTGTTTGGGATGCGCCTGGCGACTGAGCGGCCACAATCGCGTCCCGCCGCCGCCGGCCATAATCAAGGGATACAAATGTTCGTGCTGTATCATGTTTGCCTCCTGTGAAAATTGCGAATGATGAATTGCGAATGAGGAATAATATCAATTAGAAAATTTTTCCACCCACGATTCGAAGACGCGCTCGGCGCGCGGGCCGTACTTTACCACTCGCGCGCGCACCTCCGCGATTTCCAATTCGCGCCACAACTGGCCGGGTAGCTTGCGGAAAAAGAGATCGGCCCAACTGATAATCTCCTCCTCCAGCGTCTGGGGGACAAAATCGCGAAGCGGCAGGGGGAGATTCTGCGCGAGGACCTCGGCGCGTGGAATGCCCACCCCGACGTGGCGCTCGGCGACTAAGGCGTGCCGGGGCAGTCCGGCCTGCTCCAGGATGCGCCGACCCTCGGAAAGATGCGCCAGGTAGGGCAGATCGCCCGTGCATCCTATCGCGGGCGCATCGACGTTGGCAATGCCGATGTCGTGGAGCATCGCCGCTTCTTCAATGAAGCGCTGTTGCGCTGCCGAAAGCCCCATCCGCCGGGCGATGTGCAGCGCTTTGGCCGTAACAGCCGCCACATGGGGCACGTAGATCGCGTAGGTCGCAGAATCGGGCGGGATGTATCGGTGCAGGATCGCGAAGTAGTCCACCATTCGGGCCTACGTCTCCGCATCGTCGGAAGCAGCAGCGTCCGTGACATACGGTTCGCGAGCCTCGTGGGCGCGCACATATTGGAGCGTCCCCACCTGCCGCGTCATGCCCTTCAGTTCCATCATCACCAGCGCGCTGCTGACCTCCTCGGCGGAGAGGGCAGCAGCGCGCGCGATCACGTCGATGTGCTGGGGCGAGGCGGAGAGTTGATCCCAGATGGCGGCCTCGGTTGCGTTGGCGGGCAAGACCTCGCGCGCGACCTGCTGTTCAGAGACCTGATCCAAGTGGAGGGTCTCCAACACATCGCGCGCTTCCGTGACGACGTGCGCGCCATCGCGGAGCAGGCGGTTGCATCCCGCCGACGCCGGACTCAGGATGCTGCCCGGCACCGCGAAGACGTCCCGGCCCTGATCGGCCGCGAAATCCGCCGTGATAAGCGCCCCGCTGCGCAAGCCCGCCTCGATCACGATGACGCCCAAGCTCAAGCCGCTGATGATGCGATTGCGCGGGGGAAAGTTGGAGCCTTCGGGCGGCGTGCCCAAGGGATAGTCACTGACCAGTGCGCCATTTTCGGCGATGCGGCGGGCGAGTCGCTTGTGCTCCGGCGGGTAGACGCGATCCACGCCGCAGCCGAGAACGGCGATAGTGCGCCCGCCAGCCTCCAGCGCGGCCTTGTGCGCGATGCCATCGATGCCGCGCGCCATCCCGCTGACGATGGTCACGCCGTTGCGAGCCAGGTCGGTGGCCAGGCGGTGGGCCACCTCGCGGCCATAGACCGTCGCTTTGCGGGTGCCCACGATGGCCACGGCCCACTCATCGGCGGGGGTGATCTCGCCGCGCATAAACAACAGCGGCGGCGCGTCCAAAAGCTGTGAGAGCAGAGGCGGATAGTCGGTGCTCTGCCACGTAGAAAGTTGCACGTTGGCTTTTTGGATGCGGGTCAGGACCTGATCCAAATCAACTTGACGGCGCACCTTCAGTAAATTGCGGAGCGAACGCTTGTCCAGATCGGCCTCGCGCAAGGCGTGCTCCGGCGCCTCCCACGCGCTCTTCACATTGCCGAAGATCTCCAGCAGACCGCGCAACCTTCGCGGCCCAATTCCGCGCACCAGATTAAAGCCCACCCAATACCGCAGATGATCCATCAACAGCCTCACATAGAGAAAGCAGGGGGGCTAATAGCCTCCCCTGTGAAATGTCACGTCATTGAACTGCGCAACTAAGGATTAAGATCGAGGATTAAGGCTGGAGACAAATCAGAGCGACGAGCGTATCCTACATCAACCTCAATAACCTCAATCCAGGAGACCGGGCATAGGGGTGATCACCATACGCATCGCGTCGAAGTCGATCTCGCGCACAGCGTCCTCGATGGCGGGGATGAGAATCTCACCGCGCGGGCCATGCACGACAAAGACGTCGTTCGCACCCGGCGGCGCCAGCACTTCCACGATCTCGCCCAACGCCTCACCGTCTGCGGTCTCCACCTGCATGCCGACGACCTGGAAGTGATAGTACTCCTCCTCTTCCAGGGGGACGGCGTCTTCTATCGCGACATAAACGACCTGATCCCGAAACGCCTCAGCGGCGCTGCGATCCTCAATGCCTTCCAACTTAAGCAAGATCCGATCCTTGTGGCAGCGAGCCTTCTCAATCGCCATTCGGCGATAGGCTGGCCCCACGTAGATATGCGAGACCTCGGCCAGGCGCTCAGGGAAATCGGTGAAGGACTGCACGCGCAACTCCCCTCGAATGCCGTGAGGGCGCAGCACTCGACCAACAGCTAAATAACGAGGCTCAGGTCGCTGGGTTAGCATGCCTGAGCCTCGTTACGAGATAACAAAATGGCCGTTTGGGCCACGGTTACACAATCTCCAATGTAACCTTTTTCCCCATCTTCGCGCCTAAGACGCGCGCCAGGGAACGCATCGCATTGATCGTTCGGCCTCCACGGCCAATCATCCGCCCCATATCCTCGGATGCGACACGTAATTCGAGGACTAAAGAGGTTTCCCCCTCGATCTCGGAAAGCTCAACTGCTTCAGGCTCATCCGCGAGCGCTTTGACGATATATTCAACCAGATCCTTGACTGCTGACATTGCGATTCCTCCTTAAAGATGTAATTGGGATAGGGAAAGAAATAGACAAGCAATCGAACTAAACAACCTAAGGAAGTCCCGAAATTTCAAACTCCCAAACTCGTTACTTTTCCCTCAAAAAAAACAGGCGCATTTAGGAGATTTATTTTTTCTCGGAACGGCCTAAGCTTCCGTTTCCTTAGTTGCAGCCTCGACATCATCCTCTGCTTCTGTTTCCTCGTCATCCACAGTCTCAGCTTCATCCTCTGCTTCGATATGCTCATCATCCGCAGATTCAGCGCCAGGCGCCTCTTCCAACTCTCCTTCAGACGCCTCTTCCTCCGAGACTTCCTCTTCCTCCGACGTTTCGGCAACCGTGGCCTCTTCCGTCTCAGTTTCTAGCGCTTCGTTGGCTACTGCAACCTCGACTTCTTTCGCCTCTGTGCCTGCTTCGGCCTCTGCGACCAGGGCCTCAATAGATTCTCCAGCTTTCATCCGCTCAAAACGTTCCCATGTCCCGTACGTCTTGAAAATGCGACGCACAGACTCGCTGGGCTGCGTCCCTACGGAGAGCCAATAGAGCGCGCGCTCTTCTTTGTATCGCACGGTCTCCGGCTCGGTGCGCGGATTATAGAAGCCGATGGTCTCCACAAACTTACCGTCACGAGGTGACGTGGAATCTGCAACCACGATTCGAAAACTTGGTTGCTTTTTCTTACCAACCCGACGTAATCTTATTCTAAGCATAAGCCTCCTGTCCTATCAGTTTCAGAGTGAGAATAGATATGAGTGTTAGAAGATGAGTTCTCAGTGCCTACTATATGCCAGAAAACTCTTATTTAAAAGAAGCGCGATAAGTTACCTAAACCACGCATCTTGCCTTGATTTAACTGCTTCATCATGCGCTTCATCTGACGATGTTGCGAAAGCAGTTGGTTGATCTCTTGCACGGTCGTTCCGCTGCCTTGAGCAATGCGACGCTTCCGACTGCCATTGAGGATGCGGGGCCGCCGGCGCTCCTCCGGCGTCATCGAGAGGATCATCGCCTCGACGCGCGTGAGTTGTTCCTCGGTCTGCGCGCGATCAATATCGACGCCGCGCAACAGTTTACCCGCGCCAGGGATCATTCCCAACAACTCGTCAAGCGGGCCCATCTTCCGCACCTGACGCAATTGATCCAAGAAGTCTTCGAGATCAAAATCGCCCTTGCGGAGCTTACGCTCCATCTCCTCGGCCTGCTGTTGGTCAAAGGCAGTCTCCGCCTTCTCGATCAGCGACATCACGTCACCCATACCTAAGATGCGGGAGGCCAGGCGATCGGGATGGAAAAGCTCGAGATCCTTCGGCTTCTCGCCGACGCCCATATATTTAATGGGCACACCGGTCACGGCGCGCATGCTGATCGCGGCGCCGCCGCGCGCATCGCCATCGACCTTGGTCAGGATCAGGCCGGTCAAACCAACGCGCTCGTGGAATCCGCCCGCGATGTTGACCGCTTCTTGACCCGTCATCGCGTCAGCGACCAGCAGCACCTCAACGGGATTAACACGCTCCCGGACGGCGATCAATTCCTTCATCATCTCGTCATCGATTTGCAGGCGCCCGGCAGTGTCCAACAGGATAATATCGGAGCCGAGGCTGCGCGCCTCTTCTAAGCTCCGTTCGCAAATATCCGGCGGCTGCGCGCCGTTCGGTTCACTGTAAACAGGGATGTTGAGTTGGCGTCCCAACGTCTGGAGCTGCTCGACGGCGGCCGGGCGATAAATATCGGCGGCCACCATCAACGGGAAGTGCCCTTTGGATCGCAGATGGAGGGCCAACTTCGCGGCGGTGGTCGTCTTACCCGACCCCTGCAAGCCCACCAACATAATCACGTAGGGCGCGCGACCCTTCAACTCCAAGCGCCCCGGTTCGCCCAAGGTCGCCACTAACTCATCGTGGACGATCTTGATGACCTGTTGCGATGGATTCAAGGCCCGCGAGACCTCTTCACCGACGGCCTGTTCGCGAACGCGTGTTACAAAATCTTTGACGACTTTGTAGTTAACGTCCGCTTCTAACAGCGCGAGACGAATCTCGCGCATCACGGCTTTTACATCCTGCTCGCGCAGGACGCCGTGCTTCCCCAGGCGATCAAAGATACCCTGTAACTTGTCACTTAATGATTCAAACATCTACGTCCTTTTGTGATCTCATGCATACTACTGAGTACATTCTAATGTATATTGAAAATTCGTCAAGAGTAAGAGGGGCATTCAAATTGGCGCAGCCCTTGTCAAATCCGCAGAGCAAGGCATAATAACGTTGGCTCATATAGGAAATTGGGTGAAAGATTGCGGATGAATTTAGATCGGGGGGGCGAGGACTAAAGGCCTCTGGACAGGCCTATGGCCAACCTTCCTCCTGCGAGGAAGGCCCCCGCGCCCGCGTAGGCGGTCGCTTGGCGCGTTAGCGCCTGCCTCAGGACTTCCGTAGGTCAGTAGACCTACTGGTCTACGACAGTCCGGGATCACCCAACATTTCACCCAAAAACCAATAAGAGCCAATAACGTTATCTATTTCTTAAAAGGAACAGAAACGCTGGCCCGCAGGGTCGCGTTGTATGGTCGATTCAGGAAAGATGCAAATAACGTTGGACTTGGACAATGAAGTGAGGCAGCTATGACAACAACAGAACGCACACCTGTGCATTTAATTCGCACCATGATCGTCAAAGATCGGGATCGACGCCGACAGAAGAGCCGCACCGGCATCAATTTAGCGTTGCGGATTGTGGGCATCGTTACGCTGGTGATGTTCATCGCGATGACCATTCTCGTCGGCGCGAGCGTTGGCACAGCAGCCGGCGCCTACTCGCTCATCACGGAGAACCTCCCCACCCCGGAGGATGTGGCGACGAAGAGCGTGGAGACCTTCGAGACGACGAAGATCTACGCCTGGGGCGAAGACGCTAACGGCGACGGCCAGCGCGAGACGGAGTTAATCTACGAGATGATCGATCCGAACGCGGGCGACCGCAGTTGGGTAACTCTCTCCTCGATGCCAGAGTATGTGGTTTGCGGGACCGTCGCGATGGAGGATAAGCGCTTCTGGGAGAATCCGGGCTTCGATATCCGCGGTATCTCACGCGCTTTCATCAGCAACTTGCAGGGCGAAAGCATCCAGGGCGGCTCGTCGATCACGCAGCAGGTCGTGAAGAACTCCGTGATCCCCCTGGAAGAGCGCTTTGAGAAAAAATACACACGGAAGATCAAAGAGGTGCTGATCTCCATAGAGTTAACGCGCCTCTACGAGAAGGAAGAGATCTTGGAATGGTACATCAACACCAATCTCTACGGGAACCTCGCCTACGGCATCGATGCTGCCGCGCGCGTTTACTTTGATAAATCGGTGGACGAGTTGACGCTCTCTGAGGCCGCTACCTTGATCGCGATCCCGCAATATCCCCTCCTCAATCCATTCGATGCGCCGGAGGATGCGCGCAAGCGTAAGGAAATTGTCCTCCGCCGGATGGTTGAAGAGGGTTGCATCACCAGCGCCCAGGCCGAGCAGGCCGAAAATGAGCCTTGGAATCTCGCCGAGTCCTCGCAGCGCTTCGACATCCAAGCGCCGCACTTCTCGATGTACGTGCGCAATGAGTTGGAAGAGATGTTCGGGGCGCAGATGGTCGCGGGCGGCGGACTGCGGGTCTACACCACATTAGATCTGACGTTGCATCGCCAGGCGGAATGCGCCACCCAAACTTACCTCCGCATTCTTTCCGGCGAAGATCCAGCGACGGTGATCCCAGAAGAGGTAGCCAGGGGCTGCGAGGCCGCGCAGTACATTCCCGATGTGCCCAGCAATCGCATCGGCAACGATTACAACGTCAAAAATGCAGCGACGATAGTTCTCCGGCCCACGACCGGCGAGATCCTGGCCATGGTCGGCAGCGCGGACTACTGGAACGAGGAGATCGACGGGAAATTCAACTACGCGGTGGATGGCCTGCGCCAGCCCGGCTCATCGTTCAAGCCGTTCACCTACGTGACGCTGCTCTCGCAGGGCTACAACGCCGCGCAGATGTTCTTAGACGTGCGCCAGGCCTTCGAGCAGGGGCCGGGGATGGCGCCCTACGTGCCGGAGAACTACACCCGCAAATATCACGGGCCAGTCAGCCTGCGCGGCGCGCTGGCCCGCTCGCTCAACATTCCCGCCGTGGAAGCGATGTCTATGGCCGGCATCGATGATGTGATCCGCACAGCGCACAGCATGGGCATCAACACCATAGATCGCGGTCTGCAAGATTACGGCCTGAGCCTATCGCTGGGCAGCGGTGAAGTCTATGCCATCGATATGGCCTATGCCTTCAGCGTCTTCGCTAACAACGGCGTGATGTTGGGCAAGCCAATTCCCGAGAACGCGCAGCGGCCTGGATTCCGCGAGTTGGATCCGGTGGCGATTCTGCGCGTGGAAGATCGCAAAGGCAATGTACTTTACCAATATGATCAGCCCGATTCACGGCGCGTCTTAGACGAGCGCCTCGCCTATCTCATCACCAACATCCTCTCCGACCGTCAGGCGCGGCTCCCGGCCTTCGGCCGGCCCAACGCCCTGGAGCTGGCGAACGAGCGTCCGGCCGCCGCGAAGACCGGCACGACAAATAACTTCTCCGATAACTGGACGGTCGGATTCACGCCGCAGTATGTCACAGCGGTATGGATGGGCAACAAGGACCCCGACGATTATATGATCAACACGCCGGGGGCGCGCGGCGCGGCGTATGTCTGGCACGCGGTGATGGAATACGCGCATTTAGGCGAACCCATCGTCAACTTTGAGCGACCGGAGGGGCTGCAGGAGGTGACGGTCTGTTCTGTCTCCGGCAAATTGCCCAACGGCAACTGCCCGGTTCGCACAGAGTTGATGATTCCCGGCACGGAGCCGACAGATAAAGATACCATCCACCAGGGCTTCTTAGTCAATCGCGAGACGGGCAAGCTGGCGACGATCTACACGCCGCCGGATCTGGTGGAGGAGAAGGTCTACATGGTGCTCCCGCCGGAAACGGAGGAGTGGATTCAGAGCCTGTCGGAAGATCAGCGCCCGCAGATCCCGCCCACGGAATACGATACGATCTACGGCCCCAACCAATCGCAGGCTGAGGTATCGATTACCTCGCCGGTGGCCTATTCTTACATCAGGGATATCGTGCCCATCGAGGGCAACGCGCGCGGCGGGAACTTCGCCTTCTATCGCCTCGTCTTTGGGCGCGGCCTCAATCCCACAGAGTGGATGCAGATCGGGCCGGATCACGGCAATCAGGTGGAGAACAATCTGCTGGAGAACTTCGATACCAGCACCTTGGAAAGCGGCCTGTATACACTGCAACTTCAGGTCGTAGGGCACGATCAGAACGTCCGCCAGGCGACGATCCAGGTAACGGTGGATAACGAGCCGCCGAAGGTGGACTTGACCTATCCGACGGAAGGCTCCGAGTACGAGTACGGCTTCGACGAATGGGTCAACATCAACGCCGAGGTACAGGACGACTACGCCACGGACCGCGTGGAATTCTACAAGGGCGATGAAGAAGAGCCGTTCAATGTGCGCACCGTGTCGCCTTACAACATCAACTGGACGTTGGGGCCACCCGGTACCTACACCTTCCGCGTCATCGCCTACGACGCCGCGGGCAATCAGGCCGAGGCCGGCCCGGTGAAGATTCACGTGGTGCCCAGAGAGCAGAACGAGAATCCGTGACGATTTGAGCCTCTCGAAATCCAAGAGATAGCGCGCCTGGGAGCAGCGACGATGCTGCTCCCAGTTGCTTTTTCTCATAATAACGCGGCGGAGGGCCAATCGGGGGTTGGGATTTTGGCAACCTCTGCTAAACTGTGAGTGAGACGACTAGAGAAAGCTTCAGGGAGGAGGAAGATGATGCAACTCAAGGGCTGGCAACGCACCTCATTGATCGATTTTCCAGGACACATCGCGACAGTGCTCTTCACCGGCGGATGCAACTTCCGCTGCCCGATGTGCCACAACGCCGATCTGGTGCTGCGACCGGACTCGCTTCCCGCCATCCCGACGGCGCAGGTGATGAAGCATCTGGAGCAGCGCGCGGGGGTGATCACCGGCGGCGTCATCACCGGCGGCGAACCGACCCTACAACCGGATCTGGCGGATCTCATTTCCCAACTCAAGCACAACCACGCTGGCATAGCGATCAAATTAGATACCAATGGCTATCGTCCAGATGTGCTCGCCGCGTTGCTAGACGAGGGGTTCGTCGACTACATCGCGATGGACGTGAAAGCCCCGCCGGAAAAGTACGCTCAACTCGCCGGGGGCGAGCGCCTCCGCTTCGATTTTGACATGACGCGCATCGAGCGCAGCATCAGCTTGATTCGGGAAAGCGGTCGCCCCTACGAATTCCGCACGACCGTCGTTCCCGGCCTGCTGACCGCCGCCGACATCGAGGCCATCGCGCGCTGGATCGACGGCGCGGAGATCTACATCTTGCAACAGTTTCGCGCGCCCGGCGCTTTGGATCCCGCCCTGGCGGAGATCGCGCCCTATCCCACCGCCGAGTTAGCCGCGATGGCCGAGCGCGCCCGGCGCTGGCTCCCGACGGTGAAGCTGCGCGGGGAGTGAATCATTTAACTGTAGCGACGCGAGATTTTGCGTCTCTACCGGAAGGTTTAGAAAGTGGGTCTTTTGGATTTTGCCGGGCAACCCCCTCATTAGCCCTAAAAGCAGCCAAGAATTGCGTGTTGGTGGGGATCACAGACCTTTTTCGCGTCGTTACGGGGTTGTGGGTGGGAGTGATATGATTGCACCCGGCGAATTCCCGAAGAGCCTAGAAAGTAAAGGCAGATAGGAGATGACTCGTAGAACCTGGCTCATCCTCATAACATGCGGCCTCGCCGTGATGGGCGGCCTCTTCGGGCTGACGCGCTACTACATCAATTTGCCCGATCATCTCGCGCAACAGGAGACGATTGTGCTGGGCCAACAGCGGCTGATCCCCGGCGCCCAGGCCGTGCTGCGCGTGGTCGTGCGCGACAGCCGCGATGCCACGCCGCTCTCCAACGCCACGGTCAGCGTGCTGATGCACCCCCCAGACAACGACCGGGCGATCCCGCTTTTTAATGGGCGGACGGACGCCGACGGCAACATCGATGTGACGTTCACCGTGCCGGAGAACGCCGCCCCAGAACAGATCTTACTCATCGAGACCCGCTCTGAACTCGGCGCGGATACTCTGGAACATCCGGTGACCGTTCAACCTGATTATCGCATCCACCTGACGACCGACAAATCGCGCTACCAACCCGGCGATATGATCCACATCCGCACGCTGGCGCTCAGCGCCTTCGAGCGCCGCCCGGCGGCCGAGCAGCGGATGCGCATCACCGTGACCGATGCGCGGGGCAACATCGTCTTCCGCCAGAGACGAACCGCCTCGCAATACGGCGTGGCGGCCGCCGATTTCCAACTCGCCGATGCGGTGAATAGCGGCCCCTACCGCGTGACCGCCGCACTGGATGAGACGGTGGCGCAGAAAACGATCACCATCCTGGCAGCCGACGCACAGCCGACTTCTCCATCCGCCGCCCTCTCGACCTTCGACATCACGATGACCACTGAGCGCGACTTTTACCGGCCCGGCGAGCGCGTCGTAGGGACGCTGCACGCCGACTATCCCTTCGGCAAGCCCGTCGCCAACGGCGCTGTGAGGATGATTGGCGCGGCCGAACCGCTCATCTCCGAGTCTCCCGCCGCCCTCCAACTCGCAGGCCAGACCGACGCCAGCGGCAACTTCGATTTCGCCTTCGATCTGCCCGCCGCTGAAACGCTGATGGGACTCGCCCCAGACCACAGTCAATTTTACATCGAGGCTCATGTCTCCGACACCGCCCCTCACACACAGACCCACCGGCTCTCCCTGTCGCTAGCGGAGCAGGCGCTGATCATCGAGGCGATGCCAGAAAGCGGGCAATTCCATCCCGGCGTCGAAAACATCCTCTACGTACTGACCAGCCGCCCCGACGGCGCGCCCATCCCGGCCAACTTAACGGTGCGCATCGCCGCCGACGAGATGTTCACGACGAAGACCGATCCCTACGGCCTGGCCGAGATCCGCTTCACGCCCCAGACGCCAAATCTCAACCTGATCATTGAGGCCGAGACGCCCGAGGGCGCGACGGCCCGGCGCGCATTCGATTTTACGGGCGCAGCAACCGAAGAGGCAGCAACCGAAGAGAGTGTACTGCTTCGCCCCGACGCGCCGCTCTACCGCGTAGGCGACACGATGCGCCTGACGATCCTCGCCTCCGAGCCGACGGGCGTCGTCTATCTCGATATCGTCCGTGAGGGGCAAGCAGCAACGCCTGCGTGGAACAGCCGGGCCGTCCCCATTGTCAACGGCCAAGCCGAGATGAACATCGACCTCCCGGCTGATCTCTTCGGGATACTACACCTCCACGCCTACAAAATCCTCCGCTCCGGCGATACAGTGCATGACACGCGCCGGGTCGTAGTCGAAGCGCGCCACGATCTGAATGTGGCGCTCACGCCCGGCGCCGGCGCCTATCGCCCCGGCGATACAGCAACGCTCCATCTCCACGTCACCGACGCGGAGGGCGCGGGGCTGCCGACCGAGCTGGGCATCGCCGTCATCGCCGAAACCAATTTCACCGCAGCCGAGTATCATCCGGAGTTTGCCGAACTCACTTTCCTGCTGGGAGAGGATCTGCTCTCGCCCCGCTACCAATTGGATGGCCTGGGTCTGCCCGATATGATCGGGGCGGCCCCGGCGGATGCACCGGCCCTGCGCAAAGCACAGGCCGGCGTCGCCACAGCATCGCTCGCCGCCGGCGCGCCCGCTCCGGCCCCCTTCACCCTCCGCGTCGACACCCACGCCGAAGCGATGGCGCGCGCGCGCGCGCGTCAAACCGAAAGCTTAGCCAGCATATCGCAGGCGCTCACCGCGCTCCTCCTGCTGACGCCCGTGATCATCCTGGCCGTGAACGGCGTCGCGATGTGGAGAACGGCCTCCGCGCCCCGGCAGTTCTGGCGGCGGATGGGCCTGGCCGGGGGAGCGGTGCTGGTGATCCATCTGGCGCTCACATCGCTGCCGGCGACCCCAGCCGTCGCCGACGGCGCGCTCGCGCTTCTCACGCTCTGCGGCGGGAGCGGCTTCATCGCCGCGCTGATCTTCGCCGTGCGGGAGCAAGATCGCGCGCTCGTTCTCACCCTGGGCCTGATTCTCTGCTGTGGCTTTATCGCGGGGGATCTGCCAGTCATATCGAGGCACATCAGCGACGGGGCGGCCATCACCTGGATCACGCCGATGGCGCTGGCGTTACTCTCAACCAGCCTCCTGCTGCGCGCTGTGGATTTCATCTTCGCCCATAAACTGCGGCGCGCCACAGCGCTCATCGCCGTGACGCTCTTCCTCCTGATCGGCGCGCCGGCCCTCATCAACCAGAGCAGCGCGGCATGGCGGCCCGCCGCCGCGCCCCACAGCACGGCCCCATCCCCCACAGCGGCGACCGAGACGGCGGAGAGCAAAGCGCTGCCCAGCCCCGGCCAAACCGCCTCAGAGCGAGACGCCCCGAGGCTATCGTCCTGGCCCCCGGCGACCGATACGCTGCTCTGGCTGCCCAACGCGGTCACGAACGAGAGCGGCGCGTTGCAGGTGGATTTCCCCGTCGCCGACAGCATCACCACGTGGCGCGTAGCGGCGCTGGCCTCCGCGCAGGATGGCCGCCTGGGCAGCGCGACCTCGGAGTTGCGCGTCTTCCAGGATTTCTTCATCCACGTGGATCTGCCGCCCGCGCTCACCGTCGGCGATCAAATCTCCGTGCCGGTCGCCATCTACAACTATCTGCCAGAACCCCAAACATTGCAATTGGAGGTGGAACAGGCGCGCTGGTTCGAGTTGTTGAGCGCTCCCGGTCGCGAAATCGAAATCGCGCCGAACGATATGACTATCGCCTACTTCCCCCTCCGCGTGTTGAATTTTGGCCGCCAGCCCTTCCAGGTGACGGCGTGGGGCAGCGCGATGTCCGACGCCATCCGAGAAGAGGTGTACGTGATCCCCAACGGCGATGAGCGGAGCTTGACCCGGGCCGGCCTGGTGATGAGCGCCGCCGCGCTGACCACAGCCACGTCACTGAGCGAGACGCTGACGCTGCCGGAAACCATCATCCCCGGCACACAGGCGCTGACGGTCAAGCTCACGCCGGGCGTCAGCAACCACCTCGTCGAGAGCCTGGACACGCTCCAGAACCGGCCCACCGGCAGCCTCGAGCCGACGGCTTCCGCCGCCTACCCCGGCGTGCTGCTGCTGGACTATCTCCAGGCGACGGGCCAGAGCGCGCCGGAGGCGTACACCACAGCGAAGGCCCAAGTCAATAGCGGCTATCAGCGACTCATCACCTTCGAGACGCCGGGCGATCCGGGCGGCTTTAGCCGCTTCGGCCAGGCGCCCGCCGACCCGCTGCTCACGGCCTACAGCTTGCAAACGTTCAGCGCTATGCAGCGCGTCCATCCCGTGGATCCGGCGCTGGTGAATCGATCGGCCGCGTGGCTCTTCGAGCAGCAGCGCGCGGATGGCTCGTGGGCAAACACGGCCGACCTCAGCGCGACGGAGCGCCTGCCGGCGACGGCCTTCGTGCTCTGGGGATTGGCGGACGCAGGGTATGCGGCGGAGGCGCGCGCGCAGCAGGCGGCGGATTTCCTGCGAGAGGCCGCAACGGGAAGCGAGGAGGAAATCCCCGGCTACACGCTCGCGCTCGTCGCCAATGCGCTCGTCGCGATGGATACCGCCGACGAAGGCCGGGTCACACCCGCGACCTGGGGGATATTGCAACACTTAGCAGGAATCGCGGAGCTGCCAGCGGAGGGAAACGGCGACACAGCCTATTGGGAAAGCGAGCGCGCGACCTACCTGGGCGGCACAGGGGCGAGCGCCGATGTAGAGACCACGGCGCTGGCGGCCCTGGCCCTCTTCCGGGCCGAACGTCACGTAGAGTTGGCGAACGCTGCTGTGAGGATGCTGCTCCAAAACAAGGATAGCTTCGGCGCGTGGCACACCACCTCGGCCACAGCGCTGGCGCTCAAGGCATTGCGGGCGAGCGTCGAGACCAACGCAGATAGCGCGGAGAGCGCAGCGCCGGTCACAGTCAATGTGACGCTGAATGAGAACGAGATCCAATCGGCGACCCTCGCGCTGGCGTCCCTCGATACTCAGCCCCCTCTCGCCTTCGAGGAGGCGCTGTTGGGCGCGGAGAACACGGTGGATATTCAAATAGATGAGCCGGGCGCGACCCATTTTGTGTACCAAATCGTGGGCCGATATTACCTCCCGTGGGACGCAATCGCCGTCGAGGCGACGACGCCGGAGGCGATCCTGCTCAACGTCACCTATGACCGCCCGGAGTTGGCCATCGGTGAGACCGTGGAGGTCGCAGTGACCGCGCTGTTGAATCCGGCGCTGACGCCTGCGGAGGCAACGCACTGGACGGCGGACTCGGCCATCATCGAATTGGGCATCCCGCCCGGCTTTGAGGTCCGGCGCGAGGATCTGGGGCGCATCGTTTCGCGCTTTGACCCCGCGCCGGACAATCCCGCCGCCGCGCGCGTCGAGCGCTGCGAGCTAGCCGAGGGCCGGATCATCCTTTACGTGACCAACCTCACCTCGCGAGATCCGCTCACCTTCACCTACCGCCTGCGCGCCACATTCCCCGTCGTCGCGCAGACGCCGGCCAGCATCGCCTACGACGCCTACAACCCCGATGTGATGGGCAAATCCCCGCCGCAGACGCTGACGGTACTCCCCGCAGCGAGCGATTGACGAGCCGCAAAGCAAGCAAAACAGCAAAGCGACAAAACATCAAAGCGGCAAAGCAACAAATCAGCAAACTATTCATAGGGCATAAAAACCTCTGGTATCTGTTTAGTTGCGTGAGTGGATGTTCCAAAGACCTCAAAAAAGCTCTCCTCCCCATCCCCGGGGACGTTTCAAGAGTACCTTTTGCACCCCTTTGTATTTTCTTTGTGAGACTTTAGATTTGAACCGAAATCTAATCTGCTTATATCTGCTCTATCTGCTGATTAAGAGTGGGCTTGGAAAGAGTGTCCGGTAGATAGTTTGTTTCTCGCTCATTAGCGCGCTGCCTCGTGTATCTTAGATGTCTCGGAGTATCTCCGTTTCCCTCCCCCCCAACCACTATGAGTCTTTGGGATCTTACCCAATACGCCACTATTATTACTCACATTTTAACCGTATAATAGCGGTTGCAGTTGAATACCCAATCAACTAAAATGGAGGCGCGTGCATGCATCAACCATTGAAGGTATTGCTGGTAGAAGATGATTGGTCGGTTCGTAACGCCGTGCGCGATTATTTAATCAAGCACAAGATGTCCGTTTTCGAAGCGGATTGTCTGGAAACGGCGCTGACGGAAGCCGAGGCTGTGAAACCAGAGGTCGCGGTCATTGACATTGTTCTTCCGGCCTGCCCTGATGCGCGGGCCGATTTCGATCAGCACATCGGCATCGAGGTCGCCCGAAAATTGCGCGAGCGCTTGCCGCGTCTGGGCATCGTCTTTCTGTCGGCCTACATAGACCGTGGGCCAGAGGTGGTGCAGTTGTTTATGGAAGGGCACGACCGGATCGTGTATCTGCTCAAAGGCTCGAAGCCACAGGAGTTGTTGGCGGCCATCCACGATGTCGCCGGTGGGTTGTCCGCGCTCAGGATTGCGCCTGGCGTGCAGATGAATCAGCAGACTGTGTTAAGTCAGGCGTTGGAAGCCCTGACGGAGGGTGAAAGGACGCGCGCGATGATGGCCTTGGAACACATGGAGACGTTGTCCGAACCGGAACGGCGGGTCTTCGATGCGGTCGGAAAATGCCAGACCCACCGGAGCGCGGCGCAGGAGTTGGCGTTAAGCACCCGGACGATTGGCAGCCACATCAACACCATCTATGATAAGCTGCATCTGCGCGAGGCCCCGCCGGGTATGAATCTGGCGGCGCTGCTGGCAAAAATCCATCTATTGTATCAGCTCCGGCACATCGCAACGTCCAAAGCCCATCCTACCCGTAATGCATGATGGCGATGGATACGGCTTCACCCGATGGTCTCTCATTGCCCTTGCGCCTTTTGCGACGCGCGTTGCCGGTTCTGATGCTGGTGATGCTGGCCGGCGGACTGCTGGGAGGCGCGCGCCTGATCCCGGCATTGGGCCAGCCATTCCCCGGCGTCACATTGATGTGGCGCAAGGAACTCAAGCTCCTGGTCGTCAGTTGGGCCACGCCCCCGCATTGGCCCGGTCTCGATCCCGGACGGTTGCGGGTCAATGACCGCGTGCTCTGCATCGATGGCTATCACCCTAGCCCGGATTCCGTGGTCTACGGCCTGGATCCGCGTTACGCCGAGGCGCTATGTCCTCGGGGCGGCAAAACTTACTTCGAGGTATTTCGCGCGCGCTTCGAGGCGGATACTCCGGCCGCGGTGACGTTTCGCGTCGACCGAGATGGCGAGATCATCACCGTCCCCGATGTCCCGCTAAGCACCTTCGATCTGGTCAGTCTGGCCGAGGTGTTCCTGCCGAACTTTTTGTTGGGGATGGGCCTGCTAATCGTGGGACTGGTGGTTTACCGCGCCAATCCGAGGGTGGAGATCAACCTCATCTTCACTTTGTTCGTCGCCATCCTTGCGGGATTGGTGATGCAAGAGAGTTGCAGCGCGCGTTTCTGCGCCCAGCTTGCCGATATGCGGTTAGTGGTATTGGCAACCACCGTGCCCTGGACGCCGCTGCTTGGAGCGGCGCTGTTTCACCTGATGAGCCTGTTCACCGACCGCCCCCCGCTGCTGGCGCTGGCCCGGTGGATTCGCCGCCCGTATTATGGGCTGTCTGGCCTGTTTTCCCTCTTGGGAATCTTTGTCTACACGTTGCACGACCATCCGGTCACAATTATATTTGATTGGCCCTTTAGCCGCTTCGTGGCGGTCAGCATCTTGCTCTCCGCGTTCTGGAGCATCGTCACGCTGCTGTGGACGTGGCGCGCGACGCCCTCCCGGCGCCTGCGCCGTCAGACGGGCTTGATTCTGGCGGGGATGGCGATGACGGCGCCGGTGCTCCTTGCGTATGGCGCGGCGCTTTTTCTCGACATCGCCTATGGCTACATCAACTACGCGCCCTATCTGGGCCTGGGCGTGCTCGGCGTGATCGCTTACGCGATTTTGCGCTATCAACTCTTCGCCGCGCGAGCCAGCATCCTGACCGCATTGCTCATCGCGATTGGGTGCATTCTGATGGCGAATCTGGTCTACCTGCTTGTGGGGCAGATCACGGGCTTCTTGCCGATTTTGGCGGCGGCGCTGCTCACCGGCCTGGCTTTGGAAGCGCGACAGGGGCCGACGGCTTTCTTCAATCGCCTGCTGCGCCGGGAAATGTTGCATTACCACGTCATCGCCCGCTTTGGCCGGCGCGTCGGTAGCTTGCAACACATCGAATCGCTGGTGCAGGCCGCCCGGCGCGCGTTCCAGGAAGACCTGGAGATCGAATATGTTCACGTCTGGCTGCTGGACTTGGAACGGCGCACCCTCACGCGCTACGACGCGGGCGCGCGCGTCAGCGCCCTGTCCATCTCGCCGAAGTTCATAGCGCAGTTGAGCGTCCAGCCCGCGCCGATTCACGCCGCTGCGCCGGAGGCCCCCGGCTATCACGACGTGTTGGATACCGCGCCATCGCAGCCGGTGGCTGTGTGGGCGCCTCTGATGGAGCGAGGGCAGGCGGTGGGCGTGCTGGGACTGGGGCCGCGCTGGACGGGCGAGGTTTACGACGCGCAAGACCTGGAACTCATCGGCATTCTGGCCCGGCAGATGGCGCTCTCGATTCTGAACACGCGCCAATGGGCGCGCATCCAGCAGATGTCCCACGCGCTCGCGCAGGCCGAAGAAAATGAGCGGCGCAAGATCGCCCGCGAGCTGCACGACACGGTCTTGCAGTTTCTGCTGGTGTTGACCTACGGATTGGACGGCTTGAAGGAGCAGTGTGTGGCATCGGCAGACGAGATCGAAGAGTGGCAGGATCGCATCAGCGCGGAAGCCGCCCAATTGCGCGATCTGTTGAGCTACCTGCGCGCGCCGGAGATGCTGGTGCAGCGCGGGTTGGCGGCAGCCCTGGAAACGTGGATAGCTCAAGCGCGTCAGGACTCGGCGATGCGCATCCAGACCGACCTGTCGCCTGCAGTCGAGGCGGCGTTATCCGTCGAGGCCAAAGTCGCTGTCTACCGGGTGTTCCGGGAGGCCATCCGCAACGCGCTGAAACACTCGCGGGGCAGTTGTGTCGCCGTCCAATGGCAACGGGAGGGCGAATGGGTGCAGTTCTCGATCCAGGATGACGGCGCCGGCTTCGATGTGGCGCAAGCTCTGCAGGCAGGCGGGCGCGGCTACAGCAGTTTACAGGACGTGCGGATTTACGTGGAGAACGTGGGCGGGTGGTGCGACATCCGCTCGGCGCCGGGAGAAGGGACGGTGGTCAGCGGCGCGGTTCCGGCGC
>CAZCAI010000091.1:0-8005 GCA_964496595.1 uncultured Anaerolineales bacterium
CGCGTAGGCGGTCGCTTGGCGCGTTAGCGCCTGTCTCAGGACTTCAGTCCGGGAACACACAACATTTCACCCAAAAACCAATAAGATCCAAGAAGGGGATGCTCCCCCGCCAAAGCGCAACGTCGCCAAGATTTTTAAAGTTCGAGCTGGTTGTATTCACCACATAATTACGTCTCGATTTCCTCTGACGCCATCGTCGGCAAGCGAACGGTGAATTGTGTGCCGCGCGCGATGTCGCTCTCCACGGCGATCTCGCCGTGTTGCGCCGTGACTAGGGCGTGCGCAATCGAGAGGCCCAGGCCGAATCCCGGCGTCGTGCGCGAGGTATCGCCGCGATAGAAGCGGTCGAAGATCCGCGCCTGGAGCGCCTCCGACATGCCCGGCCCGCTATCGGCTACCTCGATGGCGATGTGGCCCCCGGCCTGGGCTTTGTCCAGGGTGATGCGAATTGGCCCGTGGGCGTGCTTGATGGCGTTATCCACCAGGATGAGCAGCACCTGTTTGAGCGCGTCCTCGTTGCCCCACGCGATGAGATTGTCTGGCTGATTCCCCACATCGCACGCGATCTCCCGCTCGGGGGCGAGCAGGCGCGCCTGCCGGCAGATTTCCTCGATCAGCGGCGGCGCCGCCACCGGGCCGAGCGCTAACTTGCGCCCGGCATCCGCGCGCGCCAGCGTCAGCAGATTGTGCACCAGGCGGCTCAGGCGCTCGCTCTCCCCCACGAGATCATCCAGAATGTCTTCCTGCTCCGTCATGGGCGGCGGCGGATCGCGCCGGAGGAGATCCAAGTTGCCGCGAATGGTGGTGAGCGGCGTGCGCAGCTCGTGCGAGACATCGGCGACGAAGTCGCGCTGGACCTGGAGCGCGTGCGAGATCTGCTCGAACGCCTCCTGAAGCTGGGAGAGCATGCGGTTGAAGGTCATCGCCAGATGACCTAACTCATCCGGCGGGCCGTCGTATGCCACGCGCGATGAGAAATCGCGCGCCTCGCCGATCTCTCGCGCGGCCTCCGTGATCCGCTGGATTGGCCGGAGCGTGACGCCCGAAAGCCACCAGCCCACGCCGAAGGCGATCAGCGTCGTCGTCACGCTGCCCAAAATCAGCGTGAGGCCCAGCGAGCGCAACGAGCGGTCGCGATCCGCCAGCGAGCGGGCGATCTGGACGATGCCCACGAGTTTGCCCGCGCTGTGTACCGGCTGGTTGTAGATGAGGACGCGCTCTTCATTGGCGGGCGCGATTTCCAGCCACGGGCGTCCCGTTTGTTGGAGCTGGGCCAATCCGCGCCGGCTGAGTGGCAACGAGGCGGTCCGCTCGTTCAGGGTCAGATTGAGCGCCTGGCCCTCTGCATCCAGCAGGCGGATGATGTCGCGCGGGCGTTGGATGGCGGCTATCTGGAGGAGATTCTCCAGCATGTGATTATCCATCATGCCGCCCGGTCGGTTGCCGGGCCGGCCCCATCCCGGCGCTTGGTGCATACGCTCCCACGCGAGGGAGAGCTGCCCGGCGGTTTTGATAAGATCGCTCTGGATGATGCGCCGGGTATAGCGCGCCTGCGCGGCATAGAGCACCGTGCTGAAGAGAATCAGCGTGAGCGCTAAGATGGCGCTATATAAAAGCGTCAGACGTAAGCGGATGGACATTGTTTCCTCTATGCCTCCTCGCGCAGGACGTAGCCCACGCCTCGGATGGTCTGGATGAGGCGCGGTTCGCCCTCGGCCTCCAGCTTTTTGCGCAGATAGCCCACGTAGACCTCCAGCACGTTGTCATCGCCTTGGAAATCATAGCCCCAGACCTGGGTGAGGAGTTGGCGACGTTCCAGCACCTGGCGCGGATGGCGCATCAGGGTCTGGAGGAGATCGAACTCCGTCGGCGTGAGCGAGATGGGCCGGCCGGCGCGCTGCACCTCGCGGGTGACGGGGTCTAGCGCGAGATCGGCGAACACGAGCGGCTCCTGCGTCCCTTTACCCGCGCGGCGCAGAAGTGCGCGCACCCGGGCCACCAACTCGGAGGAGGCGAAGGGCTTGACCAGGTAATCGTCCGCGCCGCGCTCCAGGCCCTCGACGCGATTTTGAACCGCGTCCCGCGCTGTGAGCATCAAAATCGGCGTCTCATCCTGGCCGGCGCGCAACTCCTCCAGCACACTGATGCCGTCCAACTTAGGCAGCATCCAATCCAAGATGATGACGTCCGGCCGCTCCTCGTAGGCCTTCGCCAGCGCGGTTTCGCCATCGGTGACCGTCGTCACCTCGTAGCCCTCGTAGGCCAACGTCCGCTGCAACATCTTGAGCAAGCGCTGGTCGTCGTCCACAATCAATACTTTGTTCACGTTGTGCTCCTTTGGTGATCGGAATGGCATTCCGTAATTGGGAATTTAGAATTGCGAATTGCGAATAATGTTGTTGAGTAAAGATTCAAAATTCTAAATTCGCAATTCGCAATTCGCAATTTACCGCTTTGTTGCTTCCCTTATTATACCCCCTAAAGTGGACGAGTTATCACTAAAGGGCAAAACCGCGATGCAAAAGCGCGAGGCCTCTTGAAAGGCCCCGCGCTTGGATTTAGGTAGTTAGTCTTTGTGGATTACAGGTCGTCGCCGGCTGCGGGCGGGGTGAAGCCGCCGCGCCGACCGAAGCCGGTGTCCGTGCTATCATCTGCGCCCGGCGCGCCGGGCGCTCGACCACCAAAACCGGGGCAATCTTCCGGGTTGCCGGGCATCCCTGGGCCGCCAGGTAGCATCCCGCGCCCGCGAGCGCCGCCTCGCCCCCCGCGCTTTCCAGCCCCAGGCGCCATCATCCCGCCGCGCCCGAAGCCAAACTGCATCTCATCGGCCTCTTCCTGGGTGAGGATGCCATCCGCCACGGCTTCTGCTAACGCGGCCTCGAAGGCTGCTTCTAAGTTATCGTGCACCGTCGTCGCCTCCAAGCCCTGCGCCTCCAACAGATCGGTGAGCGTCTGGCCCTCGGCGCGGGCGGCCTCCAACTCCTCGACTGTCATATTTAACACTTCGGCCAGCAATGCCTCGCGATTCAGGTACTCCTCCTGCAACGTCCGGCGGCGGGCCATCTCGTCGGCCTGCTCCTGGGTGATGATGCCTTCCTCCACGGCCTGGGCGATGGCGGCCTCGTGAGCCTCCTCGCGCGCGGCCTGGAGTTCATCCGTGGTGATGTCCAGCGCATCGGCCAGCAATGCTTCTTTGTCGATACCGCCGGCCTGCCCGCGCATCTGGCCGCGAGCGCCGGGGAATCCGAAGCGTCCGCCCCAGACCAACATCCGATCCGCCTGCTCGCGTGTGATGAGGCCCTCGTCTACGGCCTGCTCGATCCCGGCCTCGAAGGCGGCCTCGTGCGCCGCCTCTAGCTCCTCAACGCTGATGCCCAGCGTCTCGGCCAGCAATTCTGCGGGGTTGATGTCGATTTCGCCGCCGGGGAAACCGGGGCCGCCCTGATGGAACGGCGCGTTGCCGGTGGCCGCGCTGACGATATTGGTCTCTCCAAACAGCCAAACCCCGGCGAGTGCAAGCACCAAAGCCAAACTGCCCATCATCGCTACGAACATCCATTTCTTCTTAAACATTTGTCTACCTCCTGTAGTGTGCTGAGATTTGTTGCTAATATCCAATTTCCAACTTCCAACTTCCATTTCCCTCACGACGCTTTTATCATATCCCCCGCGCCTGAAAATAACCTGAGAGATTCCTGAGAGGAGGCTGAGAGTTTTCCTATGGACGGGCAGACAGCGTCAACGGGAGCGACAAGCGTTCGCCATTGCGGATCACGGTCAGCTCGATGGTGTGGCCCGGCTCGGTCTCGAAGATGAGGTAGGTGTTGAGATCGGAGAAGCTGTCGGTGGACTGGTCGTCGATGGCGATGACCAGGTCGCCGCCCTGGCCCGTCTGGGGATTCGCGCTGATCAAGCCGGCTTCATCCGCCGGGCTGCCGGGGACGACGCCGAGGACGTAGGTGCCCTGGGTTTGGGGCAGATCGTACCGCACCTGATCCGCCAGCGAAATCTCGCCATCGAAACTGGCGCCTATGTAGGCGTAGTTGACCTCACCGTGCTCGATGAGGTTGGGGATGACCCGTTTGATGACGGCGACGGGAATGGAGAATCCCACGCCGGAGTTCGTCCCCGTCGCGCTGACGATGGCCGCGTTGACGCCGATCACCTCGCCTGCCAGGTTCAGCAGCGGGCCGCCGGAGTTGCCGGGATTGATTGGCGCGTCGGTCTGGATGACCTGCGGCAGCGAGTAGGTGCTGCCCGTCGTCGTCGCGCGCTGGGAGCGGAGGTTGCGTCCCAGGCCGCTGATGATGCCCAGCGACATCGAGCCTTGCTCGCCAAAGGGGTTACCGATGGCGACGGCGAACTGGCCCACCTGGAGGCTGCCCGCTGCGGCCAGGGGGAGCGGCGTCACGCCGGCGGGCAGATCCTCGACCCGGAGCACGGCCAGGTCGCTATCGGCGTCCGCGCCCACCAGCGTGGCGTATCGGCGCTCGCCGGTGGCGAAGACCGCCTCATAGGTTCCCCTATCGGTCACCACGTGATGATTGGTGACGATGTGGCCGGCCTCGTCGTAGACGAAGCCGCTGCCGCTGCCGCCGGAGGGCAGCACGATGTAGACGACGGCGGGGTTGGCCGCCTGGTAGAGGCTCACGAGCGTTACCTCCAGCGTGCGCGCGTCCTCACCCGCCGCCATCGCGGTCGCGGCGGGCGGCGCCTCGTAATTGATCGGCGAGACCTCGCCTTGGGGCGTCGCTTTCGTCTGTTTGGTCTCTGGCTGGATGGCGGAGACTTCCGTTGGGCCGCTCTCGCGCGTCATCACGATCTCCGACGGGGTGGAGGGCGCGCAGCCCGCGACCAGCAGAAGTATCAGCGACAGCACGCTCAACAGCGCAATGCTCAATTTTCTGTGGGCCGTCTTCCCAGGAGATGCTTTGATCTTCATAGATTTAACCTCCATAGCTCTCAATCCTTAATTCTTGATCCTCGATTCTTAATCCTCAATCCTCAATCCTCAACCCTAACCATCTTACCACATACACCTAAGAACATGCCAAGAGAAAGCTGAGAATTTTCTCAGGAAGCCGGGAGGTAACGACACCGTGAGGGGTTGAGGGGATGCAATCAAAAGAGGGCCTGGGGCTAGTCGCAGCAGACCAGGCGACGGAGCGATTAACAGAGAGGGTTCAGATGGGCGAAAGTGGCTTACACGACGTAGACCGGACTGGAGAAGATCCAGCCGATTTTCCGCCCTTTGTAGCGGCGGTAGACCTCGACACGGTAGATGCCCGGCTCCACGGAGGTGTATTGCAGTTCGTCGCCGCGCGCCTTTTGGATGCGCTCGCCATCGTGGATGAGGTGAATCTCGCCGGGGGCCGGCAACTCCACGTGGATGGTGACCGCGCCCAGGCGCTTCAACTCCTCGCCGACGGTGGCCTGCGCTGAGCCGCTGCGCACGTGGAAGCGAAAGCCGCGCGTCGAATGCGGAAGATCGTAGCCGACCCACGTACGACCGGCGCGCAACGCCTCGTAGATCAACACCTTGTCGTGCTCGGCATCCCCTCTCAGCGCCTCGGTGGTCAGGAGATGCGTGTTGACGCAGCGGAAGAGATACTCGTAGGGGAAAAGCGTGCGCGAGATCGGCCCCCAGTGATAGCGTTCCCCATGGGCATCCGCCCCGCCGATCACGGCCAGGCGCTGCCCCTTGTTTAGCAGCTCATCCCACAGCTTGAGCGTCCTGCGGTAAGGGCCACGGATGCCCCAATCGGGATGCAAGGCGTAGATCAATGCGGCGGGCAACGACCAGAGCAGCCCTTTGAACTCCGACATATAATTCCACAACTCGATGCCCGTGACACCCTCGACGGGCCAATCGACCCAGGGAATGGCCTGCGTATCGCGGCGGAGGGGGCTGCGCTTCTCTACGGGATGCGCGAGGTAACAGAAACCATCGCGCGCCCGCACCGCCTGGATCAGCGTCTGAGAGCTGCCAAAAGTGTACGGGGCCATCTCGTGCTGGGCATCGTAGGCCAGCAGGTGATTCGCCTGGGGACGGCGACGCACATTGTGCAATTCCTCGCCGACGAGCACTAAGACGTTATTGTAATAGCCCGTGATCTCGCGCGCCCAGACATTGTGATCGGTGACAATCACAAAATTGAGGTGGGCCTCGCTTGCCGCCCACGCAATCTCTTGGTGGGTAGCCTGGCCATCTGAGTAGACGGAGTGGACGTGGGGGTTGCCCACATACTCGCGGTATGATCTCATAGTTTCCTGTTCCGAGGCGCGCCGTTAAACATTTTAGAAATAGGATGATTCATCTACAAGCGAAAATGGGTTTACACTTTAGTTCTTACAATTTTAGTTCGTAGTAAGCCTCGAAGCGCTATCGGAGTGGCGTTTTTCGGGCTTCGCAACGGCACTCCATTCCATCGCGCAGCGGATGCCTGACTACGAACAAGTGTTAACCAATTAGTGAACCATCCCTTAGAAATAGGCCATTTTCTTGGAATGGTCTAAGGTCATCTTATCGATAATGGAGGAAATGTCAATCGATTTCTTGATTGCGACAATCTGCCGTAATGCAAATACATTGTTGCGGGTTGTTTCTTTGATCAAATACCCCTATAATAAAGGCGTCAGAATCAGAAGTAGGGAAAGAGGAAAAGAGGGTAAGACGTGTCTTAATCCCTCATCATCAAAACTTGTAACTTTCAACTCGTAACCTTTAACTTATTTTCTTGTAGGAGGTCGGATGTCATCTTTGCGATTTGTAGCGGTTGATTTAGGTGGCACTCAGATCCGGGCCGCGCGATATACGGCGGATGGGGTGCAGGAGGCGCGCGTCGCTATGGCGACCGGGGCCTCGGACGGCGTGGAGTTCGTGATGCGGCGGGTCAAGTCCGCCGTTCGCCAGGTGTGGCCCATGGATGAGAAGGTCTCGGCGATTGGCATCGGCGCGCCGGGGCCGGTGGATTTCCACCAGGGGATTTTGCGCTTCGCGCCGAATCTACCGGGATGGGAGAACGTCCCTCTGCGCGATGAGTTACTCGATACCTTCGACATCCCTGTCTTCTTAGGCAACGACGCGGATGTCGCGGGCCTGGGTGAGCATCGCTTTGGCGCCGGGCAGGGTGTCTCCGATATGATCTATATGACGATCAGCACCGGCGTGGGCGGGGGGATGATCTTCGATAACCGGCTCTTTACCGGCGGCCAGGGCCTGGGCGGCGAAATCGGCCACATGGCCGTGGATCCCCACGGCCCGCGATGTAATTGCGGCAACATCGGCTGCTTAGAGGTGATGGCCTCCGGCACGGCGATTGCTCGCCGGGCGCGTCAGCGCCTCGAGGCCGGAGAGCCTTCGATGCTGCGCGAGATGGTTGTGGGCGATCTCGACCGGATCACGGCCAAAGAGGTGAACGAGGCCGGCGCGGCGGGCGATGACCTGGCGCTGGCGCTCTTCGAGGAGGCCGGCGTTTACCTCGGCTCGGCCATCGTCAGCTTGATGTACATGCTCAACCCCGCGCTCTTTGTGTTGGGCGGCGGCGTGACCCACGCCGGCGATCTGATCTTTGACCCCATTCGGCGGATTGTGAAAGAGCGCGCGCCGGAGGTTTACCAGGAGCGCACCAAGATCGTCAAAGCTGAGCTAGGCCAGGATGTGGGGTTGTGGGGCGCGCTGGCGCTCTGTTTGATGGAGTTGCATCTGTAATCCGGCCTTTAATCGCTCGTCTGCGATCGCCAGATTCAAAACCTTCCAGGGCGGGACTCCCCGCCCTGTTTTTTTGTGGATGGCGCGATGTGGGCGTCGAAGTGTGGTAGAATGGAAAGTGTAACCAATGACGGCGGGAGGTGAGATGGGACGCTGGTTGATGTTATTGTTGGGCATCCTGATGGTGTTGACGGTCGCCGTGGGTTGGCGTCTGGGGCCGGGGTTGGAGGGGCAATTCGTGCCGGGCGTCTGGGTGTGGGATATGTCCCTGGCGCGAATGACGCCCTCGGAGGT
>CAZCAI010000091.1:8105-19691 GCA_964496595.1 uncultured Anaerolineales bacterium
CGTTGCACCTGGCCTCCGGCGAGATCGGGCGGCGCATGGATGTGACGGCTACGCTGGCGCAGCTTGAACCGCATCTGCACAACTTGACGCCGACCGAAATCGTGCCGGTGTTGCACGAGCAGGCGCCGCAGATCACGGATGAGGAGGCCGCCCGCGCATTGAACGTCGCCAATGCTATGTTGAAGGAGCCGCTCACCTTGCTTCTTTCCGATCCGCAGACCGGCGACGTTGGCCCGTGGACGCTCTCGCCAGAGGTGCTGGCAAATATGTTGCGCGTGCACACGGAGGCGGATGAGGTCTCTATCGCGCTGGAAGACGCGGCGCTGCGCGAATTCCTGGGGCCGGTGGCGATGGCTATCCATCGCGCTCCCGTCGACGCTCATTTCAGCTTCGATACCGAATTGCGCGAAGTCACGCCCATCTCGTCCAGCGTCACGGGCCGCGAGTTGGACATCGAGGCGACGATTGCTCAAATCCAGCAGCGATTACGCAACGGCGAGCACTTTGTGCCGCTGGTGGTGAACGAGATCCCGCCCGACTATCCCGACACGTTGACGGCGACCGATTTGGGCATCACGGAGGTGGTGGCCGTGGGCGAATCCTACTTCACCGGCTCCTCTTCGGCGCGCGATAAGAACATCCGCCTGGGCGCCTCGCAGTTCGATGGCGTGTTGGCGCCGCCGGGCGCGACCTTCTCCTTCAACGAGCATCTGGGGGATGTGACGCTGGAGAAGGGCTACGATGAATCCTACGTCATCATCGGGGATCGAACGGTGCCGGGCGTGGGCGGCGGCATCTGCCAGGTGGCGACGACGATGTTCCGCGCCGCCTATGACGGCGGTTTTCCCATCGTCGAGCGCTGGCCGCACGCCTATCGCGTGGGCTACTACGAGCTGGGCGGCTACGGCCCTGGCTTCGACGCGACCGTCTACTCCCCGCTGGTGGATTTCCAGTTTGTCAACGACACGCCCCATCACCTGCTCATCAAGCCGGTGGTGGATTCAGCGAGCGCGCGGCTGCGCTTTGTTATCTATGGAACGCGGGACGGCCGCACTGTGGAGCAGATTGGGCCGGAGTGGGGGGATTCGATCCCGCCGGAGACGTCCATCTACGAATATGATCCTGATCTTCCGGCCGGATCAGTGCGGCAGATTGAGAAAGCTCACAACGGGCTGCGCGCGACGTTGGGCCGCGTGGTGCGCGATGCCGAGGGGAATGTGATGTATCGCGACACGTTCGTCAGCGATTTTGTGCCGTGGCCGGCGCGCTATCTCTACGGCCCCGGCTTCGATCCGCCCCCGGATGCCGAGGTCATTCGTCCCGATGAATCGGGAGAGGACTAGGGGCGATTTGGCGTTGCGAAGAATGGTTGGGGGATCTTATTCCATCCATTCTTAACCATTCTTGACGCAAAATGCCCGACAGTCATCGACTGTCGGGCATTTGTAATGTGATATGGTTGCCGCGAGCTTAATCTTCCTGCTTGATCCAGGCGCGCAGCTCGACGCTGAGCTTTTGGACGTAGCTCTTATTGGGGAGATTGCCTTCTGCATACTCTAGTTCCCTCACTCTGGCCTGAACGCGCAGGGCAGTTGTCTCCAGTACAACTTCTACCCCGGGCTTCAGGAGGAGCACATCCTCTCCCTTTGGCTCTAGTTTAGCGCGGAGATCCGGCTCCTTGATCGCGAAATCGCTGGCCAGCACCTTGGTGATCGTCTTGATGTCGCTCTTGTCGAAGAGCCACGCCTCGAAAGCGGTGACCTTCTTGGGATCAGGCTCGCCGATGGTCTCCGAGATGCCAATGCCGCACTCGCCCAGGAAGTCGTTGTCGATTTCGATGCTGAAGGAGGGGTCGAAGTAGTCATCGCCCAGGACGTAGGTGGTGGTGAAGGATTTGACCGGCTCGCGACCTCCTGCCGGTTTGGCCGGCGGCACGCCCTCGATTTCTTTCACGGGGGCGCCATATTCTTCCCCATAATCCTCAGCCCGGGAGGGAGGTGCGGACTTTTTACCTCCCGCCTTCTTGCGATCTACGCGCGATTTGAGGATATAGAAGACGGCGCCAACGGCCACTAAGACCAAAATGAGCGCGCCTAGAATCGTCAGCAGGCTGAGGCCTGCGTCTTCTTCCGCTCCTGCTTCTCCCTCTGCCGGCGCCTCGCGGATAGCCTTCAAATCTGCCTGGAGGAATTGCAGGCTTGAGGGGTTGAGGTCAAACCGCTCGGCGTTGTCGATGGCTTCTTGGACGTCATTCGGCAGTGTTTGCTTCCTTTCCAGCCACGGGATATTTTTGGGCCGTTCGATGTTTAGCCCCAACTTCTCGCGGACCATCTCCGCGTCCTGCGTCATCGCGTAGTCTTGGGCAACGGAATCGAGGTAGTAGGCGCGGAAGTCGGCGCGCAGGTGGCCGGGCGTGGCATTTTCCCACTTGACTGGGAAGAGTCCCCATCCAATGATAAGTCCGAGGATAAGCCCTATTCCGACAGAAATCGGAAACTTAAACCGATCCCAGATTGGTTGGCCCTTCACCATAACCTGTGAGAATATTCCAAAAAATACGGTAAGAATGTTGTACCAGAGATTCTTCAAAGCGTCCATGGCAACTCCCTTCTGGCTAATAGATAGATGGTGAGGTCATTATGTATTAGAGAGTACCACAATTATCGGGGAATTGCAAGTGAGGATTCAGGGCTGTGGGTCTTTTGGCTTCCGCCGAATAACTTCCCTGGAGGGCCTCAGAAATGGCGCGGATTTACGTGTTGGTGGGGATCATAGACCTTTTTGACGTCGTTGCTGGGTTGCGGGTGGGAGTGCACCAGCGCTTGGCAAATTGCGCCCGGCGAATTCCTGGAGAGCCTGCTACGTTTGGCTAGTTCATCGGGCTGTGATAAGATGGAGGAGAAGACAGGTTGGCCTGGTTAGCTTTTTTGGTTAGCGTTTTAAGGAGGGGTACGATGCGATATCTCATGAAGCAGAAGTTTTTCTCACTGGCGGACAGCTTTATGATTCGGGATGCTCAGGGGAACCCGGCTTTCGAGGTGAAGGGCAAGCTGCTGAGCCTGGGCGACAAGTTGGATATTTATCGGCCGGATGGGGAGATGGCGGCCCAGGTGCGACAGAAGGTGCTCAGCCTGGGCACGCGTTATCGCATTTTGCGTGATGGCGAGGTGCATGCGATGGTGAAGAAGCGTCGCTTCACGTTGTTGAAGGATAAGTTCAATGTGGAGATGTACGACGGCACGCCCGACATCGAGATCGAAGGGAATATCCTGGAACATAATTATCGCTTCGAGCGGGCCGGGCGTCCGGTGGCGCGCGTCTCCAAGCAGTGGGTCTCGTTGCGCGATAGCTATGGCATCGATATTGCGGAGGGCGAGGACGATGTGTTGATCCTGGCCTGCGCCATTATCATCGATATGATCAGCCACAACCACTCGGATTAGGTTATTTTTCTGCTTCTCATGCTCGGAGGGGATCGCAGATTCCCGCCCCATGGGATGGAATCGCGGATTTTTCGATCCGCTCGGAGCGAGATGTAATGATGTAATATCGAATCTCGATAGCGCGTTTGACGTGCTTCTTGAGGACGGTATAATCGGATGCCTGGAGGCCCAGGTTAAACATGATCAATTGGCGAACGACAGTTCAAGATTTAGTAGAAGACACGCCTCTGCGCTCGGTGATCTTTACGCGCCATGTCTGGCTGACTGTGATTTTGGCCGCGTTCCTGGCCATCGGCGTGGGAATCGGCGGCGGCTGGCTGCTGGCCGAGGTGGGCGTCATTCCTGTCGCCGCCCTGGTGATTGGGCTGGGGTACTTCGCGTGGATGCTCCAGAACATCGAGATCGCCTATGTGGGCGTTATCGGCATCGTGACGCTGTTGCCCTTTGCCGCTCTCCCGATTGACATCGGTTTCACGCCGACCTTCTTGGATCTGGCGTTGGGCGGGCTGTTCTTCGTGTGGGTGCTTCCCTACGCGCTCGGCGAGGAGCAGGCGTTTCTCACCACGCCGGCGGGCGGGCCGGTGTTGGCCTTCGCGCTCTTCGCGATTGTCTCCTTTGTGGCGGGCCTGTCTCACGGCGCACTGACCACCTACCTGATTCGTCGTTTCGCTGAAGTGTTGCTGAGCATTGCGCTCTTCTATCTCGTCGTCAACACGGTGCGCGATGTGGGACGGCTCCGGCGTTTGATGCGCTGGCTCATCCTCTGCGCGACCGCCGCATCGGCGCTGGGGATTGCGCTCTACTTCGTGCCCGATGAACTGGCCATCCGCGCGCTCTCCGCGCTGGGGCGCGTCGGCTATCCCACCGGGCCGGGCGTGCTACGCTACATCCGCGACGATCCCTCCTTGATGCAGCGCGCCACCTCGACCTCCGTAGACCCCAATGTGCTGGGCAGTCTCCTCAATATGGCGATGGTGATGGCGGCGCCGCAGCTCTTCGCCGAGCGACCTTTGCTTCCGCGCGTCATCTTGATTCCCTGTTTGGGTGTGCTGGGCTTAGGCTTGGGCTTGACCATCTCGCGCAGCGCGCTGGTCGGGATGGCGGTCGGGGTTTTTGCGCTGGCGATCTTGCGCTACCGCAAGCTGCTGCCGTGGCTCATCTTGGCCGCGATCCTGGCGCTGCTGCTGCCGTGGACCCAGGGCTACATCGCGCACTTCATCGAAGGAGTTCAGGGCGAGGATCTCTCCACGCAGATGCGGATGGGCGAGTATAAGGACGCCTTCATTTTGATCCGACGTTATCCTTTCCTGGGGGTAGGCTTTGCCGGCGCGCCCGATCTGGACATCTATATCGGCGTGGCCAGCACCTACTTAATCATCGCTCAACAGATGGGGCTGATTGGTCTGACGGCGTTCTTAGTGGTGGTGGGCGTGCTCTTTGTGGGATTCTGGCGGCATCGTCACGCGGCTGCCTCGCGCCCCGATTTGGAACCGCTCTGGTATGGCATTCACGCCGCGCTGATGGGCGGCTTGGTCGGCGGCATCTTCGATCACTACTTTTTCAGCCTCGACTTCCATCATTCGGTGACGCTCTTCTGGCTGATCTTTGGGCTGTCCGCCGCCGCGACGGAGATGGCGTCATCTTCCTCGCAAAACGTTACCGAGCAGGCATAGAGAGGCAGAGAGGCGCGGAGACGTGAGTTTCTGGCGGGTAGATAATTTGCTGTCTAGTCACCGGACACTTCTTAGCTCACGGATTAACATTTTTTACATTTAGGAAATCTTTCCGGTAGTCGATTTTGTAATTTAGAATTGCGAATAATGCTTTAAGTAAAGTTTTAAATTCTAAATTCGCAATTCGAAGCTGAAAGATCTAAAAATCCGTGAGCTATTTTCTAAAAGTGTCCGGTGATTAGATTTGCTGTTTGTTCAGGATCAGAGTATACTTGAAGTAATATGATATTTGCAACCGCGCGTTTTTTAGATGCGGATTGGCGCACATATTTTAGGTCATTCAACTTCTTAGGAGGCCCTCAATGAAACTTTCTTGTCTGCAAGAAAATCTCTCTAAAGGCTTGAGCATTATCGGGCGCGCCGTCCCTTCGCGGACGACGATGCCGATTTTGAGCAATGTCTTGATGGCGACGGATCAAGGTCAACTCAAGTTAGCCGCGACGAATCTGGAATTGAGCATCGTCCACTGGGTCGGCGCGCGCGTCGAAACAGAAGGGGAGATCACCGTCCCCGCTCGCAACTTTATCGATCTGGTCAACTCCCTGCCGCCGGAGCAGGTGGATATGGATATTGACACCTCATCCCTATCGATGGCGCTCTCGTGCGGCGCCGTCAACGCGAGCTTCCGGGGCATCTCGGCGGAGGAGTTCCCCGTCGTGCCCGATCCGAAGGAAGGCGATGGCTTCGCCGTCGAGGCGGGCGATCTGCGCAAGGGATTGGGGCAGGTCACCTTCGCCGCATCCACCGATGAGGGCCACGCTGTCTTGACGGGCGTGTTGGCGGAGTTCGAAGGCGAGACGCTCACCCTGGCGGCCGCCGATGGCTTCCGCCTCTCTGTGCGCCACATCCCGATGATCCATCCCGTGCCGCATCCCTTCAACGTGATCATCCCGGCGCGCGCGCTCTCCGAGCTGATGCGCATCATTGGCTCGCAGGAAGAGCCGGTCTCGATTTCCACCACGCATCCGCACAACCAGATCCTCTTCCAATTAGAGGACACGGTTCTCAACTCGCAATTGATCGATGGACACTTCCCCGACTACCGGCGAATCATTCCCACAGCCCATCGGTTGACGGTGGTGGTGGGCCGCACGGAGTTGTTGCAGGCCTGCAAGCGCGCCGAGATCTTCGCCCGCGATGTCGCCTACATCGTTAAACTGACCATCGGTGAGAATGAGATAGTCGTCTCCGCCGACTCGTCGGAATCTGGCCAGGGCTCCACCCGCTTGACGGCCAACATCGAAGGCGAGGATGTGGAGAGCAGACTGGAGATCGCCTTCAATGTCCGCTTCTTGATCGACGTCCTCTCTGCGCTGGAGACGCCGCAAGTGCGCTTGGAATTGACCGAGGCCACCAATCCGGGCGTGATCAAAGGGATCGGCAACGATGACTTCGTGCATGTCGTGATGCCGATGCACCTGGGGCGACGCTAAGATCTAAAAGGCTATCGAATTAAGTGGAATTTACGAAGCCGGATATGAGATGGCGCTCATCTCATATCCGGCTTGAGTGTGTTTAGGGGTAAATGGATAATTGAGTTATGACGACATTAAAATCTGAGGATATACAAGCATTGCCGTTGGCGGCATTGCGTCGGCGGTGTGACGCGACGCGATTTTCCTTCACCACGACCGACGAATTGCCCAATCAAGCGCGCATCATTGGGCAACAGCGGGCGGTGGAGGCCATCAACTTTGGTCTGGACATCGAAAGTCCCGGCTTCAATCTCTTTGCCTTCGGCCCGACGGGATCGGGGCGCCGCTCGACGGTGCGGCGCATCGTCTCGGAGCGGGCGAGCCAGGCGGAGACGCCGCCGGATTGGGTCTACGTGAATCACTTTGCCGATCCCGGTACGCCGCGCGCAATCTCTCTGCCGCCGGGGAAGGGGACCGAGTTTCGGGCGGATATGGAGCGCTTCGGCAGTGGGTTGGGCGAGCGCTTGACTCAGGCCTTCGAGACCGATGAATACGCAGTGGCGCGGGAGCAGTTGGAGCAGCGATGGCGCTCTGCGCAGCAGGCGGAGCTTTCTGACGTGGACCTGGCATGTCGCGAGCATGGCTTCGCGCTGCTGAACACACCCTCCGGCATCTACATCGCGGCGGTGCAGGAGGGCGAGGTGCTCTCGCCGGAGACCTACAGTCAATTGGCGCCGGAGGAGCGCGCCCGTTTGGATCAGGAGCGGGCCGAGTTGGAGGATATGCTCAACGGCGCGCTGCGGCGCTTGCGCGAGCACGAGCGCCGCACCTCGGCGGCCATCGAGCAGTTGGATCGGGAGGTCGCGGATTTTACCGTGCGTCCCTTGCTCGATGAACTGAAGGAGAAATACGAGGATCAACCGGAGGTGCAGATCTATTTGGACGAGGTGCGCGAGGACATCGTCCAACACGTGGGGCTGTTTCCTATCGGTTCGGACCGCGAGGAACAGAGCGACGACGGCGGATCGCTCTTAGATGTGCCGTTGCAGGATCGGTATCACGTCAACCTCCTGGTCGATCATCGGGAGACATCGGGCGCGCCGGTGGTTGAATTGGAGACGCTGACCTACGACAAGCTCTTCGGTCGGATCGAGTACGATGTGCGTTATGGCACGACGACGACCGACTACACACTCATCCGCCCCGGCGCGTTGCACGAGGCCAACGGCGGCTACCTGATTTTAGACGCCGAAGCCTTGCTCAATGATCCGTATGCCTGGCCCGGGTTGAAGCGCGCGCTCTTCCATTGCACCCTGCGCGTCGAATCACCCGATGGCCAGCAATTGGTGCGGACTGTCACGCCGGTGCCGGAACCGATCCCGCTGAAGGTCAAGGTGATCTTGCAGGGCGATGCTGACATCTACTACCTCCTCCACAGGCGCGACCCCGATTTCGTCAAGCTCTTCAAGGTGCAGGCGAGCTTTCGCTGGGAGATGACCCGCTCGCCGGAGAACGAATTGACCTACGCGCACTTCATCCGCTCGCTGGCCTCGGAGGAGGGTCTGTTGCCGTTTACGGCGGAAGCGGTGGCGCGCGTCGTTGAGTTTGGATCGCGCCTGGCGGTACATCAAGGGCGATTGAGCACCCTCTTCGGGCAGATCGCCGATCTTGTGCGCGAGGCGTCCTATTGGGCGCGCCGGGAGCAGCAAGCGCACGCGCGCCGCGCCGATGTGTTGACCGCGTTGCGCAAGCGGCGCCAGCGCGAGAACCTCGCGGAGGAACTGGATCGCCGGGCGATTTTGGAGAAGCAGTTGGTCATCGTCACGGAGGGGATGGCAATCGGTCAGGTGAACGGGCTGTCGGTGGTGACGTTGGGTTGTTATGAGTACGGGATGCCCAACCGGATCACGGCGCGGGCTTACGTCGGGCGCGGTAACGTGTTGGATGTGCAGCGCGAGGTCAACCTGAGCGGCCCGATCCACGGGAAGGGCGTGCTGACGTTAGCGGGCTACTTCGGCGGCCAGTACGGCGCGCGCCATTCTCTGGCGATGGAGGCCAGTCTCAGCTTCGAGCAACTGTACGAGGACATTGATGGCGACAGCGCCTCCTCGGCGGAACTCTATACCCTCATCTCAACGATTGGCAAGCTTCCGTTGCGGCAGGATTTGGCCGTGACCGGCGCTGTGGATCAGTTCGGGCGGATTTTGCCCATCGGCGGGGTCAACGAGAAGATCGAGGGCTTCTTCGCGGTCTGCCAGGCGCGCGGTCTGACGGGCGCGCAGGGCGTGATGATCCCCGTCGCCAATCAGGAGCATTTGATGCTGCGCGAGGAGGTCATCGAGGCGGTGCGCGCGGGGCAATTCCACATCTATCCCATCGCGACGGTCGATGAGGGATTGGCGTTGCTGACTGGGAAAGAGGTCGCGTCCCCAGGTGACGACGGGGAATTTCCAGAAGGTTCGGTGCATGCTCTGGTGGCCGCTCAATTGCGCGAGTTTGCCAGGTACAGCCGTGAGGATGATGAAGAGGACGACGAATCGTTTGACGATGAGACGCTCTCCTGATCCCGCTAACCTGCGCGAGGTTGCGTCACTTAGAACTTTGCCCTACAATAGAGCCACATAGCTCGTAAGGGGATGTTATCGCCTTCCGGGAAGCTACGGGAGACTCTCGTAAACAGATTACAAATGCTGGATCAGTGTTAGCCTTAGAGAAGCGCTTTTGTAGCTTCCCGGAAGGTTGCGAGTCGAATTCATTCTTTAGCGTTCAAGGAGGAAGCAGATGGACGAATTAGTTGAGTTGGTAATGGAAAGGACGGGTTTGCCGGAGGATCAGGCGAAGCAGGCGGTGGAGACGGTGATTGGATTTCTCAAGGAACGGTTGCCTGCTCCCATCGCGGGGCAGGTCGATGCGGCGCTTGAGAACGAGGCGATGATGGATCAGGCCGGAAAGTTTCTAGATGAGGGTGCGAAGGGTTTTGGCGGTCTGTTCGGCAAGAAGAAGGGCTAAAATCGGGGTCTGGCAATGGCAGATTTAACGTCGCTGATCAAGAGCCTGGCGGAGATGACGGGGCTATCGGAGGAGATGGCCCGCGATGTGATGGAGACGGCGACGGAGTACGTCAAGACGCAGCGCCCGGACAAGGCCGAGCAGGTCGATGCGGCGTTGGAAAATGAGCGCGTCGCCCGCCGGACGACCGAGCTGATCGGCAAACTGAGCCGCAAAGTCGAGCCGGAGGACGAAGCATCGTAGATGTAGATGTGATTTGTCGGTCACATGCAAAGACAAAAGCGGGTAGCCGTTGTTCAGGCTACCCGCTTGTTCGTGTAACGTAGGTCGGATTTGTTCAAATTGGGAACTCTTGCGAAGGTTAACAAGAACTTTGGTAAACAGCTTAACCTGCCCGCTGCACCAAATACATACTGTTTGAGGTCATTTGCGTAACCTTCGCAAGGGTAGGCTTTACGATCCTACCCAGGCCCAGATAATCCAAATCACGATCATCACCAGGCCGATGCTGAAGCGCGCGACGAAGGCCCAGCCCAGGCCGATGGCCATGCTCTTGGTGCGCTGCCATGCCAGGCGGGTATCCTTCTGGCGCAGGTACTCGATCAGATAGAGCGCGCCTAACGCCGTCGCGATCCCGCCGAGGGGCGTGAACAGCACGCTGCCGATCAGGCCGGCTATCGTCGCCAGCACAATCGCGTACCAACTCGCGCCCTCGCGATGAGCGCGCCCGCTCATCAGTATGTTATCGGCCAGCTCACCGATCACGGCCAGCAGTGTGAGGAGGCCGAAGAGCCAGCCGCCTAACGTCCCGAATTCAAAGATGATCCCGTAGACTAAGGTGAAGAGCCAGATCACGGTGATGCCGGGGAAGATCGGCACGATCAGCCCAAAGAGACCGATCAACATCCCCAAAAACAAGAAAACCTTCAGTGTGAGGGCGATTCCAGGCGCCATAAGTTACATTGCCTCTTTCTTGTTCACAATTGATTGCGGGGTGGTCGCTGATGCGACTATCCCATCCCCTGCACGGACTCCGGCTGGATTTTGTACGTGACGCGCACCTCCCCGGGTTGGCGATGGGGATACTCGTCCATATCGAGGTACTTCTTCGCCAGGCGGTCGATCATCTCATCCGCGCTTTCTTCGGTGCTCTCGACGACTTTGCCCTGCACCTGCAGATAGCGATAGGGATCATCCGGGTCGTGAATGGCGACCGCCACGCGGGGATCGCGGCGCATATTCTTATCCTTCACCCGGCCCTTGGCGGTGTTGATGATAAGGTGCGCGCCGTCATAACCCACCCAGACCGGCGTGACCTGCGGACTTCCATCCGGCATCAGCGTCGCCAGGAAACAGAACGCTTTTTTCTCCTTCACCAGATCGAGATAGGACGCGGGAATGACGTTGTTGCTCATCGTTGCCTCCTTGCCTTTCTTGTGGCGTCAATTAAAAAGATGTACTTTTATCTAATTTGAGTATAGCACAGATGACAATGGGGGTCAAATTACCCTCTGTGATCTAAGTAGATTGCTAAATATGCGCCTGATAGTCATACTTTGAGTATATTTTCGGCTCGCGCAATTAGAACGGGGAACTACCGATCCCCTTGGAGCGAGATCAAGGTGTTTCTTCTTGAAAGCAGACAACCCCGACCGGTTGATGCGAAGGCCCGATCGGGGTTGAGAAATGCCGGGCTGCTGCGCGGTCTATCCGCCGGCCATCAGGTGAATGATGCGCACATCGGCCTCGTCGGGGATGGTGTAGTTGTCGTATGCCTCGTCCATCACCACCTCGCCGTTGACGCGGATGACGACCTCCGGATAGGTGTAGTTCATCCTCTCCAGCACATCCTGCACCGTCATCCCCGGCGTCCATTCGATTCGCTCGCGTTGATTGATCGTAATCATAGATATTTTTGAACCATCAGGTGCAACGCACCGGCACGGCGGGGACGCCGGCCATAATTTTGTGGGTGTCTATTCTTTT
>CAZCAI010000092.1:0-19421 GCA_964496595.1 uncultured Anaerolineales bacterium
TATTACTGGCACGCGGACTACAAGTGGATCAGCCTCTATGATTGGGGTAATGATTTGAACGGTTATTTCCCCATTCCCAACCACCCGATCTCGATTACCTTGTGGAGTGGGACGACCTACAAGGACGGGGTAGCTTACACGACGAACAATAGTGGACATTACAACTTGGACTTTGGGCCACAGGTTGAGGAGGGCGACACCATCCGTGTGACCGACGGCGCGATCACCCAGACCTACGATATTCCTGCCGCCTTCAACGGCGTGGGCGACGCCAACACCGACACGGTCAGCGGGCAGGTCTCGGCGGCGACGGATATCACAGATACCACGGGGAACGTGTACCCGAATCTCTACGTACAGTTGGGGGCAGGGGATTACGTGACGACCGATGTTGCAGGTAACTTTGAGTTCTACAAGGGAAGCCTGACACGCGGCAACGACGGCTACATTCGCTACATCGACGCTGAGGGCACGGAGTTCTACCGCAATATCACCGTGCCGGGGATTAGTTACAGTCAAGCTGGATCAACTTGGCTCGAAGGTTACTATCCTAAGAGCGGCGTCCCGGTCACGGCCACGCTTTACAGCGTCACGGATACCTTCAAGAGCGCGTTTGCGGCGACAGCGCAGGGGTGGAGCAACTGGTTTAACGGCAGCTTCACCCAGAGTGTGCAGATGGGCGACCTGATCGAGGTGGAGGACACGGAGGATGGCGTGCAGCTCTCCCTGCGCGTGCCCACGGTGACCGTCCACTCGAACCAGGCGACGGATATGGTCAACGGCGTGATTGAGACCTCGGCGGGCGGCGTCGAGGTGGACAACACCGATTGGGGTATGTACCCGTTGCTATGGATACGAACGAACACGGCCTCTGGATGGGAAGACGAGTATATCACCTCCACCACAGGCGGCGCGTTCATCTTCGATCCCGGCGCGGACATTCAGCCAGGTGACCGTGGCTATGTCGAGTATACGGACCCGGAGGGTGATTATGTGCGTTATCCTGATTTCTACGCCCACGGCATCCGTGTCCAGGATGGCGGCACGGCAAGCTTTGGAGAGGGTTTTTTGCCGAATACCACCATCACCGTGACGCAAAGCGACGATCCTGGACAACAGGCTAACGCGACGACTAACGATAACGGCTATTACAGTGGTTACTATTACAATGACTTTACCAACACCTTCGACCCCGGCGATACCATCACCGTCACCGACGGTGCCAACACCTACGTCGTCACCGTGCCCGATCTGCAGATCCGCGCCTACGCCGGCTCGGATAAGGTTTTTGGCACAGGACTGAACTCCAAACTGGAAGTCACGCTCTCTGGGGATAGCACATACCGCGAAGTGACGGATCTGGGCGGCGGGGCGTGGATGCTCGATCTCTCCGGCGAGGATGATTTCGACATCGGTGAGAGGGTTTACTACCGTTACACCGACAACAACCACAACCAGGTCTATCACATCGGCAATAACTACCCGGTAGGCGAGACCGACACGGCGCAGGTGCGCTGGTATGGCTCCGGCTACGATGCCGATCGATTGCGCGGCTACTTCCCCGGCTGGACGGCAGGCAATATCACCGCCACGCTCCACGCGGCGGATGGCTCGTACCGTGGTCAGCAAGTGGATACTGGTATTGGTACGGGTGGGTTCTATGATGTGAGCTTCGGTGTTACTGAGATCCAGGACGGCGACTTCATCACCGTCACCGACGGCGTGGACATCATCCGCATCGACGTGCCGGTCTACACCGTGGACGGCCTCGACTATGCGGTGGATCGCATCACCGGCACGCTGGCCTACACCGACGGCGTCAATCCGGTCCAGGCGAGCGGCGTCGTGACCGATCTGCTGCGGGCAATCAACACGAACTACAGCAGCAATTGGTACTATAGCGCGTTCTTCAACGCGGACGCCAACGGCGTGTACGCCCTGGATATGAGCACCACACCGCGCGGCATCCATCCTAGCGATGATGTGCGTTATCTCTACGTGGACGCGGCAGGTAACGAGGTGTACTTCAACACGCAGAACTTGGATACCACAGCCTCTATGACCACTAGCGGTGAGGTTCGGTGGACTGGCTCGTCTTACGACAGTGGCGTAATTCGTGGTTACTGGGCCTCTGATCCTCCTGGCGGAATAGATATCTACTTATATGATGTCAGCGATGGTGTGATCCGTACCGAATGGGATTCAACAGGGACAGATGGTTGGTTTTACGAAAGTAGTGTAGGCTCATGGCCTGAATACATTGAAAACGGCGATATCATCACCCTCACCGACGGCGTCGACACCGTCGTCATCCCCATCGCCGACGTGCAGGTGGAGGCAGACGCGGATGCTGACACCGTGACCGTCATCGGTCTGCCCGCGAACAAAGCCGCGCAAGTGCAGATTGAGAAAGGCAGCGATGTGACGGTGACCAACGTCACCGCCGACGGCGCGGGGCAGGCCGTGGTGGATTTCGGCGCGCTCAACACCGACATCGAGGACGGCGACTCCGGCTACGTGGTCTACGATCCGCACGGCTTCGCGATCTACACACCGTTCAATGTGACGGTTTACGAAGCACCGCAGGTGGATGTGTATGCGTATGATACCTATCTTGAATTTAATCCCCAAACAAGTGGCGTGAATATGCCCTACACTCTAACGCTACGCACGGGAAGTAATATTAAAGATACGCAGTATGGAACGATTGCGTCGTGGTGGAATTGGACTTGGTGGAATTGGAGCCACAACTTTGCCGAAACCATCGAACCCGGCGATACCGTGGACGTGACGGTGCTTTATCCCGATGGCGTGGAACGCTCCACCAGCGTCTACGTTGATCCGGCGTTCGCGGTTGAGGCCATCGACTTCCATGCCGACACTGTCACCGTCAGCGCGCCGGCCGGGATTACTGGCACAACCGGGTCGGAATATCCCTATCTGTGGGTAGGTTTTGGCTGGGGACAGTACGTCACCAGCACCACGGGGACCTACGTCGCCGACGATCTGGGCGACCTGGGTCGTAATGCAGGCGGCGAAGTCTGGCACGCCAACAGTGAAGGCAACCGTGTGCGCATCTGGGCCAACAACCCCATCTATCGGGTCTACCAGCACAGCGACGGCTACGATGTCACCGGTCACACGCTGTTGCCGCGCACCGCTGTACAAGCCACACTCTACGACGAGGCCGATCAGATGCGCGCCCAGGCCAGTGTGGAATCGGATGGCGCCGGCTGGTTCGGGATCGACTTTGAGGACGCCTATGGCTACGATCTCCAGATCGAGCCAGGCGACACCGTCGAGCTGGACATCGCGGGCGAGGGCGTGACCACCATCGAGATCCCCACGCTCACCGGCATGGCCGATTTCGCGCTCGATACCATCAGCGGCGTGATTACCGGTACCGCCGTCACCTTCCCGATCACGGGGACAAACAACGACCACGCGCCGAGCTTGCTGGTGCATAGTCAATACGTCACCCCCACGGTAGGCAGCGGCGCGTATCTGGCCGAAAACCTGGGCCTCACAGCGGGCGACGAGGGCGAGGTGCGCTACGTTCGCCCTGACGGTCACGAGATCTACAACACCTGGTGCGCGCCACAGCTTCAGGCGCGCTATAACGGCAGCGGCTTTGACGCCAACCAGGTGCGCGGTTATATCCCCACCATCCAGAATGTCACCGTCACGCTCCGCTTGCTGGATAGCGACGGCGCAGTGCGCGATGTGGAGTACTTCCAGGACAATGGCTGGTTCTGGCATGAATTTGATGATGTCTACGGCAACGACGTGGACATCGAGAATGGCGACACCGTCGAGATGATTGTCGAGGGCCACACCTGGGCCGTGACCGTGCCCGACCCCTTCTACGCGGAGGCGGATTATGTGGGCGATACGGTCTTCGGGCAGATCGATGGCGCAGCTAACTTCACCGCCACAGCCGATATCACCGAGAGCGTCTATATCGACGGCTTCGGCATCGACGCCGTGGTCGAGACCGATGCGGACGGTGCCTTCAGCGCCGATGGCAGCGACTTCGGCGCAACGGAGCGGGGCTACGTGCGCTATCGCGATACCCAGGGCTTCGAGGTCTACCAACAGGCCATCGCGCCGTGGGCCATGATCGAGCTGGGCGGCAACCGCGTCGACGGCTCCGTCGTCCGGCCCAACGTCCCCGTCGCGGTCACGCTCACCGACAGCGCGGACGCCTTCAAGGATGACGAGCAGGCGACCTCCAATAACAACGGCATGTTCGCCGTCGAATTCGAGGACAACCTGGGCAACCCCGTCCTCATCGAGGACGGCGACCAGGTGGAGATCGTCGCCTCCCCGCCCATCACCGTGAACGTGCCCACCATCGAGGTGTGGGCCGATGCGGACAGCGACATCATTTCCGGCACGATCTCCGTGCCCGTGGGCCAGAACCTGTCCAGCGTGCTACCCAACCTCTACATCAAGTTAGATGTGGGCAGCGGCCTCTACCGCTGGATCACCACCACCGCCAGCAGCCCCTACACCTTCGAGTACGACTTCAGCGGCATCTATGACGTGCAGGATGGCGATACCGGCGAGGTGCGCTACACCAACGCCGAGGGGCACCAGATTTACCTCAACTTCATCGCCGAGGCGGATGCGCCCGGCCCGGTACACGATCAAACCGAGCTGTATCTGCGCCAGAACAACGTCTATGACGTTCGCGGCACGGTGGCCTATGCCAACGCGGAGGTCACGCTGCGCCTGAAGGATGCGTTCGGCAACGTCAAGGGCACGCGCACCGTGAACGCCGACGTCAGCGGTGGGTTCGCTACGGCCTTCAAGGACGCGGCAGGCAACGATGTGGCCATCGCCGATGGCGACACGGTTTACGCCGCCTCGGCGGGTGAAACGATGTCCGTCACCGTACCCACGATGACCGGTCTGACCGCCGATTACGAGACCGACGCGGTGAGCGGCGTGATCACCGGCGGCGTGGTAGATCATCCCCTCCTCGTGACGCCGCATGAAGTCACCTACACAAGCTACCTCAGCGGTACCGGCGCGTTCGCCTGGACGGACGTCACGGCGACCACCGGCATCACGTTGACCGGATTCACAGATCTAGACGATGGCTACACTGACACAGTCCCATTGGGCTTTGACTTTGAATTCTATGGCCAAGTCTACACTCAGGCCGTTGTCGCCACGAACGGCTTCCTCGGCTTTGGTTCTACATCTGGTTTTGATGGGTATCAGACGACGCCCATCACTGACGGCGTTGCCCCCAATAACTTCATAGCCCCCTTCGCGACTGATCTTGACCTGAGCACCGTGGGCCACGTTTATTACACGATGACGGGAACGGCGCCCAACCGCATCTTCACCGTCCAGTGGGATGGCGTGGAGCAGTTGAACACCGGCTTGACCCAAACCTTCCAAGCTTTGCTCTATGAGGGCAGCAATCTTGTAAAGTTCCAATATGGCACGATGCACGCACCCAACGACGTCACCCTTGTGGGCGTCGAAAACATGACTGGCACGTTAGGTACACAATACTGGTATACAAACACGGGCACGGCACTTGGCCCGATTACTGACAGCTTGGCCGTTGTCTTCACCCCTACAGCCTTCACCGACTACTACTGGCAGGAAGTCCCGGCCCTGAGCGACCAACTCTTCGTCGAGGTTCACAGCGGCGGCGGCTCGGAATACGTCACTACCACGCTGACCGGCGCGTTCGACACCCTCAACGGCCCCAGCTACGGCGATCCGCCCGATGACGTCGAGGCCCAGGGCATCGACCCGCTGGACACCGGCTACGTCCAGTTCACCAACGTCGTGCCCAACGCCGGGAACACGGACTGGGCGCAGCGGCATCACGTCTTCTATGACTTCGCGGCCTCCGAGATGGCGCCGACGGCCAACACGCCTTATGCCGTCGTGCGTCAAAATGGGTCTGCGGAGATTTGGGGCCTTGTGACTTGGCCTGATGAGGCAGTAGCGTTATCTCTCTACGACGCGACCGGCGCGCTCAAGAGCCAGATCAATACGACATCAAATGCCGGCGGTGGATTTAACGAGGACTTCGCGGACGCCGCCGGAAACGACGTACCGATTGAGGACGGCGACGTGGTCAAGGCGACCTCGCTGGATACCAGCATCGTCATCACTGTGCCGCTGCACACCATTGCGTATGACGTGCTCAACAACGCCATCACCGGCACGCTCACCGGCGAACTGGCGGCGCATCCAATCACCAACACGGGATTGATGACGCAGACGCTTTTGCAGATGCACTTCAACTTCCATGAGCTTCTGACGACGACGGTTGGCGGCACATTCCACACCATGAGCCAGACGATTGCCGCCGGCGATACCGGGGACTTGCTCCTCTACAGCCCGGTGTTGAGCGCGTCGGGTGACATCGCGCAGCAGCGCTACATCTACTACCCTCTCGCTGTGCCGGATGCGCAGCCCGATTCCGCCTTCGACGCGCTGCGTGTGCAAGGCTACGGGACCTATGTAGTGGCCGAGGCCAATTACGCTGGGCAACCCGTGACCTTCGCGCTGTACGACGACCAGGGCGCGCTGCTGGAGACGCGCGCGGGGAGCACCGCCTGGTGGGGCGACGGCGATTATGAAGTCTGGTTTGCGACGGCCATCCTGCCCGGCTACACCGTCGAAGTCGTCTATGACGCTGACCCCGCCATCCGCCGCGCGTTCACCGTGCCCGCGCTGGCCGTCACCGAGGTGGACACCTTCAACGAGGTCGTGACCGGTACCGCCAGCTTCACCGAGTCGTTTGAGGTGAATTGGAATGGCGGCATAAGTTGGAACAATGGCGCATTGAGCGGCGGCACAACCCGCGACGTGACCCCGGCGGCGGGCGTCTGGACGGCCGACTTCTTCGGCGATCAGAATCTCCAGCCGGGCTATATGGACGGTCACCTGCTCTACACCGACGCCGACGACAACCAACTCTACCAACGCTACGCCGCGCAGCAGATCACCGTGCTCAAGGATCAGGCGCGAGTTTACGGCCCGGTCTACAATGGCGGCGTGACCGTCACGCTGACCTTGCTGGATAGCGCAGGCAACGTCAAGGATACCGAGGTGTTCCGCGCTAACGATAGCGGTTACTTCAGCCGTGATTTCAGGGACATCTATAACAACCTCGTCTACATCCACGCTGGCGACCGCGTCGTGATCGAAGCCTCCTACCCCGTCACCATCGAGGCGCCCGCGCTCTCCGCCTGGGCCGATTGGCACGAGGAGACCGTGGTAGGGACCAGCAGCCTGCATGGGGAGACGATCAACGTTGACCTCGCCGGGTGTGCTTCCCAATCGGTGGTGGTGGACGGCAGCACAGGCTTCTACGGCGCGAACTTCGCCGGGCTGTGCAACCTCACCGCCGGGCAAACGGGCCATGTCTACTACGCCAACGCAGACGGCAACCGCGTCCGGCTCGACTTCACCGTGCCCGACCTGCACATTCGTTATAACTACGACACCAACCGTCTGGCGGGTAACACGGCCGCCGGCACCGAGGTCACCGTCACCGCGCAACTGGCCGACGCTGCCTCTGGTGAGGTCAAGGGCACTGCAATGACCACCTGGGGCGTCAACAGCCACGGCCAGTACAACTTCCAGCTCTACGACAAATACGGCAACCCCACCCCGATCTTACCCGGCGACACCATCACCGTCACTGAGACGGCGGGCATCGGCGTGCGCACGCAATCCTTCACCGTCCCGGAGATGACGGCGAACACCGACCTCCTGACGGACATCGTCAGCGGGCAGATGGGCGACCAGGCCAATACTGCCTTCGAGATCAATGTGGAAGGCAATACCGACACCATCACCACCACGACAGGCGGGGCCTACACGGCCAACTTCGCTCCGGTATACGATATCGAGGCGGGTGACTATGTCCAGTTGAACTACGCCGACACCGATCATGGCCGCTGGTTCTACTTCGAGAACCGCGCGCCCGTGGTAGATGTCCGTTGGCATAGCGGCTCCGGCAATTACAATGCCGAGTATGTCTCCGGCTACGCCGACAGCAACGCACAGGTCGTGGTCACACTGTGGCGCAACGGCGCGCTGATGGCGTCCCGCACCGCCTGGGCGCAGTGGAACGGATTCTACAACGTGCAGTTGCTCGACAATGCCAACGCCGGCGTCGAAATCAAGGACGGCGACGTGGTGCAGGTGCAGACCGCTGACGGCTCGACCTACGTGAGCGTCGTCCCGCTGGACTTCGATCCCGATGTGGCCGCGCAGACTGTCACCGGTTCTGGCGTGCGCAGCAGTGGGGAACTGGAGATCTACTTCGGCGGCGTGCGCCGCACCGCCTTAGTGGATGCTGGCGGCGTCTTCACCGCCACCTTCCCCGCCAACACCTTCGATTACAGTGAGTACGGTCACGGTCGCTACCTGAACGGCGATCAGAATCTGGTGCGTTACCAATTCTACATCCCGGTTGCCGAGGCCTTCGTGCGCGTGCTGGTTGACCCGTCTACCGATCTCGCCGGCTTCAACGTCGGCGGGCGCGTCCCCGTCGAGTACGCCGAGGTCACGGTGACGTTGCTGGACGGCGCGACAGTCAAGAGCGTGGCTTACGCCACCGCCGATGACCAACATCAGTTCGGCGCGGCCTTGCTCGATAGCTACGGCAACCCCATCGAGATCATGCCGGGCGACACCGTGCGGCTCGAATCGGAGGGGATGGCGACCGTGTTAGAAGTGACCGCGCCCTTCTTGGACATCTACGGCACCGACGGTGAGTATATCGTCAATGGCACGGTGGGCGACCTGACCATCAGCCAGACCGGGTTGATCACCAATAGCGTCTTGGCGGCCCGGCGCTACGGCTTCTCGATGCGCACCGGCAAGGCCTTTGCGCCGGGACCTCGCTGGACACAGGCCGTCACCACCACCAACGGCGCTTTCAGCACGGGATTTGCGTTTATATCTGGCGAGTCGCTGCCGGAAGGCCAAAGCCTCACGGTGCTCTACACCGATGCCGACGGCAATGAGTTCTACACTCGCGGCGTAGTCGCCGGAGCCGACGCCGAGGCGCAGGAATCGGTCGTCCGCGCCTGGGTGGGCGATTACAATGTCGGCGGTCTGTCACCGTTCGCTTCTGAAGCTGTGACCATCACCTTGACCGCCGCCGATGGCACGGTCAAGAGCATTGAGACGACGACGGCCAATTCCTCTCGCGTGTTCCAGCGCACCTTGACCGACGCCGCCGGCAACCCCACTTACATCGAGCCGGGCGACACCGTCACCGTCGAGTTCGGCGACTCTGGCGAGACCGTCACCCTGAACATCGAAGACCCCTTCACGCTCTCCGCCAACGCCACCGACGACGCCATCTACGGCGACATCGGCGCGCTCGATATCGCCGCCAGCCCCTTCATCACCGACAGCTTCATCCTCAATGTGGATGCTTGGTCGATTGATTGGGATGACCCCAGAGGGACAATCCCGCTCAATGGCGGCGACAACCGCGCGGTCACCGTGACGACTGGGTTCTATACCACCACCTGGCCCAGCAACTTCAACGCCTCCGATCCAGTGTGGGCTATCTACACCAACGACGAGGGCCACCAGCAGATCCTGCAGGTCGTGGCTGATGAGGACGCCCCTTCGCTGACACAAGCGCGGGTCACCGTTTATGTGAATGAGAATTACGTAGATGTTATACACCCGCAGAGTAACGAGCCGGTCACCGCCACGCTGACGCGCAACGGCGTGCAGATTGCCACGACTGAGGGCGAAACGGGCAGTGGGTTCAAGACTTGGGAGGATGTCTACGGCAGCGACGAAGTTTACGCTCGCGTCGCCGACGTGATCCAGGTCGACTTCGAGACTGATGAGGGCCTCCAGACCTACACCGTCACCGTGCCCGAACTGAGCGCGCTGGCGAACTACCAGGACGACACCATCAGCGGCGTCGGCCCGGCGGGCGAGGAGCTGGAAGTGCGGTTCAACGGCGTCGAGCGCACCGTGTATCCTACACCGGCTTACCAGGTGGATTACACGGGCCTGACCAACATTGAACCGGGTAATACTGGCGACCTCTATTACCTCATCACCGACACCGCCGAGGTCCAATTGGACGTCTGGATGGACTTCCGCGCCCCGCAAGCGACGGCCTATCTGGGGCAGACCACCTTCGACGGGTATACTGCTTTCAGCAGCGGCCCTGGCACACCAGTGACAGCCACGCTTTATCGCAATGGTGAGGTCGTAGGCTACCGGGCCTTTATGTCCTGGGGTAGCTACGGCTATAACCTCTGCGATGTCTACGGCGACTGCGACAACGACCACGGCAACGCGGCCGCAATGCGCCCCGGCGACGAGTTGGTGATTGCCGCGCGCGGCGAGCCGGACATCCGCATCACCCTCCCCGAACTGGCCGCCATCGCCGACCACAACGCCGACATCGTCACCGGCGCGAGCAACCTGCCGGACACCGATATCGAAGTCCATATGAATGGCACTGAGCAGACCGTCCGCACTGAGGCCGACGGCGCCTTCACCGCCGACTTCTCCGCCCCGCCCTTCGCCAACGACTTCGGACGTGGAACGACCGGCCACATCTACTACCTGACGCCCGAAGGCCACCGGGTCTACCTGAACGTCCGCGCGCCGTTTGTCCGCGCTTACCTGGGCACGAACCACGCCTATGCGCACGTCGCGACCAGCTTCAACGTCACCGCTACGCTCACGCTCAAGGACAGCGGCGGCGCGCTCAAGGCGCAGACCAGCTTCAATACTGACTACGATTTTAATGTTTATTTCCGCGATGCCTTCGGCAACCCCGTCTTCATCGCGGCCGGCGACACGCTCACGCTCGACCTGCCCAACGAAGATCCTATCGTCCTCACCGTGCCCACGCTCACCGCGCAGCCCGACGCGGCTGCCGACGAGGTCGCCGTCACCGCCCCGGCGGTGCAATCGACCAGGCGGCCCAGCGCCACGCTCCAACTCGACTTCCAGGGCAGCCGGATGCTCACCTCGACCACCACCAGCTACACCGTCTGGGATCGCGACTGGGACATCATCCCCGGCGAGAATGGTACGCTGATTTACACGAATGAGAACGGCGATGAGGTCTATCTTGAGAACTTTGTCACCCCGATTGTCCGCGTCCACGCCAGCAGCGACGACGTTGACGGCAACACCGTCTCCGGTTACGCGCAGCCGAACAAGCTGATCGCCGTGGCGCTCGTGCGCGATGGCGCGACGCTGTGGAGCGGCGCGACGACTTCCGGTTGGGACGGCGCGTTCAGCCTGAACACCGGCCCGGCCATCGAGACCGGCGACGTGATCCAGGTGCAGGGCGGCGGCCTCAACGCCTCCGTGGACGTGGTAGAGATCGACGCGACGGTGGACTACGAAGAGGAGACCGTCACCGGCGTTGGCCCGGCGGATGTAACCCTCACCGACGATCCGCTGCACGCGCTGTGGGTCAACTCGGATGACGATGCGACCATCAACTTCGACAACGCGGCCAACCGCTACTTCGACGGCGCGACGCAGGCCGTCTCCACCACCGCCGCCGGTGCCTTCACCGCCGACTTCGGCGATATGAGCGGCGATGCCAACAGCGCGGGCGACCGCGCCGAGTTGCGCTACACCAACGCCGCCGGTCACCAGGTTTACGCGCAGTTCGAGGCCAAGCAGGAAGCGCCCGAGGCCAAGATTGAAATTTGGCAGGGCGTCACCACCGGCAACGTCATCTACGGCACGGCCGGCGAGCGCGACGCCGTCGTCTGGGTCACGCTCTACGATAGCGACGGCGCTACAGTGAAAGCCACTTTCCGCACCACCTCCGATGGCAACGGCTGGTTCGATGTGGACGACAGCGAATTGCAAGATGAGTACGGCAACCCCGTCGTCATCGAAGGCGGCGACCACGTCGAGGTCAAGACGCTCGACTGGAACACGACCATCGAGGTCACGCCGCTCAGCGCGATGGCCGACGTTGAGGCCGATACCGTTGCGGGCGTCGGGCCGGCGAACATCACCGATCTGGACGGCGAGATGACGTTCCAGGTGGAGATGGATGGCATCACCCGCGCCGTGACCACCACGGCGACCGGCGCTTTCGAGGCGGTGTTCTTCGACATCGGCCTGGCCGACAGCGGCGAGCTGATCTACACCACGCCCGATTATGTGCTCCATCGCCGCTTCTACGCGCCGGGGTACAGTCTCGTTCAAATTGGTACGGCAAATGTGAGTGGCTACGTCACCGATCCGGGTATTGCGGTCACGGTAGAGATCTTCCGGGTGGACACTATCGTCGGCTGGGGGACGGTCGATGCCAATAGCAGCGGCTACTTCAGCGCTGACTTGCGCGATGCGACCGGCGCGCCGGCCTACATCCAATCCGGCGACGAGGTATCCCTGAACACGGACGCGGGCGAAAGCTGGAGCGTCGCCGTGCCCACCCTCGACATCAGCGCCGATCCCGCGACCGACGTCGTCACCGGCCACGCGCCGGACGGCGAGCGGGTGCGGGTCTGGGCAGGTGGCAGCGGGCCTTATGACGCCACGGCCTTTGGCGGCGTCTATGAATATGACTTCACCGGGCGGCGGAATGTGCAGGCGCGTGACTCACTACAAGTGGCCTATCGTCAAGATCAAGAGGATGCCCAGGTCTGGTTCTTCGCTCATGGCAGCGTCCCCGGACTCTCGATGCGGCTGTATGCGAACTCGCTAAACGCCTCGGTTGCGACTGGGCGCGCAATGGTGAGCTATGAGGTGCGCAGTGCGGCCGGCGAGCGCCGGATGCAGGACACCACACTGGCGAATGTGTACGGTAGACTCTCGGTCAACCTCGTCGATGCTTACGGCAACGCCGTCAACCTGCTGCCCGGCGACCGGATCGTCATCACCGCCGACGAGCCCTTCACCTACACCGTTCCGACGCTCTCCGCGCTGGCCGACGTGAACGCGGATATCGTCAGCGGCTCCGCTCCGGCGGATACGCAGGTACGAGTCTGCATCGACTTCGGCTATTGTCAGACCGTCTGGACGGACGGCGGCGGCGACTTTGCAGCCAACTTCCAGGGCCGCACCAATATCCAGGCGGGCAACACCGGCTGGCTCTATTACCACGACGCCAACGGCAACCGCTACGAGCTTCAGTTCTCCGCGCCGAGCCTCAACGTCGAATATCAAGGCGACCCGACGGATGGCAGCCGGGTTTATGGCTATACCTCCATGCCCTATATCACCTACACGCTTGAGCTGGAGCGCGACGGCACGGTCATCGCTCGAATGTCCGGGCAGTCGGGCAGCAACGGTGGGTTCTCCGAAGACTTGAATGACCTCTACGGCAACCCGCTGCTTACCGAGGCCGGCGACGTCGTCATCCTCTACGAGGAAGGCGTCGAGGTGAATCGTACGACCTTGCATGCGCTCACGGCCCTGGTCGACATCTTCGCCGACACCGTTACCGGTTCCGGCCCGGCGGATGCGCAGCTCGAGGTGGATGCCAGCTATGACAAGACCGTCACGACGGACGGCAGCGGCGACTTCACCGCAGCCAATCCCTTCTACAGCGGCGGCAACGAAGCATACCAGAACTTCAACGCGGGCGACACGGGTATCTTGCGCTACTATCACAGCGACGGCGACCAGATCTTCTACAACTTCACCGCGCCGTATCTTGAGGTTCACGCCGCCTTCCAGCCGGGGTTAGGTTCTAACAACAGCTACAACGCCGGATACGTCAACGGCAGCGGTTGGCCGGTTGGCCGTCCCGTTGTACTCACGCTCTACGACAGCGCGGACAATGTGAAAGCGACCCTAACGCAACTCGGCGGCAGCTTCTACAACGTCTACTTCGCCGATCAGTACGGCAACCGCGTCGAGATTCACAGCAGCGACCGCATCGTGGCGCAGGCGCAAGGTCTGCCCGCGCTGGAAGTCACAGTTCCCGCCCTGGATGCGAGCGTTGATCTGGAGGCCGACGTGGTCAGCGGCACATTCAATGGCACGGTGGCTGATCTGCCGGTCAATCCGTCGGGTAGCACGACACATACGCTGGAGGTTGGCATCCACGAGTATGTCCAAGTCTGCAATTGGTGGGGTTGTTGGTGGGAGTGGCAACTGAATATCTGGCGACCACTTACCACGACCGTGACTGGTGCGTTTGAGCATCGCTTTGGTGAAGAGCCACTGGATATCCCTGAGGGCAAAATCATTCAGTGGAATTACGAAGATCACAATGCCAACACTATCCATCTTCGCGATGAGGCCCCGCGCGAGCAACTCCACGAACCGCAGGTCAACGCGCAACTGTACGAAACGCGCGCCTGGGGTTGGGTCTTGCTGGAGCGCGTCCCCATGACCGTGACGCTGCGGCGTGCGGGCGTGGCGCTTGATATCTGGACGAATCTTTCTAGCGATAGCGGGTACTTCGATGTGTACTTCCGCGACGACACCTACAACAACGCCATCTACATCATGCCCGGCGATCAGATCATCGTCGAGGCTGAGGGGATGGACACCATCACACTGGACGTGCCTGACCTGACCGTCGATCCCGACGCGGCGGCGGATACCGTCAGCGGTACCGCGCTGGACGATGGCGAGCTTATGGTACAACTCACCGGCTACACCATCGAGCCGCAGGTCTCCGGCGGGACGTGGCTGGCCGACTTCCGCGCCAACGACTATGATTTCAACGGCGGCGACAGCGGTGCGCTCACTTACACTAACGCCGATGGGCACGTCGTCTACCTCAACTTCAATGTACCTGTCGTGACAGCTGATCTGTACCGCAGTGGCATCTACGTGGTGAATCTCTACCCGAATATGCCGATCACGGCGACACTAACCAACGGCGCGGGCAACGTCAAGGCGCAGGCTGAGACCCTGGCGGCGGTAGGCTATGGCGCGGACCTCTATTTCCTCGACCGCTTCAACCAGCCGGTCAACATCTTGCCCGGCGATACGGTTACCGTCTACCCCTACGGCGCGGATCCCCGCGTGCTCGACATCGTCGAGCTGGACGCCAGCGCGAACCCGGAGACCGATCAGGTCACCGGCGTCGGCCCGGCGGGCGAGACGCTGCAAGTCGCAATGGGCAGCACGCTACGCTCCGTCATCCCCGCCGCCGACGGCAGCTTCACCTTCGACTTCACCGGCCTGTATGACATCACCGCCGGCAATACCGGCAGCCTGCGCTACTACCTCTCCGCGCAGGGCGACGCGCAAGAACTGAGCTTCGCCGCGCCGGTGGTCTGGGTGCGCGCGGGCGAGGGCAGCAACGAGGGCCGCGTCCACGGCTTCGCCGACCGGGCGGGCCGCGATGTGCGCGTCGAGGTGGTGCGCGGCGGCAACGTCGTCGCCACCGCCTTGGGTAGCAGTGCAGATTACGAAGCAGGTGACCTCATTGTCAAAGACATATACGACAACGTGGTTGCTATCCAACCGGGCGACACGGTCAACGTCAGCTTCGATGGCGGCGTGCCGATCCCGGTGGATGTGCCCGGCACGGCGTTGGATGCCGAGATCGACGTGGATGGCGATACCGTCACCGTCAGCGGCCCGGCGGATGCCACCGTCGAGTTCAGCTTCGGTGACTTTGATAGTACTCCCAATCAGCCTCGCACCGTCATCTTGAGCGGCGGCTCCGCGATCATCGACTACGCCGGCTACTACGACATCGGCGCGGGCGCTACCGGCTACGTCCACTGGCGAGATGCCAACGGCAACAGCGTCTACGTCAACGTCGCTGATCCGGTCATCAACGTCTACGAATATCGCACATATATCGCAGGCTATATTGCCGCGACGGATGGCCTGGCCCGCGTGCGCTTGTTGCGCGGCGGCAACGAGGTTGCCAGCGGCAGCAGTGATATTACTTCAAATGGTCGGATTGGCGACTACGACTACCCCACATGTCCGTCTGAGTTCTCCTATCGCTGCCTCAAGTTGTATGATAAATTCGGGCAACAGATGCTCATCCTGCCGGGTGACACGGTGGAAGTGACCGCGCCCGACGGCGCCGTCACCACCATCGCTGTTGAGGAACTCTGGGCCGAGGTGGACGTGGTGAATGACACGCTCACCGTCCGTGGCCCCGCCGATGAGGAGATCAAGGTCGAATTCAGCGGCGGCTTTAGCGCGAATACGGCCAGAGGACTGTTCAGTTCACACACCATCGTCGCCACCGGCGGCAACCAGGTCATCGAATACGCCGATCCCTCCGACCCCACCCGCGATGTGATTACCAGCGGCGCTTACGGTTGGCTCCGTTACTACAATGATGAGGGGCACCGCATCCACCGCTACTTCCGCGCCTCGCAGGTTTGGGTCTACCAGGGCCAGAATCGTGTGGATGGCGATGCACAGCATAACGGCGCGGACGTGTTGGTTGAGTTAGTCCGTGGCGGCAGCGTGATCGCCTCGGTGCGGACAGAGGCCGATAACTCTGGCAACGACTACAGAGTGGACTTTATGTCCGACGGTGACCCGGTGATCATCGAGCAAGGCGATATGGTCCGTGTCACCGAAAATGGCGGCACACCGATCGAGGTCGAGGCCGCGCTCAGCGCCAGCATCGACGAGGCCAACGATACCGTCACCGGCGATGCGCCTGGGCCGGTTCAGGTGGAGGTTGAAGGATCGCAGATGACGGTCTGGCCGGAGGGCGGCGTCTACACCGCCGACTTCACCGGGCGCCGCGATATCCAGGGCGGGAACACAGGGCAATTGGCATATCTAAACGCCGCTGGCCACACCGTCTACCTGGACTTCGCCGCGCCGCGTATCGAGGCAGAACTGGGCCGCAACTACGTCAACGGCTACGTGGATCGCGGGACGAACGTTGAGGTGGACATCGAGCTAATCCGAGGCGGCAGCCGCATCGCAGCGGAGACCGTGATCGCCAACAGCAGCAATGGCAGCTTCTCCGCGCACCTCGTCCACGCCGACGGCGCCCGCGCCATCATCCGGCCCGGCGATACCGTCCGCGTGACGGCGAACGGGCAGACCCGCGAGATCGCGGTGCAGGCCCTCACAGCCGATGCCGACGAGGTCGCCAACACCGTCTCCGGTACCGCGCCCAATGGCGAGGTTCAGCTTAACTTTAATGGCACCAACAACACCGTGATCGCCAGCGGCGGCGCTTATGACATCGAATACGGCGCTGCGGACTTCAGAGGCGGCGAGCGCGGCAGCGTGAGGTATCAAGAGGCCGACGGCGACCGCGTCTTCCGTTCCTTCTCCACCCCCTACATCGAGGCTGAAGTCGGCGGCAACACGGTTCACGGCGACGTGGCGTACAAGTACATCACCGTCACCGTGCAGATCGAGCGCGGCGGCGGCATTATCGCCGAGGCGGAAGCCTTCGTCAATACTCACTACTTCTCCTTCAACATGGTGGATGCGCAGGGCGCGGCGATCGCATTGCAAAATGGCGACATCGTCCACGTCCACGCCGCCGATGCGGTGGTGGCGGGCGATGGGGCTTTCTCCGATGGCAGCCTGACCATCCGCACATTGACAGCTAACGTCAACGTGGCGGCGGATACGGTCTCCGGCTCCGCGCCCAATGGCCTGGTCTGGGTCGAGGTCAATGACAACGCTCAGGATGTCGTCGCCAGCGGCGGCAGCTACAGCGCCGACTTCAGCGGCGTCTACGACATCGGGCCAGGCAACGAAGTCTCCGTCGGCTACTACGACGCCGAGCACGACCTGGGGTACATCAACGCCTACGGCGATCAGGTTATCGTCTGGGAGGGGACGGACCGGATAGAAGGTTATGTGCCCGAAGGTGGTCAGCTAGTCGAAATCAGCGTTACCAGCGGCGGCGCCGAGGTCGGCGTCGCGCGGGTCTGGGCCGCATGGAATGGTTACTTCAGCGCCAGGGTCACGCGGGCGGATGATGAAAACACGCCGTACCTGATCCAGCCCAACGACGTCGTTCAAGTGACCAACGGCGCCTGGAGCGCCAGCGTCGCCGCCGTCCCGCTCACCGCCGAAATCGACACGGCGCATGATCAGGTTGATGTCGCCGGCCCGGCCGGCGCCGCCGTGAATGTCTATGTGAACGGCTACAACAAGCTGGTCACACTCAGCGGCGGCAGCGGCGCGGCGGCCAACCCCTTCTTCAACAGTAGTCGCGGCATCTACGAGCTGGACTTGACGCCTGGCGATACCGGCTACGTCCGTTATCTCGACGCCAACGGCCACGAGGTGCGCCGCACCTTCGCCGCCCCGCAGATCAACGCCCGCCTCAGCAACAACGAGGTCTGGGGCTACGTCAACGGCGGGAAGCAATTGGTGACGGTCATCCTGGCCGACGCCGAGGGCGAGAAAGGGCGGGCTTACGACTGGACAAACGATTACGGCTACTTCTATGTCCAAATCCTCGACGATATGGGCCACGACGTGATCATCTTGCCGGAAGACACCGTGACCGTCCAAGTGGGCGGCAGCACCGTCCGCACGATGACCGTCGCAGAACTGACGGCGATTGCTAACCCGGAGACCAATATAGTCGCCGGTATTGCTCCGATAAGTGGCGATGTTTACGTCGATGGGAACCCGGTAGAAGTTGCGCCCGATGGTACCTATCGCTACGAAAAGTGGGGGATCTGGCCCGGTAGTTATGGTAATGTCTACTACGCTGATGCTGATGGTGACCAAACTTGCTTGAGCTACGTAGGCACTGGCCTCCACGTCCGCGAGATGGGGAAACAGGTCTTCGGCTACGTCCCGGTGGCCAACGCCATCGTCGAGGTGCAATTGGTAGCCTTCAACCGCGAGGGTGAGAGCGTTAAAGTGCGGTCGAGCTCCAACGGCTACATCAACACGCAGTTCGGCAGCAACCACATCAAGCCTGGGGATATAATCAAGGTCGTCATCGAAGGACAGCCCGACATTCGCATCCCTGTGCCCCTGCTGGAAGCGACCCCCTATGCCGCCACCGACATCGTCACCGGTACCGGGCCTGTGAACAGCGAACTCCGGGTCTACCACCGCTATCACTCCAACCTTGCTGCTCAACTTGGCTCTCCCATCCAACAGTGGCCGGGAGGCGAAGAAGACCGCACCGTCCGCACCGATGCCAATGGCAACTTCACCGCCAACTTCGCCGCCGATAACCTCCGCGCCGATGTCATCGAGGGCGGCGAGTACGGCTACGTGAGCTACACCAACGAGGACGGCCACACCGTCTACCGCAGCTACCGCGTCCCGCTCATCCGCATCGATATCACCAACGACACCGTCGAGATGTTCACCGAGGCCTTCACGCAATGGCGCGGCGCGCACTTCATCGGCGGCGACGCCTACAGCGGCCTTTTCGAGAGGGTCAAGGCGGATCAGGATGGGCATCTCATCACCTATCTATGGGACGCCAACGAAAATCCGTTGGACTTCAACGCCGGTGACGAGGTCTGGCTGTTGCCCGA
>CAZCAI010000093.1:0-19418 GCA_964496595.1 uncultured Anaerolineales bacterium
AAGGCGGATTGGGTGGTGATCACGAGTTTTAATGAGTGGCTGGAGGGTACGCACATTGAGCCATCGGTCAATTATGGGGATACATATCTCAATCTAACCTCGGAGTTAGCGGCGGCATATCGGAGCGCTGATTTTATACCGACGCCCACCGCGACGCCCATCATCACGCCGACCGCTACGCCCTACATCACGCCCACGGCCACGCCGGTGCTGACGCCGACCGCTACGCCCGTCATCACGCCGACTGCTACACCTTACATCACGCCGACCGTCACACCGGTACCGACAGAGACGCCGATCCATATTTCAACGCCGACCTTCACCCCCACACCCGATTTCCCCCCCACGGCGGTTTTGCCGCCCGCTCCTACGCCGGTCTATGCCACCATCACCCCCACACCGGGGCACAAACGCCCGATGATACCGGTCGAGGGCACCAATCCTAAAGGGTGCGCGATCCTCCCCGCGCTCTTGCCTCTGGTCGTGGTAGGGATCGCCCACATCAAGCGGCGATGATATTACATCTGCGGTATCCGTTTAGTTTAATGAGCAGCCAAGGTGCAACGCACTTGAATTGAAGGAAGGGCAACACCTGATGTAGTATAAGCCTGGCAATAAGCCCATAAGTGCGTTGCACCTCACAGGACTAAACGGTTACCATCTGCGTTGCTGGATGTGAAAAAGCGGCCTAAGTCAGATTTAGGCCGCTTCTCGCATCGTGCTTTGTGAAATCCCGGCTAGGCTTAACGCCGCTCTGTACCACAATTTGATCGCGAGCGTGTGGGGGGTATTGCGGGCCTACTTGGATGGTTCCAGGATTTAAAACTTCTTTTTGGAAGGGTTATCTTGTTGGAGCGACCTTATCCCCCAAAGATCAGTTCTTCTAACTGTTCGATATCCTCTTGCGCGACATCGGGAAAGCGCAATCCACCCTTGACCTTGGCGCCTCTTTCGTAGAATTCATAACCGCTCATGCTCAACATAACATCACGTGTTCCGGTGATAGTTTGGAAGAGACCCCAAATCGGATTTTCGGAGAAGTTCGTGTCGAGAACCTGAATTTTTCCTCGCTTCAAGTAAACTGCATCGGCGAACCCTCTTCGGTCAGGATGCGGTGTGATGAGGATAATGCGCTTGTCGGTCAGGATGAATTCCCATTGATTATAGGTCACCCATCCGTCGATGGCTTTAAAGATCAAGAAGATGGCGAGGATAAATCCCGCTGTAGCGACCATTTCCCCACCGCTGTGTTGGATAATCGCGGCCAAGCCAAATCCAATCAGTGAGAAGATAAGGATAAAGATGCCCAATATCCCCATAAACTGAGGCATCCATTTACGATAGGGATGCATATCTATCACCCGCTCCACGGTTTCCCCCTCCAAGTAGTGTGGCTTGGGGAAGAAGCTCTCGGTTAAGGGGCGAATGAGCCTATCATAAAGTCCAGATAGCCTTTTGGATATGCCCTGAGCGGCAGATGTCTGCCGCTCGTTTTGGGGTGGGGTGGTCTCTAATTCGCTCACTGGGTTGGGATAACGAGTTCCTGCCCGATCTGGATGTTGTCGTTGCCAAGATTATTGCGCTCTTTGATAACATCTACTGAGACGCCATAACGCCGGCTGATGCTATACAAAGTTTCCCCAGATTGGACGACGTGGGTGCCGCCGGTAGCCGATTGCCCAGAAATGGCGCCGCTTTCCCCGGTTTGAGGGGTGGGTGTGGGTGTGGGGATAATGCCGGTGCCCGGTGATTCCCCAGGTTCCGTTGGCTCTGGCGTGACCTCTGAGACGGTCGAGGGGCTGCTCATCGCTTCCTCCCAGAGATCGCGTCCTACCTGTTGGAGAACCTGCACGTTTTCGGACTCTCGTGTGTTTTCCACCAGGCGAACCGTCCACCACGGCAGGAACATCGAGGTGATCCACAAAACGATGAGGAGGGTGAGAATTACCCCCGCGAAATATGAGACCAGCTTCCCAATATTTTGAGAGAGAAGATCCCGTTTAAAGATCAGCCAAAAGCCCCAGATTACGGCCACGGCTATGAAGAACAGTGTGATTAAAGCGCCAGCATTCATGTCGATTCTCCTTTCAACCAATTAAAAAGTTCTAGTGAGCTTCCATTTATCCGCTGGGGGGGCACATGCCCATCGGAATGAAACTAACTGGATCCACAAACCCGCCTGTGACTTTGTCATAGATGGTGTAGTGGATACTAGCGGTGTGACGACCGGCCCCACCAATCGCGCCAATCGGCGTCTCCGATGTCACCGTCCCCTCCGCGTGGGTATACGAACGCAGCCCCGTGATCCAGATGATCCACTCTTCATTTTCGATTTGAACGGCCAGATGTCCGAACTCGTCCGTGTGGCGCTTGAGGTAGCCTGACATCGGCGCCAGGACGATGGACGCTTTCGGCGGCGTCAGATCAACGCCGGGAAGTAATCCACAGGTGAGGGGGCTGCTGTGATCCGGCGGCGTCACCAGCGGATTGACTGAAGGCCGGAGCGTCGGATCGCCATCGTCGTGGGGCGCGATAAAACAATCTTCCACGACCGGATGGCGACACATTCGCTGCCCGCCTGGGGCGATCTTGCGCCCGTTGACGGAAATATCGGTGGTCCTCGTCCAAGCTCGATCGAGCAATTCCTGGCTTAACATCGTGGGCGCCAGGAAAATGGGTGGCGCCATTGGCGTGCTACGCTGCGCCAACTGCATTTGAATACTCAAGTGCACCGGCCAGGCTCCCAAAGCGCTCAGTTGATAAGTTCTTCCCTCTACATCGGTCAGGATCATGTTTTGATGATCCTCATCGTAGCCGTTCATCACATACGCGGATGCGTCTGGGTCTTGCTGTGTTTTAGGGCCTGCATTGTACCGCAGATAACAACGTTTCAGAACCCTGGGATTGGTCGTGGTGTAGGTTACTTCCGGGCAATACGATTTAAAGGTGCGCGCGCCTAAAAACAATTGGTATGCAATTTCCCAAGCACTAATCGGGCCGGGGGGGAAGCAAGGCAATTCGCCGGAGTTGACGGCGGTGTGCAAGCCCATGATACCTTCGCAATTATCTGGATTTTCGGGTTTGAGTCCATTTTCTTTATACCACAAGACCAACGGGACGATGGGTGGAATGTCCTCTTGATAAGCGATGATCTGTGAGACGCTGGCCCACTTTTCAACATGTTGTTGTTGTTCTGATGTGAGTTGATACCGGCTGCGCCAAATCGCTTGGCTCCCAATGCCGATCGTCAGCGGGAGGCTGATGAACAGGACTGTATCCGTGACACCATACAACAAGGCTCGCAACAGCACTCGTGCCTGAATTTGAAAGAACGGCACGATGTAAATCTGGAGCCACTCTATCAGCCAACGCGGTAAAAGACTTGTCACCCCTTCCATTCTAACTATGATTATATCTAATATAATGGTATTTACAAATTTTGGCAATCCGAAGGATCATGTTTCAAACCTTCCTGGATGCTAGCTGTATGCGGGATAGAAAGCGCGCGCTTGCCCATGGGTATCGCTGTGGTATAGTGATGGGGATGTTATTGATTGAGTACCAGGGTTCTAGGGGAAGGAGTTGACATGCTCAAGAGTCATTCGTGTGGAGAGTTACGCGCCGAACACGCGGGCAGGGAAGTGACATTGGCCGGATGGGTAAATCGTCGTCGGGATCACGGCGGTGTGATTTTTATCGCGCTGCGCGACCGGGATGGGGTGACGCAGGTGATTGCCAGCCCGGATATTGCCTCGGAGGCGCACGCAGCGGCCTCGGAGGTGCGCGGCGAGTACGTGGTGCAGGTGCGCGGGCGCGTGCGTCTGCGCCCGGAGGATCAGGTCAACCCCGATTGGCCTTCAGGGGAGATCGAGGTGGCGGCCCACGAGGTGAAGATCCTCAACACCTCGCAGACGCCGCCCTTCTACATCTATGAACACGAGGACGCGACGACGGACGAGGCGTTGCGCCTGCGCTATCGATACTTGGATCTGCGCCGCGCGCGGATGCAGCGGAACTTGGCCCTGCGCCACGCGGTCGTGAAATTCATCCGGGATTATCTCAGCGGGTATGGCTTTTTGGAGATCGAAACACCGTATCTCTTCAAATCGACGCCGGAGGGCGCGCGCGATTACCTGGTGCCTAGCCGCATACATCCGGGCAAATTCTACGCCCTGCCGCAATCTCCGCAGCAGCTCAAGCAGTTGTTGATGGTGGCCGGCTTCGAGCGCTATTTCCAGATTGCGCGCTGCTTCCGCGACGAGGATCAACGCGGGGATCGCCAGCCGGAGTTCACGCAGTTGGACCTGGAGATGTCCTTCGTGCATCGCGACGATGTGCTGGACATCATCGAGGATATGATGACGAAGCTGCTCGCCGTCGTTGCCCCGGAGAAGCGCTGTGTCACGCCATTCCCTCGGCTCTCGTATGCGGAGGCTCTGGCGCGCTTCGGCACGGACAAGCCCGATCTGCGCTTTGGGATGGAGTTGGTCGATATCACCGAGAGTGTTCGCGAGAGTAAATTCCGCGTCTTCAGCGGCACCGTCGAGTCGGGCGGGGAGGTCAAGGCCATCTGCGCGCCGGGATGCGCGGACTATTCGCGCCGCGAAATCGATGAACTGACGGAGATCGCCAAGCAGCACGGCGCGAAGGGCCTGGTCACGCTGGCCTATCGCGAGGCCGAGGTGCACGGCCCCACGGTGAAGTTCCTCTCCGAAGCGGAGCTGGAGGCCATTCGCGAGCAGGCCGGCGCGGACGTAGGCGACCTCGTCTGCATCGTCGCCGCCGAGCCGGAAGTGGTGGCCGCCTCGCTCTCTGCGCTACGCCTCACGTTCCGGGATCGCCTGGAGTTGGTCGATCCTGACCTGATCGCGTTCGGCTGGGTGCTGGACTTCCCGATGTTCGAATGGAACGCGGACGAGGAGCGCTGGGAGGCCGCCCATCACCCCTTCACGATGCCGCGCCCGAACACCTACGAGGAGATGATGGCCGATCCGACCGCCGTCCTCTCCGACGCCTACGACCTCGTCTGCAACGAGTACGAGATCGCCTCCGGTAGCATCCGCGTGCACGATCCCGACATTCAGCGCGATATTTTCCGCGTGCTGGGCTACTCTGAGGTCGAGACCGAGGCGCGCTTCGGCCACATGATGGAAGCCTTCTCCTATGGCGCCCCGCCGCACGGCGGCATCGCGCCGGGCATCGACCGCCTGGTGATGATCCTGGCGGGCGAGCAGAGCATCAGCGATGTCATCGCCTTCCCCAAGACGACGCGCGCGACCGATCTGATGGCGGATGCGCCCTCGCCCGTGTCGCAGCGCCAGTTGGAGGAGTTGCACCTCCGCCTTGCCGAGGACGTGGAACCGGCGTGAGGTATTGATCCCCAAGAGCATACTACACAATGCCGTCCCTTCTCCAGAGGGGACGGCATTTTTATCTTGTTTGTAATCTGGTTGGGCTGGCATTATAATGATTTTGGGAGGACGATGTTATGGGCTTAGGCGTGTTGCTTGTGGAATTTGTCTTGGGTTTACTGGTCGAGGCCGGGATGGAGATCGAGCAAGATCCCCAAAAGCGCGATCTCGCGATGCTGATCGCGGGCGGCATCCTCCTGGTGCTCTCCTTGGGCTGTCTGCTGAGCTGTGCGCTGGTGGCGGGCAGCTTCTTCTTTCTTATGCTTGGCTCTCCCTTTTGAGCGACAATCAAATGACGATCAAAATCTTACCCGGAGGCGAGGTGCGACGATGATTCCCAATCAATGGTACGTGGTGATGGATTCGGATCAGATCAAACATAAGCCCGTCGGCGTGACGCGGATGGGGGAGAAGTTGGTCTTCTGGCGCGATGACGCGGGGCAGGTGAGCTGTCTGCGCGATAAGTGCATTCATCGCGGGGTGGCGTTGAGCGAGGGCGAGGTCATCCACGGGCGGTTGCAATGTCCCTTCCACGGCTTCGAGTACGATACATCTGGAAAAGTGCAGGTGATCCCCGCCAATGGCCGGCAAGCGCCGGTGGCGGATCGCTTCCACGTCTTCAGCTATCCCACGCACGAGGCGCACGGCTTCGTCTGGATCTGGTGGGGCGAGGCGCCGCCGGAGACGTTGGCGCCGCCGCGCTTCTTCGATGATTTAGACGACGAGGCCTTTGTCTACGGCAAGGTCTACGATCCATGGGACGCGCACTACTCCCGCGTCATCGAAAATCAGCTCGATGTGGTGCATTTGCCCTTCGTTCATCACAACACCATCGGGCGCGGCGGTCGCACCGTCGTCGATGGCCCCGGCGTCCAGTGGGTGGATGACGATCTGTTCTACGTCTACGTCTTCAATCGCGCCGATGATGGCACGCCCCCGCGCAAGCCCGACGAGGTGCCGGTACCGCCGACGGATCGCGAGTTCAAACTGGAGTTTCTCTTCCCCAACCTGTGGCAGAATCACATCAGCGAGGATGTGCGCGTGATGGCGGCCTTCGTCCCGGTGGACGATGCGCACACTCTGCTCTACCTCCGCTTCTACCAGAAATTCCTCCCCGTGCCGATCCTGGGCCAGTTGATTGCTACGTTATCCATGCCCTTCAACCGCATCGTCGCCCACCAGGATCGCCGCGTCGTCGTGACGCAGACGCCCAAACCCAGCGGCCTGCGGATCGGCGAGCAGCTAATCCAGGGAGATCGCCCCATCCTTGCCTATCGCCGCCGCCGCCAGGAGTTGATGGACGCGGCGCGTGAGGCGTAAATTCACTGATAATTAAGAAGGACAAGGAGGAAAGAAGATGAAATCTAAAAAAGAAAGAGTCCCCAAAAAACTGCAACCGCGCTATGAAAAGATCATCGCGCTCCTCGACGAGATCTGTGACGCACACCTCAATGAGGAATACGCGCAGTTGGCCCGGCGTCTCGCGGCCAGGCTCAGCCGCAAGCGTCCTTCGCCGCTGGAAAGCAGCACGGTGAGCACGTGGGCCGGCGCGATCCTCTACACCCTGGGCCGGGTCAATTTTCTCTTTGATAAAAGCCAATCGCCCCATCTCAGCGCCGATGTTCTGGCGGATGCCGTGGGGCGCAGCAAGAGCACCTTGAGCAACAAAGCGCGCGACATCGAGCGGATGCTCAATATCAGGGTGATGGATCCCGAATGGACGCTGTCGAGCCGGATGGACAGCAATCCGATGGCGTGGCTTATCTCTGTGGATGGCTTGATCTTAGACGCGCGTCATCTGCCGCGCCATATCCAGGAGGCCGCCTACGAGAAGGGTCTGATCCCCTACATCCCTGGCGAACCTGGAGACGAGGAGTCCAAATAGATGCGAGCCGAGCGCGCTGAGCTACGCTATATCCTGCACGGGACGTGGACGGCGGGTGCGTTCCATCTCTGGGCGGAGACGGCGGATGCCGCGCCGCGCCGGCCCGGACGCCAGCCCAAGATCCCCTATCACCCGCACGCCGCGCCCGACGCGACGTTGCTGGCGATCTTGGGCGCGTGGGCGCCGGAGGCCGTACCCGTTGATCCCGAGCAGCGCGTGTGGGTGCTGCCCACCGCCGACGAGCCGTTGCTGCCGCCGTGGTTGGCGCCCGCGCTGGACGCGCCCGAATCCCCGCCGATGTTGGCCCCGTGGCGCGTGCCCACCCTGCCGCTGGACGCGCTCACCGCGTTAGATCTGCTGGTGGCGATTCCCCCGCGCGACCGCCGCTGGGGCAGCGATCTGCGCTATTGGAGCGCCATCGCCAAGTTGGGGCTGGAGGTGCTGGCCCGCCAGTATTACTTCCCGATGCTCAGCGAGGATGAGGGCGTCTATCGCGCCCGCTGGCAGCCGCTCTTCGACCGGCCCCGCGACCGCGCGCGCCTCCGCGCGCTGGCCGAAGCGATGCCCGCCGTCTGTCGCGCCGCCTTCCCGCTCGATGCCGACTCCACTCCCGACCAGGCCGCCAATCCGCCGGATCTGTTGGAGAGTTTCCTCAATCGACTGGTGGATCGCGCGGTCCGCGATTGGGGCCGAGATCGATTGGATGGCCGGCGCAAGCCGCCGGAAGGCATCGCCGGGGCGTGGTGGGAGGCGCTCTGGGCCGAGGACGACGTCATCCAGGCGCCGGTCAAGCAACGGCGCGATCTGAGCGCGCTCCACGATGTGTGGCAGGAGTGGTTCGGGCAACTGCGCGGCGCCGCCGAAGCGCCGTTCCGCCTCTGCTTCCGCCTGGAGCCGCCCGATGTCGATGAGGAGACCGGGCGCGTGCGGCGCTCCGAATGGATCCTGCGTTATTTGTTGCAAGCAAACGACGATCCCAGCCTGCTGGTTACATTGGACAAGGTCTGGCACGCGCGCGGCGGCGCCTTGGATTACCTCAACTATCGCTTCGAGGGCGCGCAGGAGCACGTGCTGGCCGGATTGGGCGCGGCGGCCCGGCTCTTCCCGCCGATCATGCAGAGCTTGCGCACCGCGCGTCCTCAGACCTGCGCCCTCACCGTCGATCAGGCCTTCGATTTCCTGCGCGAGGTCGGCCCGTTGCTGGAAAGCAGCGGCTTCGGCGTCCTGGTGCCGCCCTGGTGGGAGAAGCCGGGCGCGCGGCTGGGCGTGCGCGCCAAAGCCAGCCTCAAATCCGAGCCGAATATCATCGGGAAGGGCATCCTCAGCCTCAATTCGCTGGTGAGCTTTGATTGGGAGCTGGCCCTGGGCGGCGAACCGCTCTCCCGCGAGGAATTCGAGCGGCTGGTGGCGTTGAAGCAGCCGCTGATTCGCGTGCGCGGCCAGTGGGTGTTGCTCCAACCGGAGGAGATCGAGGCCGCGATTGACTTCTGGAAGAAGCAGCGGGCGCGGGAGATGGAACTCCGTGAGGCGCTGAACTTGGCGCTCGAAGCCACCGACGAGGTGGGCGGGCTGCCGGTCGCCGGCGTGGAGGTCTCCGGCGCTTTAGAAGAGTTGGTGCAGCAGATGCGGGCCGGCCAACATCAGCAGATGGAGGAGATCGATCCGCCGGAGACCTTTGAAGGGGAGTTGCGCCCCTATCAGCAGCGGGGCGCCTCGTGGCTGGCCTTTATGCGTCGCTGGGGATTGGGCGCTTGTCTGGCCGATGACATGGGCCTGGGCAAGACGATTCAGGCCATCGCGCTGTTGCTCCACGAGCGCGAGCAATCCGAGCGCGACGAGAAGCTGCCGCCCGCGTTGGTCGTCTGCCCCACCTCGGTGATGACCAATTGGCGGCGGGAGATCAATCGCTTCGCGCCGGAGCTGCGCGTCTTGGTCCAGCACGGCGGGGATCGCGCGCAGGGCGAGGCGTTCGTCAACGAGGTCGCGCCGCGCTATGATGTGGTGCTCACAAGCTACGGCACGATGCGCCGCGACGTGGATTTCCTGAAGTGCGTCCACTGGAGCGATGTCATCCTTGACGAGGCTCAGAACATCAAGAATCCCCACGCCAAGCAGACCCAGGCGGCTCGCCGCTTGGAGGCGTCCAATCGGATGGCGCTCACCGGGACGCCGGTTGAAAATCGGCTCGCCGAACTGTGGTCGATTATGCAATTCCTCAATCCGGGCTTTTTGGGATCGCAGAAGGGCTTTCGGGAGTCCTTTGCCCTGCCCATCGAGCGCTATCAAGACCCCGACGCGACGCGGCGGCTGCGCAATTTGGTCGATCCCTTCATCCTGCGTCGCCTCAAGAGCGATCCGACCATCATCCAGGATCTGCCGGAGAAGCTGGAGATGAAGATCACCTGCACCTTGACGGAGGAGCAGGCGACGCTCTATCAGGCGGTGGTGGCGGAGTCGCTGGAGCGCGTGGAGGAGGCAGAGGAGGCGGGCGAATCGAAGTTCTCGCGGCAGGGGGCGGTATTGCGCGCGCTATTGCGTCTGAAGCAGATTTGCAATCATCCGGCGCAATTTTTGAGCGATGGCTCGCCGCTGCCGAGGCGCTCCGGCAAGTTGGAGCGCCTGACGGAGATGTTGGAGGAGGTGTTGGATGTGGAGGATCGTGCGCTGATCTTCACGCAGTTCGCCGAGATGGGGCAGATGTTGCACGAGTATCTTCAGACGCTCTTCGGCGTGGAGGTGCTCTATCTCCACGGCGGCACGCCCGTCAAGCGGCGGGATCGCATGGTGCAGCGTTTCCAGTCCGACGACGGGCCGCCGCTCTTTATTCTCTCCCTCAAGGCGGGCGGCACGGGCCTAAATCTTACGGCGGCCAACCACGTCTTCCACTTCGACCGCTGGTGGAATCCCGCCGTGGAGGATCAGGCCACCGATCGCGCCTACCGGATCGGCCAGGAGCGCACGGTGGAGGTGCACAAGTTGCTCTGCGCCGGGACGTTAGAGGAGCGCATCGACGAGCTGATTGAGCAGAAGAAGGCGCTGGCGCAGAGCGTGGTCGGCACGGGGGAGAGCTGGCTTTCCGATTTAAGCACGGATGATCTGCGCAATCTGATCCAATTGGAGATTTAGTCAGGCGTGGGTTGGGATGGTATCCCGACCGCCATTTGTAGGGGAGGAAACGATATGCCATATTGGGCAAGTTACGAACGCACGCGACCGTTGCCCGCCGATGGGATCAAGGCGAAGAGTCGGCGGGGAAAATTCACCGCATCGTGGTGGGGCAATCGGTGGATCAGCGCGCTGAAGCCGTTGATGGATTCGGGGCGGTTGAATCGCGGGCGCAGCTATGCGCGGCGCGGCCAGGTGCTGAACATCGATCTGCGGCCGGGCAAGATCACGGCGCGCGTGCAGGGATCGCGCCGCTCGCCCTATCGCGTCAACATCGAGTTGCGCCCGCTCACCGACGCGCAGTGGGATCGCGTGTTGGATGCGCTGGCGGAACAGGCGCTCTTCGCCGCGCAACTGCTCAACGAGGAGATGCCCGACGAGATCGAGCAGGTCTTCGAGGCGGTGAAAGTACCGCTCTTCCCCACCTCACGCAACGATTTGGCGACTAATTGCTCTTGCCCCGATTGGGCCAATCCCTGCAAGCACATCGCGGCGGTCTACTACCTGCTGGGCGAGCGCTTTGACGAGGACCCTTTCCTGCTCTTCGAGTTGCGCGGGCGCGATAAAGCGGCGCTCATCGCGGGCTTACGCGAGCGGCGGGCGGTGGGATTGCCGGAGCTAGAAACGTCTCGCTATATTTCAGAACCGATCACCGTGGATGTGCCGCCCCTCGTCGAGTGCGTGGAAGATTACTGGCGCTCTCGTGCTCCGCTGGCAGAGATCGCGATTCGGATCGCCGAGCCGGAGGTGGATCTGCCCCTGCTCAAGCGCGCCGGCCTTCCCGACTTCGTCGATCCGCGCAATTTCCGCATCCAGTTAGAGCGCACGAGCGAAGCGATCACCGCGCAGGCTTTGGCGTTAGCCTTCGCGGAACGGCAGTAGCTTGGCGGCGGAGTAGCTCAGCGGCGGAACAAAAGCGTAATGACATATTATTTTTGTCCATTTCCCCAAGCTAGATTATACTGAAATCTATAAACCCCGCACCCTCTCCCTTTTCATCCAACCTCCAACCTCCAACCTCCAGACAAATCACCAGACCAAAAAGGAAGGAAGCGCGAAGCCTCATGGCATTACTTTTACACTCTCCCTCGTTTGAGCTGTCGTGGAATGAACGTCGGAATACTTTTCGTTTGCAAAGCCCCGGACGCGCGTTGGAAGGGGCGGTGGGCGTGGAGGTGGTGCGTGAGCATCGTCCCCTCACGGTGATGTGCGGCGCTCTTGACCAGGGCCAGGTCGAGACGCGCACGGTCGAGGATGCGCAGGGCAAGGCCCAGGAGATGATGCTTCGCAGCCAGAGTGAGCACGACCTCGAGACATCCCTCAGCATTCGCCTCTACCCCACGCGCCCTTTCGTGTTCTTTCGCGTTCGTGTGACCAACATCGGCGCCGAGCCGGTGCACGTGCGACGCTTCTTTTTCCGCTCCGCGCCGGATGGCATCGAGATGATGGCGGAGCCGACCGGCTTCTACTACAACGGTTGGCAATCGTGGTCGCCCGCCGGTTTCTATCCCCTTTCACTGCGTAGTTTCACCCTTTCCCCCGTGATGAAATATTTTCAGGGGGCGATGCTCCGCAATCCCCGCACGCCGTGGGGCGGTAAGATGGGGCGTTTCTGGAGTGAGACCGTGGGCGCTGTCGTCACCTCGCGCGAGGCGTTGGTGCTGGGCGGCGCCTCGCTGGCCGATCAATTTGTGCAGGTGGTCGCCGATGTGCGCGCCGGCCACGAGACGCTGATCGTCCAATCCCAGGCCGATGACGTCCCCCTGGAGCCTGGCGAGACGCTCGCTTCCGAGTGGTTCTACGTGGAGTGGGTTGCGCTGCCCAACGTCGATCCGTTTGCGCAGTACGCGGCCGCCATCGCCCGGCAAATGAATGTGCCGAAGCCGCGGCCCGCGCCGACGGGCTGGTGCTCGTGGTACATCTATTGGGCCGCTGTCTCTGAGGTGGATTTGATGGAGAATCTGGCGGCGGCGGCGCTGCTGGCCGATGAATTGCCGTTGGAGGTCATCCAATTGGATGAGGGCTATCAGGCCGCGTGGGGCGATTGGACGGAGCGTAACGAGCGTTTCCCCCATGGCTTCAAATGGCAGGCCGACCGCATTCGCGGATCGGGCTTCACGCCGGGGCTATGGCTCGGCCCGCTGACGGCGCATCCTAAATCGAAGTTGGCGCAGGAGCATCCCGATTGGCTGCTGCGCAACGCCAAAGGCAAGCCCATCTCCGCCGGATATATCCTCAAATTCCACAGTCGCGCCCTGGATCCGACCCATCCTGGCGTGCAGGACTATCTCCGCGAGTTGATCGGGCGGGCGGTGCATGAGTGGGGCTATCCTTATTTGAAACTGGACTTTCTCTACGCCGGCGCGCTGGCCGGTCAGCGCCATAATCCCCGGCGGACGCGGGCGCAAGCGCTGCGCGGGGCGTTGCGCATCATCCGCGAGGCAGCCGGCGATGAGACTTATCTGGTGGGCTGTGGGTTGCCGTTGGGGCCGGCGGTGGGGATGGTCGATGCAATGCGCATCGGCCCGGACACAGCGGCGGAATGGGGGCCGCAGTTGTACCGATTGCGGCGCTTCTTTCGGGGTAACCCCTCGCTACCGAGTTTGCGTAACAGCCTGCGTAACGTAGCCACCCGCGCCTGGATGCACGACCGCTGGTGGATCAACGACCCCGACACGCTGATGGTGCGCGATACGCAGACGCGCTTGACGCCTGCTGAGGTGCGCTCGCAGGTGACGTTGTTAGGGTTGACCGGCGGGCTTTATCTGCTCTCCGATAATCTATCCGAGTTATCGCCAGAACGCCGCGCGATGGCGGCGGCATTACTGCCGTCATTGTTGGAGGGCGGCGATGTATTGGATCTCTTCACGCGCCAGATGCCGGAGACCGTCGTCGCGCCGGTGGCGCGCGCCTGGGGCCGCTGGCGATTGGTCGGTCTCTTCAACTGGCGCGATAAGCCGGTCGAGAAGCTGTTGCCGGAGAATTTGCCGTTGGATCAGCGCCAGGCTTACCATCTGGTCAATTTTTGGCCGCGAAGCTACGAGCGGATTGGGGAAGGTTCTCATCCGCCGGTGTTCCGACTGGCTCCCCACGATTGTGTGCTGTTGGGCATCCGCAAGGTGCTCTCCGAGCCGCACCTGGTCGCGACAACCTTCCACATCTCCCAGGGCGGCGAAGTCACCGAGTGGGCGGTGGCGGAAAATCTCCTCACGATGACCATTGACATCGGGCGCTTGGCGCGGGGCGAGGTGTGGCTCGCGTTGCCCTCGCGCCCTCAGGCGATCTTCTTGAACGATGAGCCGCTCCCGGTGGATAAGGATAAGACAGTGCGGGGCGTGGCGCCCGGCGTCTGGGCCATCACCCTGCACATCAACCAGACGGGAACGCTGCAAGTGACGTGGTGATTTCCCGGAAATCTTGCGAAGGTTACATGAGGACGTCTATGTCTGAGGTTCAATGCTCAGCACAAGATTACTTGGCTTGAGGGGTTTCTGACTAACCTTCGCAAGGGTCAGTTGGCAAGTAACACTGCGGCGCATCCTCGTTGCCCCGGCAGAGCGTCTCCCGCAGGCGAATGGCGACGCGCTGAAGCTCCGGCGTCATCAGCAGTGCGGAGGAGCGCGGGCGCGGCAGCTCGATGGGCACGATATCAACCACGCGCCCGGGCTGCGAACTGAGCACGACTACGCGGTCGGAGAGCAACGCGGCCTCCTCGACGCTGTGGGTCACCATCAGCACCGTGCGCTGATCGCGCTGCCAGATGTTGAGCAACTCCGCTGCCATCCGCTCGCGCGTGAGCGCGTCCAACGAGCCGAACGGCTCATCCAGCAGCAGCACCTCCGGATTCTGCGCCAGCGCCCGCGCGATGGCCGTCCGCTGCGCCATCCCCCCGGAGAGGTGGGTGGGATAGGCCGCTGCGGCGCCATCTAAGCCCACCAGCTGCAGTAGATTGTCCGTGCGGGCGCGTTTCTCCTCGGCGGATAGCGCCTCCATCTCCAGCGGAAGCGCCACATTCTCCGCCACGGTGCGCCATGGCAGCAGCGTCGGCTGCTGAAAGACCAATCCGATGCGATGGTTGGGCGTGCGTTGCGGCTTTCCCTCCAGCCAGACCTCCCCCTGAGTAGGCGGCAGCAGCCCCGCGACAATGCGCAGCAGCGTCGATTTCCCGCAGCCCGACGGCCCGATCAGGCAGAGGAATTCCCCGCGCTTTACCTCGAACGAGATGTCCTCCAGGGCGATCAGGTGCTCTTTCGGCCCTGGGAAGCTGGCGCTGATGTGCTCCAGGCTCAGGAAGGGCGCGGAGGGCGTTGGTTGATTCACGTCAGTCCGATGCAGGGACAAAGGCGTTGGTGAACAGCTCATCGACCGGCGCCTGCTGCTCGATCAAGCCCGCCTCGTGCATCACCGTCTGGGCCTGCTGCCACGCTGTGACCTCGAACTTGCCCAGCGTGGGCGCGCGCCATAAATCGATGCTGGCTTCTAACACGGCGCGCTGAGCCTCCGCGTTTTCATCCAGTCCCTCGATATAGTCCATGCTGATCTCGAAGGCCGCGTCGGGATCGGCCAGGACATCCTCAAGGCCGTGAAGGAAGGCATCCACAAAAGCTTGAATGTCCTCTGGATTTTCGGCCACCATCATATCGCTGGTCACCACCACAGCGGAGACCAAATCAGCGTAATCGGCGGCGTAGATCGCGTTGAACGGTGTGCCCTGCTGGGAGAGCACCACCGGCGCGTTGTTCGCGTAAATGACAACAGCATCGACAGTGCCGGCGGTCAGGGCCGCGAGCTGCGCATAGCCGATGGTTTGCAGATCGATGTCGCTCTCGGAGAGGCCGCCGGCTTTCAGCAGGGCGCGCAATCCAATGTAGGAGGCGCCGAAGGTCTCTGGGATGCCGATGGTCAGCCCTGCCAGATCCTCTGGGGCATTGAGCGGTATACCCTCCAGCGCGATCACCCCGACGGGGAAGCGCTGGTACCACGCCGCGACGGCGACCACGGGCAGTCCTTGGGTGCGCGCCTGGATCACCTGATCGCCGCTGGCGATGGCGAACGGGATCTCTCCCGCCGCGACCAGTTGGATGCCATCAGTCTCCCAACGATAGTCGAAGGTGACGTCGAAGCCCGCGTCTTGGAAGTATCCCCGCTCTTTGGCGACGTAGAAGGGGCTGAACTGCACGTTGGCCACATAGCCCATCGGCAGCGAGATGGATTCTACCTCCGATGCGGCTTGGCCGCCACATCCTACCAATAACAGACCGCTGACTAAGATCAATACCAGATCTCGTAAACGCATCATCTTTCCTCCTTACTTGGATGTCAAATGGTTACGCTTTCGCATTATGATTATGATTGACAATGGTCGGATCGGCGTGTTGCCAGTGCAGGAGCGAGCGCTCGATCTGGGCCAATAGGGCGTAGATGATCAATGCGATGGTCATCAGCGTAAAGATGGCGACGAACATCATCGGCATATCGTAAAGATTTTGCCCTTGTTTGACCAAATAGCCCAGGCCCCGGCTGGATGCGACAAACTCTCCGACGACCGCGCCCATCCCCGCCAGCGTGCCGCCCACCTTCAGTCCGGAGAGAAACGCGGGAAGCGCGGCGGGAATCTCCAATTTGAGGAGCACGACGTGACGCGGCGCCTCCAGCATCCGAAAGATGTCGCGCAATTTCGGGTCGATGCTCTTGAGGCCGGCGACGACGTTGACCAGAATGGGGAAGAAGACGATCAGCGCGCAGACAACGACCTTGGAAAGCAGCCCCGGCCCGAACCAGACTGTCAGCAGCGGGGCTAACGCTACAATCGGCACGGCCTGCGACGTGACGATCACCGGCTCCAGGAGATAGGCCAGGAGGCGGCTGTGCGCCACGCTGTAACCCAATCCCAGCGCCGTGATCGTGCCCAGGAGCAGCCCCAGGCCCATCTCCACCAGCGTCACCCGCGTGTGAAGATAGAGCGTCCCATCACTGGCTAACTTGAGGAAGCGCCGCGCGACGTCGGCGGGGGCGGGGAGCAGGAATTGGCGCGGCGTTTCTCCGATCCACAGCATTGCCGCTTCCCACAAAATAAAGACCAGCACCATCGAAAGCAAGTAGAACGGCAAGGACTGATACGAATTCGAACCGTTCCCTTGGGTTGCTTTGGCTGGCTGATTGATGGCCATGCGCGATTCACTCCTCATGAAAAAAGCCCCGAAGTCTATAACTTCGGGGCATAGCATAGCAGCCACAAGATGCGTGTGCCTTCTCTCATCCGGACTTGGCTGTTCCAGAACTAGCAGGTCTGGAACAGCCTTCACCGTCGGCCCCGGATTTTCACCGGATCAATGCCGTGAGCGTTATGCTCGCGGCACTCGCGGGCTTGGGCGCGGAAACGCCCTCACCGCCGGTCGGGATTTAGCCTTGCGGCCGTACCCTGCCCCGAAGGTTGCACGTTTAAGTATATCACATTCTGTCAGAACGTCATCTTTTTGCGCGATAGCGATGCTCGATCACCAGGCTTACCAACATCAGCGCCAGCGCGCCGCTGCACAGCGGCGGCGCGGTAGAGGGCCGAGATGGCATCGTCGTGGGCGGGGGCATGCTTTCTTTGGTGGGCGTCGGCGTGGATTCCTCTCCATTCGGATCGGGTGTGATATTAGGCGAAAGCGTCGGCGTCGGTGCATCTGGGGGCGGCACGTCGTCTGCGCCGGCGCCCAACTCAAATCGATAGGCCGCGCCATCTTCCGCGACGAAAATTGTACCATCGCCCAAGGCGAAATAACTGACCCACGTCGGATGGGCCGCCAACTGGTCGTGATACGTCTCCGACATAAAGACGATCTCCTGCGCTGTCATCTGATCCGGGACATAGGCCGTGTCGATGCACTCCTGCCCGTCGCAGAGGAAAGTCTTATCGCCCACGTATCGCACCGAGGAGGCCGTCCTTCCCTCACCCTCCTCAGCCATCGGCGGGGCGCTCTCATCGGCGGCGGGCGGCGCGCTCGCTCCGCCTAACCCCCATCGCATCTCCGCGTCCTCGACCGCGCCTTGTCCGCTCGGCGCCCCGGGCGTCAGCGCCGAGAACTCCTCCGCTGCGCGCTTGCGTCCCTCCGTGGAGAGCGCCTCTTCCTGCTCCTCGATCAAGAAAGAAGTGTACGGCGTGATGATGCCATATCGCAGGCTCAACGTGACTACGGCGTCGATCCACTCTTCGTTTTCCCCGTGCAGCCGAATTTGCGTCAGCAGATGGCCGATCTTGCGCGCGGCCCACAGCCGGGGAATGAACGCTTGCGCCTCCTCGGATTGGAATGTCCCTTCGTATTGATACACCTGCTGCGCGCCATCGACGGCGCCGCGCAATTCGATGGGCTGTGTCCCACTTCCGCGATAGCGCCCCGTCACGATCAGTTGCGTGCCGGCGTACAGATCGGGCAGCGGCTGGGGATAGACATCGTGCGTCTGGATATCGCCGAAATCCAGCGCGATGTCCGTCAAGAGCGGGCTTTGAATCTGAGCGTAGAAGCTCGAAACCTGCTCATCGATCTTCTCCTCCGGCGTCACATAGGCTGGTCGTCCCTTGTGCTCCTGCGCCAATTGATCCAACAGCAGCGTGTTGACATCATAGCCGACGCCAAAGGGGAAAATCCGCGCCGAGGGTGGCGCTTCTTGGGCCAGAGTAGTGAGCAGCGTGTCGGTTTCAATGATGCCCTCCGTGGGCAGGCCGTCCGTTAGGAAAATTATGATGGTCGGACGTTCGGCATCAGCCTGAGCCAGCGCTTCGGAGAGCGCTAAATAGATGTTCGTGCCTCCAATCGCTTCTAGGCCGTAAATCCAATCGATAGCTTTAGCGGCTTTGGTGGGCGGTTGGAGTGTCGGCGCATAGGATTGCACCCCGCTGCTGAACGCGATCACATTGAAGCGATCCTCCGGATTGAGGTGTCGCAGGATATAGGCCATCGCATCTTTCGTCTGAGCCAATTTATCGCCATCCATCGAGCCGGAGGTATCGGCGACCAGAAAGAGATCGCGGGGAACGACGCGCGTCTGCTCCGTGGGTAAGCTGGGCGATAGCAACAATAGAAAATACCCATCCTCTTCCGGGGGCTGATGCGTCAGCAAAGTTGCGCCGATCTCTTGCGGATCTGTGCCCGCATACAGCTCAAAATCGCGATTGGGGTAGATGTGATGCGATTCATAGCTGATCGTCGCGTGATGCGCGTCCTCGCGTTGAATCACACATTCATCTTGATGACTGGGAGAATAGATGGCCCCCAGCGCCGTTGGGGAGCTTAGCGTCACATGCACGCTCACCTGCTCCAGCGGCCGGGCGGAGAAGCGCTCCGTATCCAGTGGATAGCGATAGTACAACAACTTATCTTCCACCGGCAAAACCTGGGTATAGGTCAATTCGATTCGCCGTTCCTCCCCTGGCGGGATCGGGAAGATCCGCGCGCGGACGGCATCGCGCCCTACATACTCCAACAACGCCGGATCGCGCTGCTGGCGCACATAACCCTCGTAAATATCGCGCGCTTCCTCGGCGGGCAAAATCTCCCCCTCGATGCGCTGACCCTCCACCCACATCGCGAATTCCTCAATCACAGCGCTCGGCGGCAACGGGAAGACATACGTACCTTCGGCAGGCAGGCGCCCGTCGTTACGGAACACTTGATCCACCTTCGTCGTCGCTACCTGATCCGCGATAGTGACCGAGACGCGATGATACCGAATCGTCAGCCACGGCTCCCAATCCGGCGGCGGCGCAGGCGGCGGATCAATGATGATAATGCCGTCGGCTAACACAATCATTGGATGAACTGTCATCCATAGTGCAAGGATAAGAATCGATAAAACTTTGATTTTCCTCATCAAGAGATCTCCTTTTTAGATGCCGGCGCTATACTCCTATTCTTAGCGTGACCCTTGACCGCACGTTAACAATCGCATAGTTAGACCTTGCGCTTTTAGCG
>CAZCAI010000094.1:0-18847 GCA_964496595.1 uncultured Anaerolineales bacterium
TAATTGAAGGATACGTAGAGCTTTATGTCTCACCGCTGGCGCTGGATGAAGCTCTTTATCGTTTGTTGTTAGCCCATGTAAAAGAGATATATGGTGAACATCCGCTAACTATCCTGAGACGTGATTCTATCGAGCCTCTACAGCGCGTATCCGATAAAATCTGTCAGGTTTTGCGACAAGTTTTACAATTACCACATGTCCAAATGGTTAACATTACGTCAGAAGATAGTTGGCGTATGCTAGATAATACCGAGCAATACATTCTTATGCCGCGTGACGCACTGCATCTCGCAGTGATGCAACGCTTGGCATTGCACGATATTATCAGTGACGATGCCGATTTTGATCGGGTGCCCGATTTACAAAGGCATTGGGTTTTGCATCCACCAAAGAAATAGCAAAGAATTCGCCCAAAACCGAATAGAAATCCAAGCGGCCCAGTCACACAACTGGGCCGCTTTTCTCACGAATACTAGTATTAGTTTAGTTTTGTAAGTGGATATTTTCACGGGATGGCCCGGCAGTTCCCACGGCCACCGGGCGTACTACGCCTTAACGAAGTCGCCCTTCGGCGACTGAGTTCTAACCGGCGAAGGCCGGTTTCGCCCAGGCGTAGCTTGCTACGCCCGTAGCCGCGAATTTATTCGCCAGGCGTGGAACGTTGCTCATCAAACTAAACTGTTACGAATACTATAACGTTAGAACCCCGTCATACACACCGGCGCGCGCTCGACCCAGAAGAGCCGCTGGAGCGTTTGGACGTACGCCGGATCGGAGATCTCCGCCAGGCCGTACAAGAGCAGCGCCTCGAAATCGACCGCGCCGACCAGCAGGGAGGAAAACTCCGCGACGTCCATCCTCACCTCGACATCGGCGACCGCCTCCTCTTCTGCCAGCGTCGCCCTCCCCCGCTCGAAGTGCACCGTCGTGCTGCCCGCGTTCTCCGGCAGGAAGCTGTCCGTCAGCGTCAGCCGCAAACGACACGTCTGCCCCCCAAAATCGCGCGCCTGGAGCAACTCGAACACGCGCGGCACATCGATGACGCGAAACATCAACCCCACGCCCTGCACGTTGCTCTCGTGATAGACCGGGGGAATCAGGTTGGGCGCGCCGTTGCGCGGATCGGAAAGCAGGAAGTAGAAGGTCGGATCCAACGTCTCGAAGATCACGTGGCGGATTTGATCCGCCTGCGTGTGGAGGTAGGTCAGCAACTCGCTCAGCGCCGCGTGATTCTCGTAGACCAACTCCCGGATGTGAATGTCATTGTGGAGCGACATCTCGCCCTTCTCGAAATCGAAGACCAGATAGCCCTCAAGCCGACCCTCGCGCTCGTAGCCGATGATCGCGTGCGCCTGGTTCTCCAACATCTTCTCGACCTCCCGCTCGTGGCGCTCGATCATCCCGTGCGTGCGCTGCGCATAGCGCGTGTAGCACCCCAACACCGCCGCGACGTCCGCCGCGCCCAGCGTGCGCAGATGCGCCCTGCTCGGCCCCTTGGGGAACGCGGCGGGCGTCACACGATACTGATCCATCTTCGGCCCATAGCCAAACCCCATCCGCTTGTAGAAATCGGGCCGGAAGGGGTAGAGGATCGCCAGCGCGGCCCCCTCCTCGCGATAATGGGCCAGGAAATAATCGATCATCTCCTTGGCGACATGCTCCTTCTTGTGCAGCAAATCCACCGCGACCGCGCCCACGCCGCCCGCCAGCATCTGCACGCCCAGGAAATTCATCGTGAAGTCATGCAGACGCATCACACCCCGCAACTGCCCCTCGCGAAAGAGTCCGTAGAAATCCACCAGCGGGTTCTCGTTATGCGCCTCGAGCAACCGATCCTTCTTTTTCTCCCGCTCCTCCGGCTGGGTCGATCTAAACGCCGGGTAAGCATTGTCCAAAATCTCCACCAGCGCGTCAAACTCCGACGCCTGCAGCCTGCGAATCTCGCTCATCTCACAAGATCTCCTTTTCTGTTCTGATAACGTTATGTAGAAAGTAGAGAGAAGCGTATCACAGCTTTCCAGAGTGACAAGAGAGCATTTGTCATCTCGAGTCGATAGTGTATACTCCAAACGTGATATTTCACCCCATCCGCATTATTATTTGAAATCCGGCCATAGATCGAGAGGACGGGATACATACCAGATATGAACAAATTACGCCATTCACGGCAACCAACCATCAACATATCCCCCAGAAGCCGAGCGTGGGCAGTTGTGCTTGTCTTGGCGGCCGCGAGCCTGGCGTTCTCGCCGCTTGTGGATTGGAACCATCCCGCATTGCGACACACCGACAACCCCAGCCTCCTCGAAGCGCGCAGCCTGCTTGAGGGAAAGATCGCGCTATCAGAACGCGCGCACGATACCGCCCTGATAGAGGATCGGATCGTGAATATCTTTCAGCCCGGCCAGACGCTCTTTTTTCTCATCCACCTGGGCGCCATCGGCGAGAGCGCGCTGAAGGTCCTTCAAATTGAGATGTTTTTGGTATTCGTCGCGTCGGTTGCACTCTTGGGCCTGGCGATGCTGAAACTATCAGGGGGCCGCGCCGCGCTCGCCGTAGCGCTGACCGCCTCCTTTATGTTCGGCGCACCCTACATCGCCAGCCTGCCGCTCACATTGGTCGGCAGCATCTACCGCGTGAACCATTGCCTATCCATAGGCTTCATCGTAGGCCTGCTGGCGCTGCTTGGCAAACAAACGTGGCATCGCAGGCTCCTGCTGGTGAGCGCCTGCATCGGCGGCTCGATGCTGTTCCGAGCGCAGAACTTGCTCCTGCTCTTTTTGCCCCTGAGCATGCTCTTACAAAACGCTGATGGGAGATCGTGGCGCGTGTCCGAATCGCTCTCGACGCCGGCGGCGCGCAAGGCACTTGCACTTCAAGCCGCAAAATTGCTCGTCTTCCCTCTCCTGGCGGTGATCATCATCACCGGATTCCAAACGGCGCGATTTCACGATCCCTTTGAGAATGGCTACGCCGCCATCTACGCCGGCCGCGACGATTACCTGGCTCAGCGGGCGCATACCCACGGGCTGTTTGCGTGGCATTTTCTGCCAGAAAATCTGTACCGCACGCTAGCCGCCATTCCCAAATTCGAGTTGGACGACGGGCGCATCGTCGACATCATCGGCGACCCCAGGGGCAACAGCCTGCTCTTCACCCAACCCATCCTCCTGCTGCTCCCCCTGCTCTGGCGCGGATTGAAAAACGCGCGCGCGCAATCCTTTGCCATCGCGTCGCTGCTGCTGGCCGCGCCCGTCTGGTTGTACCACAATCCGGGCTTCTTTGCTCCCGGCTACATGCGATTGAGCCTGGATTATCTCCCCCTGTGGATCGCGACGCTGGCGGTTTGCGCCAGATACGCCCCCAAATCCAAATATCTGATCTGGCCAGCCCTCCTCTGGGCCGCGTGGGCCATAGGCTACGGCATTCTATTCTTGCGGATTGGGGTGTCGGTATAACAGAACGCCACATCACATCATTGCACGCCTCTTATTTAGATTTGCATTAAAGAAGATAAGGATTATACTTATTCCACCGGCGCTTTGAGAAGCGCCGGTCGTTTGCTCACAGAGAAAAGAGAAGCGAATGGAGGATTTCCGATGCCAACCGCCGCCGTAGAAGCTCAGACCCCCGTCGAAGTCAGCCCGGAGGCCGCCCGACAATGGTTTTTGGAACTGAAAGAACATCCAGAGCGCTACCAATTCGACACCCACGCGGGATTCACCTTCACCCAAGGGGATTTCGGCGAGGTCGGCGCGCGCTTCGAGACCCAGGAGCGATTTTACGGCCTGCGGCTCACGCTGCGCTTCGAATTGACCGAAGTCGGCGAATCCGAGGTGCGCTTTCGGGTGTTGCGTCCGCCGGCGCCCGTCTGGGGCGCGTTCATCCTCGAAGCCGAGGGCTTCCAGAAAACGCTGCTCACCCTGCGCATCGGCAGCGAGAACCGGGCCGGCGCGGCCTTCCTCAATCTCCCCCTCGTTCGCGGTGCCATCCAACGCCAAATCCAGGCGGAGGTCGAGAATATCCGCGATTCGATGGAACGGACGCAGATGTAGGCACGGAAGCCCGACGAGCTTTGCGAGAGATTTTATTGGATTAGATTGACATCACTCAGGCCAGACACCTGAGATCACAGCAAGAAGGAAATACAAAATACGATGGGAAAGCAAATGCAGCCTGATATTTTATTGATCGTTTTGGACACCCTGCGGGCGGATCGATTATCGTGCTACGGCTACCCGCGCAAGACCAGCCCGAATTTGGATGCGTTCGCGGAGGACGCGGTGCTCTTCGAGCGCGCGATCTCCCCCGCCCAATGGACGATCCCCGCCCACGCCTCACTCTTCACCGGCAACTTCCCCTCCACGCACATGACCAATCAAATCTACGATAAGCACACCCCAGAGCAACCGACGCTGGCCGAATTGTTGCGCGGCGCCGGCTACGCCACACTCGGCTTCTGCAACAACCCTCTCTTAGGCGTCGTCGATAACGGCCTGGATCGCGGATTCGACGCCTTCTACAACTACAGCGGCTTCTTCCCCGAGCGCCCCGACATCTCAGACACGCGCGCTCGGCCCTCCGGTCGGCTCGTGCAGCGCCTGGGACGGCTGTTGAATCGCATCAACGCGCCGGTGCAAGAGGCGCTCACCCAGAACGACCTCATCCTCAAGTTTGCACTTCATCCGCGCATCGTCCCGCTCTGGCAGCGCCACCTCAACTTCCGCGGCAACACCAAACTCTCCCTGCGCGATCTGACCGGCTACCTCCGCACCCGTCAAAAGCGCGGTCGCGAGCGCCCGCTCTTCACCTTCCTCAACTTGATGGAGACCCATCTACCCTTTGGGCCGCCCCCGCGCTTCATCCATCGCTTCGCGCCCTACTACCGCGCCAACCGCGAGGCCCACGACTTCATGCACGCGTACAACCAGGAGCACTACCGCTGGATGATCCCGCTGACGGAGCCGCTGACCGAGCTTCATGACCGCATCATCAACGATATGTACGCCGCCGAGATCGCCTACGAGGATCACGCGCTGCGCCATCTCTACACCTATTTGAACGACCCGCGCGTCCGCGACAACACCGTCGTCATCATCGTCTCCGATCACGGCGAGGGGATGAACCACCACAACTTCGTCGGGCACTCGCTCGTGGCCTACGATGATCTTCTCCACGTGCCGCTGCTCGTGCGCTATCCCCCGCACTACAGCGGCGGGCGGCGCATGCCCCAGCCGATCTCGACCCGGCGCGTCTTCCACACCGCTCTGGAGATGGCCGGCGTCCCGCTACCAGAGCCTGCGGCGGAAGCGACCGGCTATCTCCAAACCGGCCCCCTCCCCCGCACACCCGACGAGGCGCCCGGACGGGAGACGCCCGTCTTCGCCGAGGCCTACACGCCCGACACGCTCCTGGCGCTGATGGAGAACTACACCCCGCAGGCCATCGACACCTTCCGCTGCCGCTCGATGCGCCGCGCCGTCTATCAGCAGGATCACAAACTCATCACCGTGGGCGAACAGCCAGATGAGCTGTTCGCTATCTCAGAAGATCCCGGCGAGCTGCACAACCTGATCGCCGAGAAGCCCGACCTGGCCGACCACCTCTTCGCCATCCTGCGCGATTTCGTCGCGGAAGCTCAGGCGCAGCGCCCCTCCGATTGGGAAGGCGAGCGCGTGGACATCGAATCGGACGAACAGCTCACCGAGCGCCTGCGCGGCCTCGGTTATATGCAATAGATTTTTCACTTCGTTCGTAGTAAGCCTCGGAGCGCTAGCGGCGTGGCGTTTCTCGGAACTTCAACAACGACACGCCAATCAGAAAAAGGGAGGCCACATGAATTATCAACCCAAACGCCTGTTGATCTTAGACACGGCCCAGCAGCGCCATTATCTGCGCTCGCTGCGACCGGGGCAGACGCCCGGCCCCGATCACGACGCGCGCGAGGACACCACGCTCTTCGGCGGGGAGGCGCTCTGCCACTACCTCCTGCGCGAGACCCCCGACGCGCTGATCTTGGCCCGTGGCCCGCTGCCTTTCCTGGCGGGGAACAAAACCACCGTCGGCTACATCTCGCCGCTGACGGGCGCGCCGCACTACAGCTTCGTGGGCGGGCGCGGCTTTGCGCAGTTGCTCAACCTGGGGCTGGATGCGATGATCCTGCGCAGCGCGACGTCCGCGCCCGATCATTACGCCGTCATCGCCGGGCGCGCGCCCCACATCACCGTCGAATGGCGCGCGGCCGCCGACCTGCCGACCGGCCAGCGCAGCGCCTATCACTGGCTGACGGCTCACGAGTTGGGCGGGCATCCCGAAAGCGGCAGCATCTTCACGGTCGGGGAGGCGGCGCGTCACGGTTATCGTGCGGCCAACTTAGCCTGCGATGGCCTCTATCACGCCGGGCGGGGCGGCGCAGGCTGGAGCTTCGCGCGCTTCTTGGCCGCGCTCGTCCTGCGGGCCGCGCCGGTCTCGTTGGATGCGTGGCTCGGCCCGCGCGCCGACGAGGTGCGCGAGCTGCGCAACGGCGAGATCCGCGAGCGCCTGGAGCGCTACGGCGAGCGCCTCTCCCGGCGCACAGGCGGCACGGTGACCAAACTCTACGCCACCGGCGTCGGCGAGCGCCCCACCCTCCCCGCGCGCAACGCCCAGCGCCTGGGCTACGATCTGGCCGATCTGGGCGCGCGTCGCGTGCTGCGCGCCAGTCGCGTCGGACAGACCGGCTGCCATTGGTGCCAGCTCAATTGCCGCCACTGGCACTGGGTCAATGTGGACTATAATGTGGACTATATGGAGCACACGAATGCAGGCCGCGACCGCTACTTAGACGACTTCGAGCCGACCTACGCGCTCTTCGCGATGCTCGATCTCGCGCCGGAGGACGCCAATTTCAAGGCGCGCTTACGCCTGCTGGAGGAGGTGGATCGCCGCGTCGTCGTCCCCATCGAACAGATGGGCCTCGACATCATCGACGCGGGCGTGGGGCTGGCCGCGCTCTTCGAGGGCCTGGCGCGGGGGATGATCCCGCCGGCGGATGCGCCGCCCGCGCTGCGCTCCGGGCCGTACTTCGGCAACGTGGCTGCGGCGGAGGCCGCCGTCGCCGCGCTGCGGGCCGGCGCCGATGCGCCCGCGCTGCGCGCTCTGGGCGATGGCCCGCAGGCTCTGGCCGAGCGCTACCCCGCGCTGGCGGATCGGGTCTTCACCTGTGGGCCGGGCACGTTAGGCAATCCGGGGCACGCCAACGCGCTATGGACCTTCCTGATGCCCTTTTCGCGCTTCTTCAGCCACTATTCGGGGCAAATCTACAAAATCCCCGGCGCGCTCACGCCGGAGATGAGCGAGTCAGAAATCGACGAGCTTTTCCGGCGCGTGATCGCGGAGATGTTGCAGCGCGAGCAGTTCATCTGTCTGGGGAACGCGCTGTCGCACTGCGGATTCACCTTCGTCATCTTCAGCGAGGACGGCGAGGGCGTCGCGTTAGACAAGGGCAATCTGCTGGTGCGCACGTTAGCCGCCTACGGCATCGAACAGCACCGGCTGGATCTCGAATGGTTCGGGGCGGCGTTCTGGGCGCAATCGCTCGCGCTGAAGATGGCGCACGGTTGGCGCCCGCCCACGGCGGCGGAGTTCCCCGCGCGCGTCTTCGAGGCCCTCTCGCAGGCGTTGGACTTCGAGCCGAAGGCGTTGGTCACGCTGATGGAACGCCTCATCGCCGAGTGGCGACATCAAGCGGGGGAGATCCTGATGAAGTTCGGCTACGATCAGCAGATGAAGCAGATAGATCAAGGTGCAACGCACTTGGACTTACAGTAATCGCCACTCCTGATGCAGTGCATACCTAGTTTTAAGCTTACAAGTGCGTTGCACCTCACAAGGCTAACCGGTTAAAAAACAAGCCGTGCCCAGCCACATCCAACCGGCCGGGCACGGCTCTTAATACTCAATTCTTAACTCTTAATCTCAACCCTCACACCACCACAACGCGCGTCCCATCCTCGTATTCCTTGGCCTCCTCTGTGTACACATCATACGAGGTCACCGGATCGACCCAGCGGAAGACCCACTGGGCCGCGTCGTTGGAGACATTCACACACCCGTGGCTATGACGCCGGCCATAATCATTATGCCAATAAGTGCCGTGGAGCGCCACGCCATTGCCGGCGAAGTAGACCGGAAACGCCACGCCGGGCAAATCGTAGTCATCGCCGATCATGCGCCGCGTCTTGCGCTTGTAGAGCACGCGGAATTCGCCCCGAGGCGTCGCAGTCTGATACAGCCCCGATGCAATCCGCGTGCGGAACACAGGCAACGTATCGTGATAACAAGTCAGGGTCTGATGCTCGATATCGATTTTGATCCATTTGTCATCCGCTCCCATCCTGCTCATGAGCATCATCTCCGGCAATAGCCGGTGCATCGACCAGGCTTTATGCTCCACCCTCACTCCGATGGGCGCAATCATCTCCGGCGATAGATGCCGCACCGACCAACTGGGCACATAGGGGCCGGGCGCATGCGAGAACCCCTCCTTGAGTTGATACCACCACTGGCCCTCGGCCTTCTCATCTGGCGCGGCGGCCACGACGCGATAGACGGTGCCATAGTAGAGATTGCGCGCGACATAGGCATCCGCATCTGGGCGCCAGCGCGCCTCCGCAAAGGGCACACAGACCTGCGACCAGAATCCCGGCTCCGAAACCTCGGTGATGACCTCACGCTGCCGCCGCGTCTCCACCGGCTGGACATAACCACTGTGAATATAGCCTTCCTCCGTCTCATACCAGATTGGATTTGTAGGCCACGGCGCTTCTCCCGACACGGCGGCATAGAGCGGGATCACATCATCGCGATGTTTGGTCGCTACCGTCTTCGCTGTTGATGAAGGAGCTTCGTGCACCGTCTGCGACCACCAAGTCGCGATCCGCCCCTGTGAAGCGGGCAGAGACACAACCTCCATATTCCCATCTTTATCCTCATCTTTTGACGAGAGAGCCGCCGCCACAGGCCATCGTCCCGCCATCCAGGCTGCGGCCGCCGCCCCACCTAACTTCAAAAACTCGCGACGGGTTAACTTATGCATAATTCCCTCACTCCTCTAACCACCTCATTATGATAATAATCATCGTAACCAGCATTATAGTCTAAAATTTACAAATCGAAAAACAGGGATGGTTCATCTACAAGCGAAAATAGGTTTACACTTTAATTCTGATAATTTAGGTCCTAAGATGCAATGAATTTTACAAAAACACTCCTATTTGGTTCGTAGTAAGCCTCGGAGCGCTAGCGGAGTGGCGTTTTTCGGGCTTTACAACGGCACTCCATTCCATCGCGCAGCGGATGCCTGACTACGAACAAGTGTTAACCAATTAGTGAACCATCCCGAAAAACAGAAACTCAATCCTCAACTCTTTATGCTTGATCCTTGATCCTTACCCCCTCACTGGCAAAGTTCCCAAAGCACGGTATAACAAAGAATCGAATGAATCCAACCTATCTCTGACTATCGAGAGAAAGAGACCACAAGGAGACAACATTGACAGGCCCATTAGCCACATCCAAGGAAACGGCGCCTTTATCACCTGCCACGGTGGAAGCGGAGGCGGAGGAATTCCAGACGGAGCGCGTGATCCCGCTGGCCGCCGCCCACGGCATCCACGACACCTACCAGGCATTCTTGCCGCCGCTGCTGCCGGAATTCATCGAGACGCTGGCGCTCAGCAACACGCAGGCCGGCCTGCTGACCGTCTTCCTGCGCGCGCCCTCGCTCGCGCAGCCCTTCATCGGCTACTTGGCCGACCGGGTGAGCCTCCGGTACTTCGTAATTCTGGCCCCGGCGGTGACCGCCATCGTGATGAGCCTGCTGGGCATCGCGCCGAACTACCTCGCCATCGTCCTCCTCCTGCTCATCTCCGGGCTTAGCTCCGCCTGCCTGCACGCTACCGGCCCGGTGATGGTCGGGCGCGTCTCCGGGCAGCGATTGGGCCACGGCATGAGCTACTGGATGGTCGGCGGCGAGGCCGGGCGCGTGCTCGGCCCGCTGATCATCACGGCAGCGTTGGGCACACTCGGCCTGGCCGGGATGCCCTGGCTGATGATCGGCGGCCTGCTGACCTCGCTGCTGCTTCTCACACTGCTGCGAGAGGTTCCCGCGCGTCCGCCCGAAGCGGGCGAGGCGCTCCCCTGGCGCGATGCGCTGCGCGAGATGGGGCCATTCTTAGCGCTGATCATGGGCATCGTCATCACGCGCGGCTTCATCGTCGAGGCGATGAGCACCTACCTGACCATCTTCCTGCGCGAGCAGCAGGCCGAGCGCTGGCTGGCGAACAGCGCACTGGCGATGTATCAGGCGGCAGGCGTCGGTGGGGCCCTGATCAGCGGCTCGCTCAGCGATCGCTGGGGACGCCGGCGCACGCTGGCGATCTTCCTGCTCATCGCGCCGGCGCTGCTGCTGGGTTTCCTCGCCGTGGAAAGCTGGCTGCGCTTCCCCATCCTGCTGGGATTGGGCTTCACGACGATCTCGCTCACGCCCGTGCTGATGGCGCTGGTGCAGGAAAGCTATCCGCAGAACCGAGCGCTTGCCAACGGCATCTACATGGCCTTCAGCTTTGCGCTCCGCTCCGGCGTGACGGTGATCGTGGGCGCGCTGGGCGACGCCTTCGGTTTGACCATGGCCTTCACCACCAGCGCGCTGGTCGCCTGGTCGGGGCTATGGTTTGTCAGCCGATTCCGTAATTTGGGAATTTAGAATTGCGAATTGCGAATTGCGCTGTCGAGTAAAGATTCAAAATTCGCAATTCGCAATTCATAATTTGAATTTTTTTGCTTTTTAGACTGAGGAGCTACATTTGAATCAATACTATCACATGCAACACCCAGAGGGCAAAGTCTGGGACATCGGCGCGGGCGGCGCTGTAGTGCGCGAGGATCGCGTGCTGATGGTCCGCAAGACCTACGGCGAGGGCAAGGGCCGCTGGGCCATTCCCGGCGGCCTGGTCGAACACGAGGAGCTTTTGGATGAGGCCGCCGCGCGCGAGGTCTTCGAGGAGACCGGCGTCCGCGCAGAGGCGGTCGCCTTGCTGGCGGTGCGCTCGCGCTACGGCGATCTCGGCGGCGCGGTCTACGTCGTCTTCAAGATGCGCCCGCTGAGCGGGGAGCCGATGCCCGACGGCGTCGAGGTCGATGCGGCCCGCTATCTCTCCGCCGAGGAGGTGTTAGCGCTGGCCGATCACGAGATCTTCGCGCTTTCGCGCAACGTCGCGTTAGCCGCGCTGCGCGACGCGATAGGACTGGTAGAGACGCCGTGTCCACCCGCCTCCGGCCCGGCGTATCGGGCGTTTGTCGCGCCGAGCGAGTCATGATGGCCAAGACCTATCCCATCAGCCGAAAAAGCCGCCTGCGCCGCGCAAGCCTGGCGCTGATGCTCACACTCGCCGTGGCCCTCTCCCTCCTGGGCTGCCGCGCGCGCCCCGGCGCCGAGATCCTCCCCCGCCCAACCCAAGCGACCACAGCGACGCCCGCCTCAAGCCCGACGCCCACACCCACGCCGCTCATCCCCACCCCGCAGCCCACGCGCGTCCCGCCCGATTCGACCGCGATCTCCTACACCGTGCGGCCCGGCGACACCCTCAGCGGGATCGCGATAGCGTTCGGGACGACGCCGGAGCGCCTGATGGAGATCAACGGCCTGCTCAACGGGGATGTGCTGACGGTCGGGCAGGTGCTCCAGGTGACCCTGGCGGCGCAACACGTCGGGCCGGAGGCGGTGCTGGCGCCCGATAGCGAGGCGGTCTACGGCCCCAGTTACGCCGAGTTCGACCTCGACGCGCGCGCCGCGACGTGGCCCGGCCTCTTCAGCGCCCACACGGAAATGGTCGGCGGCGTGGAGATGACGGGGCCGGAGATCGTCCAGCAGATCGCGGAGCAATATGGCGTCGGGCCGCGCGTGCTGCTGGCGCTGCTGGAGTTGCGCGGCGGCTGGCTTTCCGATCCCGATCCCGCCCCGACGGCGCGCACCTATCCCCTGGGCTACGCGGCGCAGGAGCACTGGGACGGCCTCCACACGCAGCTCTCGCTCGCGGCCAACGCGCTCAACATGGGCTTCTACGGCTGGATGGAGGATGACCTGTGGTTGATCCAGACCGAGGACGGGACGTACATTCAATTCGCGCCGGCGCTCAACGCCGGGACGGCGGGCGTGCAGCGCGCGCTGGCCGCCGGCGCCGAGGATTACGCGGCCTTCGTGGCGGATGTGGCGCGCTTCGATGGGGTCTATCGCCGCCTCTTCGGCGATCCCTTCGCCCGCACCGTCGCGCTGATCCCGCCCGATTTGGAAGCGCCGGAGATGGCGCTGCCCTGGCCGGAGGACGAGACGTGGTACTACACCGGCGGGCCGCACGGCGGCTGGGGGACGGGCAGCGCGTGGGCCGCGATAGACTTCGTCTCCGACGAGCGCGATCTCGGCTGTATGATCAGCCAGAAGTGGGCGACGGCCTCCGCCTCCGGGCCGGTGATCATCAGCCGGGAGGGCGAGGTGTGGCAGGATTTAGATGGCGATGGCTTTCTGGGAACGGGCTGGGTGGTGCTCTATATGCACTTGGCCTCGGATGGCCGCCCGTCCGTCGGGACGCAGTTGGAGGTCGGCGATAAAATCGGCCACATCTCCTGCGAGGGCGGCGTCAGCAATGCCTCGCACCTGCACATCGCGCGGCGCTACAACGGCGTGTGGATCGCGGCGGATGATCCGCGCTGGCCGATGGCGCTTTCGGGCTGGACGCCCGCGTCGACGGGCCGGGCCTACGATGGCACGCTCACGCGCGACGGCGAGGTCCGCACCGCCAAGGAGGATTGGGCGGCGATCAATGCGGTTAGGCATTGATCGTATACAAGATGACCGATCAAGACAAGAAGTATTGCGTATTGCGTATTTCGTGTTGCGTAATTAGGCTTCTGTTTTGCGGCCCTGTCCCCTACTCCCTGCTCCTTACTCCCTACCACAGGGAGAGTTGACGTGGGGGCCGCCGCCCGGCGAGCAAAATAAAGGGGAGGGCGCGTCCCGGCGCGATGCCCAGCTTGCGCAGGTCGGTCAGATCGCGCAGCGCGCCCTGGCGGCGCGCGCGGAGGATGCGATCCGCGCTCGTCGGGCCGATGCCGGGCACGCGCAGCAGCGCCGCGCGGTCGGCGGTGTTCACCTCGATGGGCGCGTGGCTGAGGTGGCGCTCGGCCCAGGCCAACTTGGGGTCGCGATCCTGCGGGAGGTTGCCCTCCGCATCGAAGGGCAGTTCCGCAACAGAGAAGCCGTAATCGCGCAGCAGGAACGAGGATTGGTAGAGCCGATGCTCGCGCTGCGCCGGGGACGGCGGATGCCCCGCCAGCGGCGTATCGATCACGGGCGAGAAGCTGCTGAAGTACGCGCGCTTCAGCCCCACGTTGTGATAGAGGTAGTCCGTGGTGGTGAGCAACTCGATGTCGCGCTCATCCACCGCCCCGACCACAAACTGCGTCGTGGAGCTAGGCCAAGGGCCGGGTTCGCTGCGGCGGATCTCCTCGATCCATTGGAGGCGCTGCAACAGCTCCGAGGCGAAGTTCTTGCGCGGGGCCAACGTCGCCAGCCGCTCGGCGTTGGGCGCCTCTAAATTCACGGAGACGCGATCCGCCAGGCGCATCGCCGCCAAGATCTGATCCCGCTCCGCGTTGGGCATGACCTTGAGGTGCAGATACCCCCGAAATTCGTAGCGCTGCCGCAGAATCTCCGCCGTGGCGAGGATGCGATTCTGGGTGTTGGCCCCGCCCCCCGCGACGCCGGAGCTGAGGAAGATCCCCTCCACCACGCCCTTGCGATGCAATTGGATGAAGGCCCCCGCCAACTCGTCCGGCGTGAAGGTCGTGCGCCGGAAGTCGCGCCCGTCGCGGAAGGGGCAATAGATGCAGTTGCGCTCGCACGCGGAGGTGAGGAGTGTCTTCAGCAGGGGGATGCGCTTGCCGCCGGGGAGCACGGCGTTATAGACCGCGCCCGCCAGATCCAAGTCTCTGGCCTGGCGCGGCGGCGCTGGCGGCGCACCGGTCTCCTCGGCCGGCTCGTAGCAGGTCGCCGGGCCAAGTAAGCGGAATTTTTGTAGAGCGTCCATGTCGTCAATTAGTCCTCAGTCGGTTAGTCGAATGTCTAGGAGTCACACGTCCAACGTCACATCTCACAGGCCTTACGTTCCGCGTTCGGTAACATTATCATTTGGTTTAACCCGGCCTCGCAGGGAGGTATCCTCAACACCTATTCGGGATGGTTCATTTTCCAGGATAATTAGGTTTACACTCTGTCAGCGACTAAAGTCCCTTCGCGATGCGCTGCGCGCCGGGCATCCTCCTTCGAGGATGCGATAGGCCGTCTGCAACGGCAGACGGTTGGCCGATCCCTCGGCCATTGGGCCAAGGAGGCCTTTCCAGGGTACTTCAATGCCCGTAGAGGAAAAAAAGTGTCAACCTATTTCTGAACCATTCCCACCTATTCTATCGATAAATGAGAGGAGGGTCAACCCTCAAAATCGAAACACCCAAAGGGCTGAAGCAGCGCCCTTTGGGTGTTTTTACAGCTTTGATGATCGAAATTCGACGACGGGAATCGTTTACTCGTTGGCCTGCCGGAGCGCCTTGAGCGTGGATGAGGCCGCCTCGCCGATGGTGCGCAGCATCGTGGCGCGGTTTTCCGTCGCGGTGTTGACCATACTCTGATGCATGCTCCACACGGAGCGATCCACCTCGCCGCTCTCATCCAGGGGCAGACAAATGGTCGTGTCGCCATCGAACGAGATCCGCGAGTAGGCGCGCAGCGCGACCTTACCCTCGGCCGCCAAATCGTTCATATCATTCTGCTTGGTCGCCACCACGTGGATCTGATCGTGCGGCGTGGTGTAGGTCTTAACCTCCAACTCCGAGATGTCCCGCACAAAGTTCTCGACCCGATCAGCCAAATCCTGTGAAAATTTCCGAACCGCTTCCTGTAAATTCTCTGCCATCTCCATTCCTCCTTGTTATGCTTAATTTTGACTATGATAAATGTTTCAGTTGGGGCCACGATCTCCGCAGCTCCGCCAACACGTCCCGCACAAATCGCCACGATGCGGGCAACAGCAAAACTTGACCGCCCGGCACGGCAGCTTTGAGCGCCAGTCCGGCCGCGCCGGTCGTCACCACCGAGATGACGCGCATCAGCGCGATGCGCGAGGCCAGCGCCAGATGGATGGACTGGGTGTGGACGCGCATCGCGGCCGGCGCGACGTCCATCGCCCACGTCGTCGTGAAGTCGCCCGTCCAACCAACGGCGGTGCTGCCGACCATCACCGCGCCCATCTCCGTCTCGATGTGCGCGTAGTTGCCCACCGTCCGCCGCACCTGCTCCACAAAGGCGCGCCACTGCGCCATCGTATCTCGATCCTCCGGCGCGAGCGCGGCCTTGACCTCCGCATCTTCCTCCTCGGCCCTTTTCCGGCGAAAGAGGCCATAGGCGACGACCTCCGTCTCCGGCGCCGGCTGGTAGCGCGCGATGCTCCGCAATAAGTCGGATTTGGGCGCGGACAGCTTATCCGCCGTGCTGAACGACACCCTCCTCTCTTCCTCCTGGGGATCGAAGGCCGTCAGTTGGCGATCCACCCGCTGCAAATCACGCTGCGCAAGCTGCATCGCGCGGCTTTGACGCTGCAAGATGGCCTGCGCGGCCGCCGGCGAATCCGGCAGCGAGATACGCCACGTCGGCTCCTCCGGCTCGGCGGGCGTTTTCGCCTCGCCGACGGAGAAGGCCACCGCTTCATCCTGCGCCGGTCGCTCCGGCGCCTGCCACAATCCCAGGGGATCTTGGCCCTCCGGCAACATCAATCCAGAAACCGAAAAAGTGCTCTCAGGCATCGTTGATCCTATCGCTCCATTTGCCGCTATTTCAGGCTCTTGAGCAAATTCGTCGCCATCTCCGCCATCGCCTGGAGGAATTGGGCGCGATTGGCTTGGGCCTCGCGGACCATCTCCAGATGCACATTCCAGAGCACGCGATCCACCTCGCCCTCGCGATCCTGGGGGACGAAGACCTTCATATCGCCATCGAAGGCGATGTGGGTGAGCGCCCGCAGGCGCGCCTGGCCCTCGCTCTGCGCCGTAACCGCCGAGAGGTCGTCGGTGGTGTAGGTCTTGACCTCCAGTGTGGCGATGTCGGTGGCGGCTTTCTCCAGCGACTTGGCAAGTTGATCCGTGAATTCGCCAAGAGATATTTTAAGTTTGTCAAATTCATCCCGGATGCCGTACTCTATAGCAGCGGAGGCTTTAAGAAGTTCGGGTTCAGTAGATGACGGGGATTTTTCCTCCTCAGCAACAAACGGCGTGATCTCCGGTGTTTCCAGGGGTGGGCGATCGACGGGTGTTTCATCATCTTTGGCAAAGGGGATGCGAGCGGCGGGATCACCGATAACAGCGTACCCACGAGCGTCGTTATTCGCTGTCCAGAGTTGGGCAAGCTCGGTATCGCTCAGTATCTGTTTACCAGCCTTCAACTCTTCCATAATGGTGTTCAATTCGGAAGACATATCGGCATACCGTAAATCAAAGCCAGGGTCAGTGGCTAACCCAATTGGCTTACCATTGAGTAAGCGACGTAAAGCCACGACAAAGTGAGCATTGTCTATATCACCATTTGGTTTAATAAAGGAATATCCCCATGCACGCTCCACATGGCCCAACACGGCCAACGCACCATGCTTAAGCAATTGCTGAGGCAAGGCAGCGACAAATGGCCGAGGAGCGATTTCTCTTTGCCCCCCTTGCATAGAAAACTGATCAAACCTGGGAGTCCCTGCGCCATAACACGCAAAAAGCACGGCGATCATCCCTAGCATATTGGCATCCGGCGTCAAATCCTCGCCCGCAAAGTAATGCTTGCGATCTAGTGTACCTTTGGGGCCAGGCCAGTCCTGGCATAGCAATGCGCCCTGATGCTTAAATTGATTGTCATGTCCATAAGGGAATTCCATACCATGACTGGCACTTAGCAAGAGGGCGGGGGATTGGGATGGATCACCTCCTAGTAATTGTTTTAACCGATCATGAGTGGCCTCACCGTTACCCACAAACTGCCAATCCCAACCATAATCCAGTTCCTCGCCCAGATTAGCTGCCGTGTCGGCAAGATTCTTACGCAAGGGCCGTATCAGATACTTGGCACTCAACTGTGTTGCTTTGTCATGATCGTTAGCGACTGCGAAAAAAGTAGCCTTCTTAGGTAGCTTGACCTGTCCCGTTTCGGCCATCACTACATTATGGGCGTATTGCGCATAAGCCTGGTAATCATCATGCCAAACATTATCTTCAAAATACGTAAAATTTAGTCGCCCCACTCCGCGCATAACGTCCAGTTGGTCTTCAAAATCATAAGGAATCTCTTCGGGACTACCGATCAGCAAGATATAAAACGGCATCTCTCTAGGATTTGCCAAACCTGACCCCACCCCGTGGCGTTGCAAAAATTTGGATTTCGTATCGCCAGGACGATAACCCCCTGGGCCTTCATAAACTCTAAAAAGTGGACCAGCCTGTGCTTCCCGTAACTCTAACAATTCTTTCAAGGCACTCTTAATACACTCGCGCTTCTCCTTAGCCATAGCCGTAGGAAAAATGATCCCCCAACCAGATTGTGATACATCGGCAGGATCTTTGACATCAAGAGTCGTAGGAAATGAAGACAAAGGAGAGGCGAAGGAGATGGCAAAACTATGCTTCTCGTCTAGTTCATCTTTGCCTTCCAATTCCTCAAAAAGCGCGTGTTGCTCAGCGATCATTGCTTCGAGCATACTTTGCTGCTCAGCATCTAAGCCAGCATACAGAGTATCCGAATACTCCTGGGTAAGCGTATCAAACATTGCCTGTTGCTCGTCAATCAATTGAACAAACCTCGAACTCTCCGAGTCACGGAATGTTTTAGTAACAGTTTCAGTTAACGTTTTAAAGTCCCATGGCCTATTAAATAATTTTACCAGTAACTGGGCTTGATTTTCATCTAAAGACAACAGCAAGGCTCTACGAGCTTCATTTATATTATTCAATAAGCGTTCCCACTGTTTACGAGATAAATCTTTGAGCTTAGGCTGCTGGGTTTCCAGCGCATACCGCTCAGCCGAAATTTCTTCCATTGGCTTACCGGCATTGCCCTGGATGGATTCTGCCAGGGCTTCGGGCGACACCGGATCCATAGCATACTTCCCCTCGATATTGATACCATTCAGAACCAAGTCCTCTTCAAAGAAGCGCTTAACGTGCTCGCGCTCGCAGATTTCCTCTAACACACCTTGCTGTTCTGCGTTTATGTCGTCTATTTGAGATAACTTCTCCTGCGTTTCCTCGAGATTAAGCGTTGTCAACTCGGAGAGAATTTCCCTAACTTGTTTCTTTTGTGCTGCCGATAGCGTCTCGAAAATATCTCGCTGTTTTTCATTAGAGAAATGCTTAATATGCTCTTGTCTAATAAGCTCTTCTAATAACGTTCGCTGCTCCTCATTCATCTCTGTACTAAACAGCGCTTCCTGTTTTTCCTCCAAAGCATCAAGCGCCGTCATCTGCACAACGATTTCAGCAAATCCTTTTTTCTGTTCTACGGATAACTCATCGAAAATCATCTGTCGTTCAAAACTCAATCCCTCATAAATCTCTCTTAGTTTATCGTTAGCAGACATGGCTATCTCCTTAAAAGCTAATGATCTCAACTTATGATATTATCAACTGGTAGTGTCTGTGTTACTTGCTTCTTACACTGATGCAGCGATTAATCGCACTGCCGGATCCCCAATGACAACATACCCGCGCGCGTCGTTGTGCGCGGTCC
>CAZCAI010000095.1:0-18726 GCA_964496595.1 uncultured Anaerolineales bacterium
CGGTCGCTTGGCGCGTTAGCGCCTGTCTCAGGACTTCAGTCCGGGAATAAGAGCCTTAGTTGGATCGTCATCTGGTCGGGTCGTCGTCCTCCGATGTGTAGCCGCCTCACATCATAAATCATTTTGGGTAGGTTTCCAGTCTAAACGCCCGTTGCATTAGTTGGTAGCTGTGATAGACTTGATTTTGTTGGGCCGTCTAGGGGATTCCAGAAATTAAAACCTTCCCAAAAAACCGATGTTTATTGTAGAGACGCAAGATTTTGCGTCTCTACTGGGAGGTTGATTTTCCTGTAAATGCCCTATTATTTCAACCGCTTTAAACAAAAGAGGAAAGGAAGAGGAAAGGAAAGGAAAGGAAGAGGATAGATCGAAATGGATATTGAAAAACGTTACAAGTTATTGCGCTTTATCGCGACGGTATTCAAAATCGTCGCGTGGATTGTGTTAGTCGTCGGGCTGTTGGCCTCGACCGGGGCGTTGGTGCTTTCGCTAACCGGTGGGTTGTTCAGCGCCGGGGATATGGGGCCGATCGGGCCTCGGTTCGTCACGCCGGTGATGTTGGGCGCGCCGGCCTTTGTGATTGGGGTGTTGATCACGCTGTTGAATTTCTGCACGTGGTACGCCGCCGGCGCGATTATCACGCTCTTCATTGCCATCGAGGAAAATACCCGCGCCACCGCCACGTGGCTCGAATCGCAACCGCGGGCCACCACACCCACGCCGCCGACTTACGATCCGGCGGTGCTGCAAACCCCGCCGCCACCTTCGATTCGGCAGGTGTAGCGCTTCGCCTGGCGATACAGTTTCCGTAACACCAACAGGGCACGGATAGATCTCCGTGCCCTGTCGATTTTCCAGGCGATGATCGACTTTAGTCGGCCTTGTCCTCCGGCGTCTCTGCGGGCACAAGGATCATCTCATCGCGCGCGGGGCCGACGCCGATAAAGGTGATGGGCGCGCCGATCAGCGCCGCGACGCGCTCCAGGTAGGCGCGCGCGCTTGTGGGCAGCGCATCGCGCTCCCGCACCTCGCGGATGTCCTCATTCCAGCCCGGCAACTCCTCGTAGATGGGGTGGGTGTTAGCCAGCACATCCATCCCCCACTCGGCGGGGAAGCGGGTGTAGCGCTCGCCCTCGCCCTCGTAGGCCACGGCGATCTTGAGCGAGTCCAGCCCGCTGAGGACGTCCAACTTCGTCAACGCGATCTCCGTCAGGCCGTTGACCTGGACCGCGTGCCGGAGGATGGGAATATCCAACCAGCCGCAGCGCCGGGGACGTCCCGTGGTCACGCCGAACTCGTGGCCGATCTCGCGGAGGTGCTCGCCGACCTCGTCCTCCAGCTCGGTGGGGAACGGCCCGCCGCCGACGCGGGTGGTGTAGGCCTTGGCGACGCCCACCACGCGCGTGACTTCCCGTGGCCCGAAGCCCAAACCCGTCAGCGCGCCGCCGCTGATGGGCGAGGAGCTAGTGACGTAAGGGTAGGAGCCGAAGGTCAGATCTAAGAGCATCCCCTGCGCGCCCTCGCACAGCACATCTTGCCCCTCGGCCAACGCATCGCCCAGGAAAGCGGCGCCATCGACTAAGTAGGGGGCCAGACGCTCCGAGGCCTCTTGCATCTCCTCGACGATGGGGCCAACCAGGCGTGGATCCAGCTCGTAGAGGCGGATCAGCCGCTCGTTGTGGATCTCCACCAGATGGCGCACGACTTCGGCGAAGGTCGCCGGATCGCGCATCTGGCCGGCGCGCAGTCCGATGCGACGCGCTTTGTCCGCGTAGGTGGGGCCGATCCCGCGCTTGGTCGTGCCGATGGCCTGCTGGCCGCGCTGCGTCTCGGATGCGCCATCCAAGGCGCGATGCGTCGGCAGGATGAGATGCGCGCCGGCGGCGATCTTGAGCCGCTCCGGCGTCACCGTGATGCCGATTTCGTCCAGTGCGTCCAACTCCTCGAGCAAGCGCAACGGATTGACAACCGTTCCCGCCCCAATCAGGCAGACGACATCGGTATGGAGAATGCCGGACGGCACGAGGTGCAATCCCAGCTCGCGCCCCTCTGCCACGACGGTGTGGCCGGCGTTGTCGCCCCCGTTGTAGCGGGCCACAATATCGGCCTGGGCGGCGAAATAATCGACGACGCGCCCTTTTCCCTCATCTCCCCACTGGGTTCCAACGATAATAGTAACTGGCATGTGATTTCTCCTTGAAAATTAGGAAATTAGTTAAAAGTTACAAGTTATGGGTTAAAAGTTGTCCCCCGTCGAATGTCAAGAGTCTAAAAGTCTATTGTTAAACCCGTGCCTTTTGGACATATTTTGAACGTATTCTCAGCTTGTGCGAGAAAAACGGGGATCTGCGATTCCCTTGGAGCGAGAATGGGAAAGCGCTAAGTCTAAAGTTCGGTGTCGGGCACCTGGCCGGAGACCTTCAGGGGCAGGATGATGTAGAATTGGCTGCCGGGGCAGGTCTTTTCGTCGCGACCGGGACTTTCGGCCCAGATGCGCCCGCCGTGTGCTTCGATAATCCCCTCGGTGATGGCCAACCCCAGTCCGGTCCCGCCGCCCTTGAAGCCGGTCTCGCTGCGCGAATGGTAGAGAATGTCCTCCGTGCTGCCAAATTTGTGAAAGATCTGGGATAGCATCGTCGATTTGATGCCAATCCCGGTATCGCTGAAGATCAGCTTCAGCACCCGGTCGCCGTCGAGCGTGAGCACCTCGCCGCTGACCGTGATACTTCCGCCGTCGGGCGTGTATTTGATGGCGTTGCTAATCAGGTGATGGAAGGCCTTGGTGAGGGCCTCCTCATCCGCCTCGATGCTTGGCAGAGCGGCTAAGTTTTCGGTGGCGAAGGTGAGTCGTCGTGCTTCTAAGGTGGTCTCAAGCTCCTCGTATAGCGTGGCGATTAGCGGCGCAATCGAGAGCGATGTGGGGCGCAGCATCAACGAGCGACTGTCGATGGCGGCCATATCCAACATCTTATCGATGATGTGCTGCAGGTCGCAGGCACTGGCGTTGAGATGGGTAATCATCTGCTGATAGCGCGGTTGCTCCATCAACTTCGTGTCGGTGAGCAGCAATTGGCTGTAACCGCTCAGGATGGTCAGCGGCGTGCGCAACTCGTGCGAGGCGATGTCGATGAAGTAGCTCTTGGAGCGATCTAGATTTTCCAACTCCTCGTAGGCGCGTTGCAACTCGACGGTGCGCGCCTTGACCTTGGCCTCCAGATCGCGGTTCAGTTCGGTGATCTCCTCGTAGAGATGGGCGTTTTGCAGGGCGATAGCCGCGTAGCCCGCAAAGGTGTTGGCAAAGGTGATTTCCTCTTCTGTGTAGGGGGTCGGGGTCTCCCGCGTCAGCGAGAGCATGCCCAAAATCTCATCCTCGTGAATCAGCGGCACGCCGATCCAACTGAGCGCCGGGAGCAGATCGTCTAAGAAGTACCAATCCGTGCGCTGCAATACGTTGGGCACGGTCAAGGGGCCGCGCGTCTGTCGTATTTCATCGAAGACGTCGCCCGGTCGAATCGGCACGCGGCGGCCCTGGGCTGCGTGGCCTTCTGGGAACCCCCGGGCGGCGACAATCTTCAATTCCTCGGCCTCGCACAACATCACCAGGCCGCGATCGTAGGGGACGACGGCGTGTAACTGTTCTAAGATCAGAGAGAGTACCTGGCTCAAATTCAGCGTGCGGGTGAGCGCCCGCCCCACGTTGTGTAAGGTCTCGGCTAACTGGCGGCGCGTCTTCTCCGCTTCGAACAGAGCGATGTTTTGAATCGCGATGGCCGTCTGATTCGCCAGCAATTGCAATAGATGCCGATCCTCGTCGGGGAAGGCATTCTCGCGGTCGCTCTGAATATCCAAGACGCCGAGCAGGTGATGGCCCACCTTAAGCGGAAGCGCCAACTCCGCGCGGTAGGGCCGGCGGAGCATCGCATCGGTGAAGAGCGCGGAGGTCGCGCCGGCGGTGTGATGCGCGGCCTGGCGGCGCTTCGCAGCCCAGCCGACGATGCCATAGCCCATCGGGATGCGCGCGCCAGGCTGGCGCTCGGCGTAGGCGGCGTTCCCGGCCTGCGCTCGGACGATCAACTCGTTGGTGTTCTCATCTAACAGAAAGATGCTGAGATTGGTGTATTGATAGCGTTGTTGGATGAGTTCCGTGATTTGGGTGAGCAGCTTTTGACGATCTATGACGCCCGCAATATGCCGCACAATCTGGATAACCGTGTCTAGCTGCTCGGAGCAGTGAGCCAGCGCTTGCCGTTGTTGCATGGCCTCCGCTTGATTTTGGATCAGGCGCTCATTGACGCGCCGCCGCAGGAAATGTATAAAAGTTCCAATGATGGTTGCGGCTAACATCCACAGCCCTAATTCTTTCCATAGGGTTTCTGAGAGATTGGGTAATCCAAACACGACCCAGCTTACCCATACGAGCAGGCCGAAGAGCGCAAACCACCGGGTCGAAAGGAAAGCTATGCCGGCCGTGGGGAGCAAAATTACCAGCCCGACCATCCGCAAGGGTTGCTCGGTGAGTCCCAAGTAGTGCAGGCTGTTGATTAAGGCTATCCCACAAATCAGGGCCAAGATGGGATCGACCCACTTGGCTTTCACGGAGCGATAGCTGAGAAATACAAATAATCCAAAGCAGACGAGGCTGGATAGACCGGCGATAATCTCCATCGGGCGCGCCTTGCCTGCCGGTAAGGTGAGACTGTAGATGATGACCGCGAGGAGGTAGTAGCCGGAGGATGCCAGGGCCAGCCCGGGTAAAATTTCTAAGAGGGTCTTTTCTATCTGCGATTGGATCTCGGCGGAGGGGGACGAAAATAAATTCCAGCCTATTTTAGTCAGTGACTTATCCCGTAGGTTACTCATTTCTTAGATTCTCTTGGCAGATTTTTAACCGAGAAGCTCTCTGGCAATAAGGCTTCTATTGTGTGCTCGTGGTAACTCCCATCCAGGCGTGCGATGAAGACCGGAACGTCGGGGGCGGCGAATTCGCGAATCACCTGCCGGCACGATCCGCATGGCGAGCCGGCGTTGGCGGTCACGACGGCCACCGCCGCGATCGCGCTCGCGCCCTCCGAGATCGCTTTGGCGACTGCCACGCGCTCGGCGCACAACGTGAGGGGATAGACGGCGTTCTCGACGTTGCAGCCGGTGACGATGCGTCCCTCCTCGGTCAGGACGGCGGCGCCCACCCGGTAATTGGAATATGGCGCGTAGGCGCGCTCACGGGCCGTAATCGCGGCAGCGATCAATTCCTCGGCGACGATGTCAGAGCGCTTCATTTGGCACACTCCTTGTAACTAGTCAGTAGATTGAGCGGATGAGGCAGATTTGGATCTGCTTCATCCGCCGGATCAGAATACTATTCCGACCCTATGGCTTTCCCATTCTCGCTCCAAGGGGATCGCCAGCCCCCCGTTTTTCTTGCGCAAGCTAAAAACATGTTCAAAGTATGCCCAGGAGGCGCGGATTTAGCAATCCGCTTGGAGCGAATGGAGTGAAATTACAAAATGGGAAAACCCTAATCCCGCCCCACATCCTCTTGGCGTGTCAGGCGTCATCGGATGTCTCTTCCTCTTCTTTCTCTTGTTGCTCCGTCTTGCGAATGCGAGCCGGGACTCCGTAGGCGATGGCGCCCGCCGGCACATCGTGGGTCACGACCGAGCCGGCGCCGATTTTCGCCCCCGCGCCGATGTGCACCGGCGCGACTAGCATCGTATCGGAGCCGATGAATGCCCCCTTGTCGATGACGGTCGGATGCTTGCGCTCGCCATCGTAATTGCACGTGATCGTCCCCGCGCCGATGTTGACCGCCTCGCCGACCTCGGCATCGCCCAGGTAGCTGAAGTGGCCCATCTTGGCGCCCGGCCCCAGCGTGCTGTTCTTCATCTCGCCGAAGTTGCCCATGTGCGCGCCCTCGCACATCCGCGCGCCCTTGCGCAGATGCCCAAAGGGGCCGATGTCCGTGTCATCTTCCATCACGGCATGCTCCAGCACCGAGGCCACCACCCGGCAGCGCTGGCCGAGCGTGCAGTGCTCGATGATCGCGTGCGGCCCGATCTCGCAATCCTCGCCGATGGTCGTCGCGCCGCGCAGGTGCGTGTTGGCGTGGATGACCGTATCGCGCCCGATGGTCACCTCCGGCCCGATGGTGATCGTCGCAGGATCCATCAGCGTCACGCCGCTGAGCATCCAGTCGCGATTGATGCGCTGGCGTAGCATCGCCTCGGCGGCGGCCAAATCCACGCGCGTGTTGATGCCCAACGTCTCGGCGGGATCGGCGGCGGTCACACTGACGATGGGTTGCCGGGCGCGGGAGGCCATCCCGATGAGATCGGTGAGGTATAACTCGCCCTTGTTGGCGCTGGGCTTCAGCTTGGGCAGATGCTCCCACAGAAAATCGGCATCGAACACGTAGACGCCGACGTTCAGCTCGCGTATTTCTCGCTCGCGCGGGGAGGCCTCCGCCTCCTCGATGATACTCAACACGCGATTATCCGCATCCCGCAAGATGCGACCAAAGCCGCGCGGATTCTCGCGGATCACTGTGAGCAGCCCGACGGCGGCCTGGGTTTCGGCCTGCCGCTGGACCAACTCGCGCAGCGTCTCCAGTTCGAGTAGCGGCATATCGCCGTAGAGCACCAGCACCTGATCGCAGTGCTCCTCTAACATCTCGCGCGTTTGGAGCACGGCGTGGCCCGTGCCCAGGCGTTCCGTCTGGCGCACATAACGCGCGCGCGCGCCGGCCCAGGCCCGAATTTCATCCTCGGTCTCCGGCCCGACGACCAGCACCGGCGGTTCGGGCGCCAGCTCGGCGGCCAGATCCAAGGTGTAACCCAACATCGGGCGTCCGCCCACCGAATGGAGCACCTTGGAGGTTTTGGATTTAAAGCGCGTGCTTTTCCCGGCGGCTAAGGCAACAACGGATAGCGTCATAAAGGTCTCCTTACATATATTATACGAGTTTGGCGTTGGGGAGGTTTTATCCACGCATCCAGAACTTCACAAATTCTCAGTTTCTTATGAGGCACAACGCACTTTTGGGCTTGGCGCCCCGCATATATTGCACGAGGTAGCGCCTTTCTTTAAAGTTCAAGTGCGTTGCACCTTAGTCTGATCAGAAAATTAAACAGCTACTTTGGATTTTGCCGGGCAATCCCTCAGCAGACCTGAAAGTAGCCAAGAATTGCGTATTTATGGGGATCAAAGCTCTTTTTCGCGTCGTTACCAGGTTGCGGGTGGGCGGCGCAATTGCGCCGCGCAATTGCGCTGGGTAAATTGCAGCCGACGAATTCCTGAAGAGCCTGGATTATTTGCATTATAGCATAGAACAAAGTTAACACACATGCCTTGAACCAGAAATCTCCCAGAGGGATAGTTCACGAGCAAGCAGAGTCTGATTTGCACTTTTGCTTTGCGTGGGGATCTCCTCCCCTAAAAGGTATCGGGTGGATAGATCGCGGCGCAACATCCTCCCAAGGCGTTGCCCCCGATCTGCTCAGGATTGGGAGCGTTTGGAAGGGGATTGGTAGGCTTTGGGAGGGATTTGCGCGTAAACTGAGGCTAAGGAGTGAGGGTCTTTTGGATTTTGCCGGGCAACCCCCTCAGCCGCCCTAAAAGTAGCCAAGAATTACGTGTTTGTGGGGATCACAGACCTTTTTCACGTCGCTACCAGGTTTCAGGTGGGGATGGCACGATTGCACCCGGCGAATTCCTGAAGAGCCAAAGTTATTTCCTTTCTTAGCCCTAAAAATGTGTAGCCTCGAATCAAGGAGGATTTGATGAAACTCGACATCGTCGTGACGTACCAGCCGCGCTATCCTAAAGGGCACGAGAAGGACTTCGTCCCGCCGCTGACGGGCATTCACCTGGCCGCATTGACGCCGGCGCGCTATCCCGTGCGCGTGATCCATCAGCAGGTCCAGCCGGTGGACTTCGACACCGACGCCGATCTGGTCGCCGTCTCGTTCTTCAGCGGGTTTGCCGACGAGGCGTATCGCCTGGCCGGGGAGTTCCAGGCGCGGGGCCGGCGCGTGGTGATGGGCGGGCCGCACGTCACCTTCTGGCCCGAGGAGGCGCTGGCGCACTGCGATGCCATCATCACCGGTGAGGCGGAATCGGTGTGGGAGCAAATGTTGGATGACGCCGCCAATGGCGCGTTGCAGCGCCGCTATCACGGCGAGCCGCGCTCGCTGGCAGGGCTGCCCACGCCGCGCTACGATCTGCTGCCCGACGCCTTCTTCGTCAAGCGGGTGGTGCAGGCCACGCGCGGCTGCCCCTTCTCCTGCTCCTTCTGTTGCGTCCCCGCTATGAATCCCGGATTCCGGGTGCGTCCGGTGGAGGAGGTGCTGCGCGACGTGGCCTACGACGCCTTCGAGCACTGGTGGCAGCGCAAGGTGGTCTGGTTCTGGGATGACAACCTCACGGCCAAGCGCGATTACATCAAGGCGTTGCTGCGGGCGATGACGCCGCTCAAGCGCTGGTGGCTCACCCAGGCCAGCATGGACATCGCCGAGGATCGCGAGTTGCTCGACCTGATGGAGGCTTCGGGCTGCATTGGCGTCTTTTTCGGCATCGAGACCTTCGGTGCGCGCTCGTTAGCATCCGCGCACAAGCCCCAAAATCAGGTAGCCCGCTACCGACGGGCCATCGCGGCGCTGCACAAGCGCGGTATCTGCGTGATGGCGGGCTTCGTCGCCGGCTTCGATGGCGATACGCCGGAGAGCATCGTGGCGATGGCCGATGGCCTCTACGACATCGGTGTGGACGTGCCCTTCCTGAGCGTGCTCACGCCCTATCGCGGCACGGCGCTCTATGAACAGTTGGAGTGTGAGGGGCGCTTGCTGCCGCGTCCCACGTCACAGCACTATAACGGCTACAACGTGGCCTTCGAGCCGGCGTTGATGCGCGCGGACGAACTGCTCGCGGCGCATCGGGTGTTGTGGCGTCGGGCATTCTCGCCGGAGCATGTGGCCCGCCGATTGGCGCGCGCGGCCCGCACCCTCCGCCCCGGCGCGCTGATGATGGCGGCGGCGATGAACGGCTTCTACGGCCTCAAGCGGCTGCGCGGCAACGCGCCCTCGGTGGCGATGGATGGCGCATCGGCCCTGATTCCCACGAGGAGCGCAGAGATTTCATCCCTGCCCTTTCTTACGCCAGAATCTTGAACAGAATATCCAGATGTTTCGCCGCCGTCTCGACCGTCATCAGCGGTTGGGCTGTACCGTCGAGGCAATCGAGGAAGTGGCGGATGATTGCCGTGGTATCGTCTTCCGCGCCGGTCATATCCACCGACAGGGTCTTTTTGCGCGGTTCGCCGTCCTCATCCTCAAGGTAGAAGTATTCGATGTCGTCGCTGTCCCAGGTGGGGTACTGGAAGCGCAGGCTGCCTCGTGTGCCGTACAGGCGCGTCTCGTTGGGCGTTTCGGCGTGGACGCCCGCGCCGCGCTCGTAGTAGTAGGTCAGCCCGCCGCTGAACTCCAGCCAGGCCGCCCCGTGCTGCTCCACATCGCTGAATTCGACCAAGGCGCTCATATCGCGCAGATCATTGCGGCTGAAGCTGCGCACCAAGCGCAATTCTGGCGCGTCGTCGAGCAGGCCGAGGTGAAAGGAGAGGTCGTAGACGCCGATATCGATAAAAGGGCCGCCGCCCGCCAGCGATTTGTCCATCGCCCACGCGCCCTGGGGATTGTACTCGATGAACGCGCCGCGCGTCAGGTGATTGTGATGGATGTGATAGATCTGCCCCAGTTTGCCGTCATCGATGAACTGTTTGATGAACTGGAACTTGCGCGTCAGGCGGGTGTGGCGGCAGGAGGCTTCCAGCACCAGTTGATCCGGCGCTTTGCTCACCGCCGCGACGATCTGCGCCACGCTGGCGGGCGATTCGGCCATCGGTTTTTCGAGCAGGACCTCTTTGCCGGCGTCCAGGGCGGCGGTCAAATGTTCGGCGTGCAGGTAGGGTGGGGTGGCGATGATGACCGCCGCCACCGCCGGGTCGGCCAGCACCTCGCGGTAATCTAACGTCCACCGCTCGACGCCAAATTCCTCGGCGGCGGCGCGGGTCGTGGCCTCGCTGGCGCTGTTGACCCAGGTAATGCGGGCGCGGTCGTCCTGTTGCAGGCGGCGCATGAGCATTTTGCCGTACATCCCCGCGCCGATGATGCCGATGTTATAGGGTTTCATTGTTCGTGTCCTCTCCAATCATTTCTCCAATCGAAAGCTATCGTCGTCAATTCTGTGTCCGGCTCGGCCAACTCCGCGTAAGTCGCCGGCGCGGAACTGGGAGCGCGAACGTCGGTGATCAGCGCGTCGATGTGCAACTTGCCGCGCGCTATCACATCCAACATGGCGCGAAGGTCGCGCGGCTGGACATCACGCGGGACGTAAAACGAGAGTTCCTTCATAAAAATTTCCCGATACGGCAGGCAGAACTCCCCGGCGTAGCTGCCCTGGATGACCACCCGCGCGCCCAAATCCGCCGCGTCGTCCCAGGGCTTGTCCTTGGCCGCCTCAATCGCTTGCGCCAGCACAGCGGGCGCGCCGGTCGCGTCCACGACCACATCCGCGCCGGTGGGGAAATATGCCCGGAAGGCCGCGCCCACATCCCCCTGAGGCACAAAGGCCTCCAGCCCGGCTTGATGAGCCATCGCGACGCGATAGGACGACAAATCCGCCGCGATGACGCGCGCCCCGCTCAGGGCGTGCAACTGCGCCGCCAGCAGCCCAATCGCGCCCAGGCCGATGACGGCCACCGTTTCGTGGGGCTTGGGCTGCGCCAGGCGCACGCCGCGATAGGCAATCGCTGCCAGTTTGATCGCGGCGGCATGGAGGGGATTGACGCCGTCCGGGAGCGGATACACATCTCGCTCCGGTTGCACGCCAGAGGCGACATGCCCGCCCCAGGCGAGGTTGGCGCTGGCCTTGCTGGCGCCGCCGCAGAAGACGCGCGTCCCTTCGGGCAGGGACGCGCCCGGCCCGCGCTCCACCACGCGCCCGACCAGAGCATAGCCGGGAATAAAGGGAAATATCGTCCCCTTCTCTTTCCCGGCCAGGCAGCGCAGTTCCGTGCCGGGACTGATGAGGGTGTACAGGCTTGCGATCAGCACCTCGCCCGCCTCGGGGCGCGGGATTTCAACGGTCTCCAGCGTGACCTGGTGGGGAGCTGTAAAAAGAACGGCGCTTGTTTTTATCGGTGCTACAGAACTCATTGTGAAATCTCCTGACTCACCTGAAAGAAGGGGACTACCTCACGCCAAGACGCAAAGTCGCCAAGATTTTTAAGGTTTGATTTAATTTTTTTTCATCAAATCACCGTCTCTGATCACGAAAATTAACCTGTACCTTATTTTTCCTTAGCGCCTTTGCGGCTTTGCGAGACCTTTTAGCTTTTTTCAATAGTTCTATTGTAGCCCCCCATCACTGTACAGCAACTGCGCGTTGATCCACCCGCCCTCTGGCGAGCAGAGAAAGTTCACCAGATTGGCGCAATCTTGGGGGAGGCCGACGCGCCCCAACAGCGTGGTGCGCTTGATCTCGGCCATCAGCTCCTCGGACATCCACCCGGTATCGGTCGCGCCGGGGTTGATGACGTTGGCCGTGATGCCCTGCGCTCTGAATTCCTTCGCGGCCGCGAGCACGATGCGATCCATCGCGCCTTTGCTGGCGCCGTAGGGAAGGTTGCCGGCGGTGTGATCGCTGGTGATCGAGATGATGCGCCCGGCGCCGTGCGCGCCGCGAAACCGCCGGCCGAACTCCCGCACCAACAGCCAGGTCGCCCGCGCATTGACGGCGAAGTGCAGGTCGAAGCTCTCGATGGATGTGGTCAGGATGTCGCTATCGACGGAGTGGCAGTGCGACATAATCAGGGCGGTGACCATGCCCAGGTCGCGTTCGACGGTCTCGAAGATATGGGCCGGCGCGTCGGGCTGCGAGAGGTCGGCCTCGATGGCCGTGGTGCGGGCGCCGGCGCGCTCCAACTCGGCGCGCAGCGATTGGACCTCCGCCGGATCGCTGCGCCAGGGCATCGCGGCGTCGTAGGGCCGCCAAAAGGTGATCGCTACATCCCAGCCGGAGTGGGCCAGGGTGCGCGCAATCGCCGCCCCGATGCCGATGGTGCGACTTGCGCCGGTGACTAAAGCTACAGGTCGGTGTGACATAATGCCTCCTTGTTGATTGGTGAGGGTTTCTCTGGATCGAGCCGGGGCGCGCAGCCCTGGAAGACGCGATTGAACCGCTCGACCACCGTGGGATCGACCCAGGATGCGGCTTCAAGGTCCTGCTTGGAGATGGCGTCGGTCGTGATGCCCTTCCGATGGAACGCAATTTGATCTATCGTCCTCTCGACGTTATCGCCGTGGTCCGCAGATGGTGTGAAGCCGATGATGTTGATGATATGAAAGCGCGGGCCGGTGAAATCGATGAGGTCGAGGAGGTAGAGCGGATACTTGTCTATCTCCTCGATCATTTTCAAGCTCCAGCACTGGAGTTCGGCGTGATCGATGGCGCCGGTGAGGAAGCACAGCCTCACGAAGGCGATGAGGGCGCCGTCGTTCTTGGTCAATCTGTGCATATATCTGATTATCCTTCCATCATATCGCGCTCAGCAGGGCAACCAAACCAAATCCGGTGATGAGCACGCCTGAAAGCCGGTTGACCCACTGGAGCCTGTGAGCGTCGAACTTCTCCCGGAAGAGGCCGACGCCGCCGCTCAGCAGCAGCCACCACAGCGCCGATCCCGCGAAGACGCCCAGCACCAATATCCCCGCCGAGGCGTAGTCGCCGGAGGTGTTGGCCAATCCCAGGCCGGCGAAGATCGCCGCGAAGGAGAGGACGGTCATCGGGTTGGTGAGGGTCAGGAAAAGGGTCGCAGCGTACGAGCCGACTAGCCCTCGGCCCGCGGTTTCGGCGGCTTGATCGGCGGGCGCCGCCAGCAGCGTCTTGATCCCCAGATAGCAGAGAAACGCGCCCCCGATGAGCCGGAGCCAGTGTTGCTGATGGATCAGCGCGTTGGAGATGAAGGTCAGGCCGAATCCGGCGATGCAGCCGTAGATCGCGTCGGCGGAGGCAGCGCCCAGGCCAGAGACGAGGCCGGAGGCGCGCCCTTCCGCCAGGGTGCGTCGGATGCAGAGCACGCCGATGGGGCCCGACCGGTGCGGCAATCGAAAAGCCGACGAGGAGGCCTCTAAGCAGCAGTGTGATGTCGATGATGTCTCTCCTGTGAAATAGAGCAGTACATCCCACCACCGCGCGGTGGGGGTGCTCTCCCAAAAAAACAAAACGGGACGCACGCTCACGCTACATCGAGTGCGTCCCGTTTGGGGAATGCGATGCCTTATCCGATCTTAGACCAACATACCTAACATCGAGGGGAGGTAGCCGTAGTAGCCGCTGCTCGATTCGGCGATGATGACGAAGAGGAAGAAGGCGAAGGCCACGAAGCAGCAGGCCAGCAAGACCAGCGCCAGGCCGACCCAGCCCAGGATGATGCCCCATTGCGCCATGCTCTCGCCACTGAGATCGTCACTCTCCGCGATCTCTTTGCGGGCGTTGTACCCAAAGACCAGGCCCAGGATGCTGCCGATCACGGGCACGATGCCGATGACGCCCAAGATGCTCAGAATCAGGCTGAGGATGGCGTTGGTGCTGGTCGGTTTGGCGTCGCCGAGGGGTGTGGGGACGGGATTCTCTTCAAAATTTCGTTCTGTCATAAGGTTAAACTCCTTTCCCAGTGGGATTTATCTGATTGTGTCGTGTGATTAAATGCGCTAGACCCAACTATCGCCTGGCCCGCCCGCGTCGCCAACGGAAGAAGAGGACGATGAGCGCGATGAAAAGCAGCAGCCAGATGATCATCAAATAGGGGAAGATCACGGCGACAAGTGAGGTGATCGTCGCGATAGCGTCCTCAATCATGCTCTCGATGGGATTGCCCATCCCGGCGGTGGTGGCCGTCACCACCGGGCGCGCGCCGGTCTTGACGGCGTGGACGCTGCCCGCCAACAAGATCCCGCAGCCCATCGCGAGCACGGGATGGACGTGGATCGTGCTCTGGGTCTGGGCCGCGAATAGAATCGCGCCCGCTGTGGGGCGGATGAGCGTCTGGATGATGTCGTTGGCCGAGTCGACGGCGGGGATTTTGTCCGCGATGGTCTCGATCACCAGGAGCACGGCCAGCAGTCCGATAATCCACCAACTGCTCAGCGCCGTCCATGGCTCCTCAAACTCTACCAGATTGGTAAAGCGACTGAGCAGCGCGACGGTCAACATCGGTATATAAGCGTTCAATCCCGCCGAGGTGGACAGGCCAAACGCCGACGCTAAATCCATCAGTCCCTCGATCATTTCCTCTCCTTTCGTTTTGCCTGGCTTCCACTTCCATTATAGGCAAACTTGACCGGTTAGACAAACCCCTACGCTAATCTATCATACGAAATTTGAGCCTCGACGTCGCAACCTCACCCCACCAGCAACGTCAGGAAGATCACCACGATCAGCGAGGGCAGCAGCGTGATGCCCCGCACCTGCTTGATCTCCAACAGGCTCAGGCCGATGCCCACAATCAGCACGCCGCCCGCCGCCGTGAGTTGATCGATCAGCAGCGGGGAGAAGAAGCTGTGGGCTTGACTGGCCAGCAGCGTGAGGCTCCCTTGCACCACGAACATCGGCAGGATGGAGAAGGCCACGCCCACGCCGTAGACCGAGGCCAGCGCGATGGAGGTGAAGCCATCCAGCGTCGCCTTGGTGAGCAGCAGCGTCCGGTCGCCCGTCAGCCCTTCGTTCAGGGCGCCGACGAAGGTCATCGAGCCAATGCAGAAGATCAAAAACGCGGTGATCAGCCCCTCGGTGAAGCGCTCGTCGCCCACGCGCACGCGCGCCTTGAGCGCCTCGCTCCACGCCTCCATCCGCGCCTCCAGTTTAATCACCACCCCGATGATCCCGCCGATCAGCAGGCTGAAGATGATCACCACGAAATTCTGGCTCTCGAACGCCATCTGCATCCCCAATACCAGCGAGGCCAGCCCGATTCCCTGGAAGATGATCTCCTTGATCTGCTCCGGCAATCGCTGCCGCAGCACCAGCCCCACCGAACTCCCGATGAGAACCGTCAACATATTGATGAACGTGCCGATGGGCATAGGCTGCTCCTTCGGAGGTTGGTTAAAAGTTATCCGTTGCGAGTTGAAAGTTGACCGATGTCAAAAGTCGTAGAGTCAAACGTTGGAACGTCAAACGTCAAAGGCTGGAGTCGGCTTCGAGCCGACTTGAGCTATCAGCCCACAATTCATTCGCGGGCATATGCCTTCACGGACGTATGCCGATGAGATTTTCACTCAATCAACGCCAGGCCGATGCGCCCGCGATCTACATCCACGCTGACGACCGCCACATCGACTACGTCGCCGACGGAGACCTTATCCTGCGGATTGTGCACGTAGCCGCGTCCCATCTTGCTGATGTGGATGAGGCCATCGCGCTTGACGCCGATATCGACGAACGCCCCGAAATCCACCACGTTGCGGACGGTGCCCTTGAGCGACATCCCCTCACGCAGATCCTCGATGGTCAACACGTCGCTGCGTAGCATCGGCCCCTCCAAATCCTCGCGCGGATCGCGGCCCGGACGCGCCAGCGCCTCCAGGATGTCCTCCAGCGTCGGGCGGCCCACGCTCAACTCGGCGGCCAACGCATCCAGATCCCGCTCGCGGCGCAGTTGGTGGATCGCGCCCTTGAGGTCGGGATCGCCCAGCGGCTTGCCGAGCAGATCTAGCACCGCGCGCGCCGCCTTGTAGCTCTCCGGGTGGATGGGCGTGTTATCCAATGGCTCATCGCTATTCGGCACGCGCAGGAAGCCCGCCGCCTGCTCGAACGTCTTCGGGCCGATGCCGGAGACTGCCGTCAGCGCGCCCCGCGTGGCGAATGGCCCAGCTTCGTCGCGGTGTTGGACGATGCCCGCCGCCGTCTTTGGGCCGATGCCGGAGATGAATTGCAACAGCGCCGGCGACGCGGTGTTGAGATCCGCGCCCACCGTGTTGACGACCGACTCTACCACCACGTCCAGCGCCGAAGCTAACGCGCTCTGGTTCACGTCGTGCTGGTAGAGGCCCACGCCGATGGCCTTCGGGTCGATCTTGACCAGCTCGGCCAGTGGATCTTGCAGCCGCCGCGCAATCGAGACCGCGCCCCGCAGCGCCACATCCAGGTCGGGCAGCTCCGCGCGCGCCAGCGGCGAGGCGGAGTAGACCGACGCGCCGGCCTCGCTGACGATGGTGTACTTGACCTGCGATTTGCTCTCGCCCAGCATCTGGGCCACGAGCGCCTCGGTCTCGCGGCTGGCGGTCCCGTTTCCGATGGCGATCACGGTCACATTGTGCCGGTCGATGAGCGCGCGTAGTTTGGCCGTCGTCTGCTCCGCGTGGCGGTCGGGGTAGATCGTCGCCGTAGCCAGCACCTTGCCCGTCGGATCGACGACCGCGACCTTGCAGCCGGTGCGATAGCCGGGATCGATGCCCAAGACGGTCTGATCGCGCAGGGGCGGCTGGAGCAGCAGCGAGCGCAGGTTGGTGGCGAAGACCTCGATGGCGTGCGCGTCGGCGAACTCGGTCAGGCGGCTGCGCAGTTCCCGCTCGATGGCGGGGAAGAGCAGGCGATGGTAGCCATCCTCGCGCGCGGCGCGGAGATCCTCGGCCAGCGAGCTGCCCATATCGCCGGGATAGTGCTGCGTCAGCCGGCCCAGCGCCTCCGATTCCGGCGCCTCCAGGTTGATCTTGAGGACGCCCTCGCGCTCCCCGCGATTCATCGCCAAGATCTGGTGGGGGCGCAGGCCCTTGGGGCTGGCGAAGAATTGATAGTAGATCTCGTAGACGCCGTCAGGATCATTGGCCTCGTCCGCGACCTCGACCGCCAACGTGCCGCGCTTCTGCGTCAGCGTACGCATCTCGGCGCGAATCTCCGGGTCATCGCTGATCGTCTCGGCGACGATGTCGCGCGCGCCGGCGAAGGCCTCCGTCGCGTCTGGCACCTCATCGCTGAGATAGGGGGCGGCCAACGTCTCACGATCCTCCGTCGCGCTCTGCTCCAGGATCAGATCGGCCAGCGGTTGCAGGCCCTTCTCGCGGGCCATCGTGGCGCGCGTGCGCCGCTTGGGCTTGTAAGGTCGGTAGAGATCCTCCAATCGCTGCGCCGTGTCGGCGGCGCGGACCTGCTCCTCCAACTCCGGCGTGAGCACCTCCTGCTCCTCCAGACTCCGTAGAATCGTCTCCCGGCGCGATTCCATATTCCGCCGGTAATTCAGGCGCTCTTCGATCTCGCGCAACTCCTGCTCGTCTAAGGAATCGGTCAATTCCTTTCGATAGCGGGCCACAAAGGGAATGGTATTGCCGGCGTCGAACAACTTCACCGCCGCCGCCACCCGGTCGGTTGATAGATCGAGATCCGTCGCCACAGCGCGAATAATCGCTTGTTGATTCATCTACAACTCCTTATCTTGGGAAATTATAAGCTACCAATCCTTTTTTTCTTCTTCAGGCCAAGACCTCTTCCGGCGTCGCCACCGAAATCAGGGAGCGCAGCCGCTCCAATTGCTGGCGGTCGCGGGTGATGAGGGTCGCGCCACAGCGGCGGGCCACAGCGGCGTAGACGGCATCTGCCCCGCGCAATCGTGCTTCGGCGCCCAACTGCGCTGCTGCGGCGGCTAAGTCGTCATCCAAGGCGACCCACACCTGCCCCGGCAGACCGTGCACCGCCCGGGCCAATTCCATCGCCAACGAGATGTCATCCAAGGCGCGAGCCGCCGCAGCGGCCAACTCCACCAGCAGCAACGTCGGAGAAAATAATGCCTGATGTTGCTCGATCAAGTGCTGCAAGCAGGCTTGGCTCTCGGCGCTGCCCGCTTCCGCCGCATTGATGGCGTTGATATGCACACTGGCGTCGATGGTATACATCCCGCTACCGCCGGATTTCATCTAAGAGCGCTTGCGTCTCTGCCGACGCCGGCCAGCTCTCCCGCACCCGTTCCGCAACCTGCGAGTAGGTCTCCCATCCCTGGGCCGCGCCGCGTTTCCCTAACTGCACGAGCGCCTGATCCACAGCTTCTGGGTCCAGGGGCAGCAGCAGCGCTATCGGCTTCCCCTGATAGGTGATGATGTATTCTGCCTTCTCCTCTCTCAGCTTGCGCAGCAGTTTCGAGGTCTGCTGGCGCAACTCGCGCACGCCAATCATCGTCATCGCCCACCTCCCATGGTCGCACAATGACACAATCGTGTCTCATCTGTGTACCTAATTGTAGCACAGTTTCGGTGAAATTCGCGCCCCTGACGACAGGGCGCCATCTTCACTTCGTCATTGCGGGGTTAGGCTATGCAGCCGTTAATGGGGGACAGGGGGTGCGCAAGGGCGCGCTCCAAAAGGGTGAGGATCTCCACGCTGCCGACCTCATCCTGATAGACCAGCGTGAACGCCGCGCGATGCGTCGCGTAGAGTGGTGTGAAGCGCACCTATCCGGAATCCACGCTGGCGACCAGCAGGCCGCCGTAGAAACTTGTCGCTTTGATGTTTCGGTAGGGCTTCCTCATTTTATAATTACATCCTATGCGCTCCAAGCGGATTGGTAAATCCACGCTTCTGTGACATATTTTGAACACGTTTTCAGTTTGTGCAAGCAAAACGTGGAGGCTCTTGTTGGTTTTTAGGTGAAATGTTGTATCCCGGACTGAAGTCCTGAGACAGGCGCTA
>CAZCAI010000096.1:0-18510 GCA_964496595.1 uncultured Anaerolineales bacterium
GTGACCGGTCAGGATGCACTCACCGTCACCGGCACGGCTGATGTGACCGACACCGCCAGCATCGTCGTCACGCTCTACGACGCGGACGATAACCCCGTCACCACCTGCACCGCCGACACCTTCGATCCCGATACCGGCGCGTGGCGCTGCGACCTCAACCTCAGCGAGCTAGACGACGGCGACTACACCATCATCGCCGAAGCCACCGATGCCTCCGGCAATCGCAGCGAGTCCGACCCTGTCGCCTTCACCCTCGACACCACGCCGCCCGCCGCGCCGACGGTCACCGCGCCAGAAGATGGCAGCACGTTAATGACGGATCCGCCCACCTTCGCAGGTACTGCCGAACCCGGCGCGACCGTCGAAGTCCGCGATGACGAGGGTAACGTGATCTGCGAAGCTGTGGCTGATGAGAATGGTGATTGGTTATGCACCCCCGATGAGCCGTTGGGCGTAGGGGAACACGCCATCGTCGTCGTCGCCATCGACGCGGCGGGCAACGAGAGCGACCCTGCCGAGTTGACCATCACCATCGCAGCCTCGGACAACAACCCGCCGGTCGCGGTGGATGACGAATGGAACGTCCCGGAGAGCGTGCCCGCGCAGCCTGCCAGCGTGCTGGATGTGTTGGCGAACGACAGCGATCCCGACGGCGATGCCATCACCATCACCCACGTCAGCGAGCCGACAGAAGGCGCAGTCGCCACCGACGGCGCGACTATTGTCTACACGCCCACCGCTGACTTCCTCGGCGAAGTCGCGTTCACCTACACCATCAGCGACGGCGCGCTCACGGACACCGCGAACGTCACCCTGACCGTACTGCCCGTCGCTGACCTGGCCGTGGAACAACACATCCGCGCGACGCTCAACGGTTATGACATCATCTTCGTGGCGCGCAACCTTGGCGCTCGGGATGTCGTCGCGCCGGGGGCCGCACTCTCCAGCACCATCCCGGCCGAGTTCGGGACGATCACCTGGGAATGCACGGCGTCCGGCGGCGCGGAGTGTCCCACCGCCACCGGCGGCGGCCTCACCTTCTCCGAGACCCTGACCACCTTCCCGGCCCACAGCGTGGTGACGTACACCCTCACCGCCCAGAATTCGGATAACGCCATCGTGTGGAACACCGTGACGCTCACGCCGCCCGCTACGATGTTCGATCTGGATATGAGCAACAACATCCACAGCCGCCCGTCGGCTTACCGCCTCATCTTGCCCGTTATCTACAAGAACGCCGATTTTTCCACACCGTAACGCCTGCCGACAATCTCAACATCACCTGGAACCACGCAGCCGCCCCCAGCAGATCGGGGGCGGCTGTTGTTGGGGGCTTTCAGACGGGTAGTTTACTGCTGTCCGGCAAATTCGTAAAGAACCAGGGATAAAAAGTGGTCAGAGAGTCGGCGAAGGCCGACTTCGCAGGCGTAGCAAACTACGCCCCATTGTCCGCGACTTCAGTCGCCGGGCGCGCGTTTATTTCATTCGCCTTATGCTCTTTTTAAGGTATAATAATGCTTCGGAACCCCCTGCGCCTTCCTTATAAGTAGTATGTGAGATAGCAGTGCAAGCGCCCAAAATTACAGTCGATCTCTTTCGCCCTGGGGGAAAATCTACACCTTCCGGGGATCTGCGCGGGGATCGATATCCCAATTTTAGCTGGGGCGATCCTGTTATAGCTTCTCGGAAGGTGAAGTTGAAAGAGAGAAATAGGACAGCGGGGCTAGCAAATGTACAGAATGTGAGGTCATATACCTTTGAATAAAGCGATGGAACAAGAGACCGGAAATAAAATCGGTACGATCAAGTACGTTGAAATCCAAAAAGAGATGCGCTCCGCTTATCTGGATTACGCGATGAGCGTGATTGTCGCGCGCGCGCTGCCCGATGCGCGCGATGGCCTCAAGCCGGTGCAGCGTCGCATCCTCTACGCGATGTACGATATGGGCATCCGGCCCAACTCCGCGCACAAAAAATCGGCCCGGATCGTAGGCGAGGTGCTGGGGAAGTACCATCCCCACGGCGATACGGCGGTCTACGATGCGATGGCCCGGATGGCGCAGGATTTCTCGATGCGCTATATGCTGGTCGATGGGCAGGGGAACTTCGGCTCCATTGATGGCGATTCGCCGGCCGCGATGCGGTACACCGAAGCGCGCCTGGCGCCCATCTCGATGGAGATGCTCACCGACATCGAAAAAGATACCGTCGATTGGGTCGATAACTTCGACGGCAGCTTGCAGGAGCCGCAGGTGCTGCCGGCCCGCCTGCCCAACCTGCTGGTCAACGGCTCCTCCGGCATCGCCGTCGGCATGGCGACGAACATCCCGCCCCACAACTTGGGCGAGGTCGTCGCCGCGCTCGTCTATCTCATCGACAACTGGGAGCGCCAAGAAGAAATCGGCGTCGAGGCGCTGATGGAGCACATCAAAGGGCCGGATTTCCCCACCGGCGGCAATATCCTGGGGCAAGAGTCCACCATCAAGGCCTACGCCACCGGCCGCGGCAAGGTCGTGATGCGCGCCGAGTCCAAGATCGAAGAGATGCGCGGCAGCCGGTTCCGCATCGTCATCACCGAGATCCCCTACCAGGTGAACAAGACCAGCCTGCTGGAGCGGATCGCGATGTTAGTCCGCACGAACAAGTTGGACGAGATCACCGATCTGCGCGACGAATCGGATCGCACCGGGCTGCGCATCATCGTCGAGTTGAAGCGCGGCACCCAGCCGCAGAAGGCGCTCAATCGCCTCTACAAGCACACGCCGCTCCAATCCACCTTTGGCATCCAGTTGTTGGCGCTGGTGGATGGTGTACCGCGCCTGTTGCCGCTCAAGCGGATGTTGCAGATTTTCTTGGATCACCGCATCGAGGTCTTGGTGCGGCGCACCCAATTCGAGTTGAATCGCGCCCAGGCCCGCGCCCATATTTTGGAGGGCCTGTTGATCGCCTTAGATCACTTAGATGCAGTCATCAAGACGATCCGCGAATCGCCCGATGTGGACACCGCCCGTGAGCAATTGATCGTCCGCTTTGGCCTGAGCGAGGCGCAGGCGCAGGCGATTTTGGATATGCAACTGCGACGCCTCACCGGCCTGGAGCGCGAGAAGATCGAGATCGAGTACGCCGACCTGCTCAAGTCCATTGATTATCTGAAGGGGCTGTTGGCCTCGCCGCGCCAGCAGCGCTCCGTGATCCGCGAGGATCTGTTGGAGTTGCGCGAGCGTTATAATGACCCGCGTCGCTCCCGCATCTTCCCCGAGTTGGATGCTTCACTGGATCTGGAGGATTTAGTCGAAAAAGAGGAGGTCCTCATCTCGCTTACGCAGCGCGGCTACATCAAGCGCGTGCCCTGGACCGTCTTCCGCGCGCAGCGACGCGGCGGTCGCGGCGTGATCGGTATGTCCACCGGGGACGAGGACGAGATCACGACGCTGATCTCCGCCAACAGCCACGACACGCTACTCTTCTTCACCGATAAGGGCAAGGTCTACCAGGAAAAGGTCTATCACATCCCGGAGGCCGGGCGGACGGCGAAAGGCTCGCTCCTGGCCGGCATCATCGAGATTAAGAACGAGGAGCGCGTCACGGCGGTGCTGGCCGTGCCCGATTTCGATGAGGCCAGGTATTTTATGTTGGTCACCAGGCAGGGTCTGGCGAAGCGCGTGGCGATCAATCAATTCGACTCGGTGCGCCCCAGCGGCATCATTGCCATTCGGCTCAACGAAGGCGATGAGTTGGGATGGGTGCGCCTCACCCAGGGCCACGATGACGTCATCCTGGTGACGGAACAGGGGCAGGGCATCCGCTTCAACGAGCAGGATGTCCGCCTGGTGGGCCGCACGGCCGCCGGCGTGATCGGCATTCGGATGGATGATGGCGACGGCCTGACCGTGGCGGAGGTCGTGGAGCCGGAGGCCTCGCTCTTTTTGACCTCGTTGCATGGCTACGGACGCTGCACCTCGTTGGAGGAGTTCCGCGCGCAGGGACGCGGCGGCAAGGGCGTGCGCGCCTATCGCGTGACGAAGCAAACCGGCCCGGTCGTCGATGGCCGCGTGGTGCAGGATGAGGATGAGATCACGCTGATGTCGGAGGATGGTATCATTATTCGCACGCGCGTCGAGCGCATCCCCAAGATGGGGCGCTACAGTCGCGGCGTGAAGATGATGGATCTGAAGGAAGGCGACCGCGTCGCCTCGGTGGCGCGATTGTTTAACAATGAAGATGAGGAAGAGAGTGAAGATTACGCCGCAGCAAATGGTGAAGATGATGAGTTGTAAAATTGCCCATCCTAGCCTGAACTGGAAGACAAAAGCATGGAACGCGGACATCTTGTCCGCAACGGAGCGGGCGGGACGCCCGCGTTCCCACGCAATTTTTAGAGGAGTGAAATCCACGTGATGCGCAAAGCGCTCCAAACAGGGCCGACGCAGTTGGTCGCGATCTTACCGGAGGCCGATCCCGATGCCTTGGCCGAGACGTTGGTCGCATTCGCCAACGCCGATGGCGGAACGATCTATGTCGGCGTGAGCGAGGCGGGTCGTCCGGTCGGCAATCTCTATCCAGAGGAGTTCACGGACGCGGTGGAGCAAGCGGAGGCGCTCTGCCGGCCTCCGATCCCCATCAAGTGGGAGCAGGTGGAGACCAGCGGGCGATTCGTCTTCGTGGGGCGGGTGGCGCGCAGCTCCGATCTGCACACGCTCTCCGATGGACGTGTCCTGGTGCGCACCGGGCCGGAGAACCGCCGTCTCAGCGGCGATGAGGTGCGCCAACTTAGCACCGTCCGCTCGGCGGGGGAGTACGAGGCCGATCCGGCGCCCGGCGCCACGCGCGACGACTTCGACGAGGAGACGATCCGCGAATTCTTGGAGGCGTGGGAGGAGCGGCAGGGGCATCCGCTCACGCGCCCGGTGAACGACCTCTTCATCGAGATGGGGTGGCTGATGCCGGATCATCGCGTGACCGTGGCGGGGATTTTACTCTTCGGCAAGAAGCCGCAGATGTACATCCCGCGCAGCGGGTTGACCTTCGTGCGCTTCCCCAGCACCGAGATCCACAACCCGTCGCGGGGGAAGCCGGGCTACGGGCGGCGCGTGGAGGTGCGCGGCGGCGTGGCCTCGATCATCAAGCGCACGTGGGAGATTCTCCAGGAAGAAATTCGCATCGGCGCGGTGGTGCAGGGCCTCAAGCGCGAGGAGCAGTGGATGTACCCGCCCGCCGCGATCCGCGAGGCGCTGGTCAACGCCGTGGCGCACCGCGATTATCGCCTGCACGGGCGCGCCATTGAGGTGCGTATGTTCGAGGATCGTCTGGAAATCTCCAGCCCGGGACGGCTGCCGGGCTTCATCACTATAGACAACATCGTCGATGAGCACTTCTCCCGCAATCCCCGGATTGTACAGGGCCTCTATCAATGGGGCTACATCGAGGAGTTGGGTTTGGGCGTCGATCTGATGCTGGAGGAGATGGTGAGCGCGGGCCATCCGCCGCCCACCTTTCACGATACCGAGTACTCGTTCACCGTCATTTTCAAGAAGGCGAAGCGGCGCGCGTCGCGTCAAATCCTGCAACCGGAGACCGATCTGACGATGAACGAGCGGCAGGCGAAGGCGCTTGCCTACATCCAGCAGCACGGGCGGATCACCAACCGCGAGTATCAGAAGCTCTGTCCGGATTATAGCTCGGAGACCTTGCGCTTGGATCTGGTCGATTTGGTGCAGCAAGGCGTGCTGCTCAAGGTGGGCGCCAAGCGCGGGACGCACTATATTTTGAAATAGACTTTTTCTGTAAGCGTTCGTAGTCAGGCACGTTACGAAGTGGCGTGCCGTTGTATCAGGGGCGACATCGCGGTCGCCCCTGATTTACTTGGCAAATCGCTAACTTATGGCATACTGCTCCGAGATAGGCTTGGTCATGTGCGCTAATGGCCTTGTGCTCCAAGGAGGGCCTTGTGCTCCAAGGAGATCGCTAGATCTCCGTTTCTCACCAGCACATACTATCAGGGAATTGTCGTGGAAGTCGTGGATTTGGCAATCCACTGCGACCTACTTTTGAGCGGAGGCGAACCTACGGGTGGACACCTTACATATCACACCGACCGATGATCGATACACCGTCCGCGAGGCGTTGCGACACGCGGAGGTGCGTCGCGTGCTGCTGCATCTGCCCTGGGAGGTCGAGAAGGGCTGGATGCAGCGCCTGGATTACGAGGTGGTGCTCCGCGAGCTACAGCGCCGCGAGATAGAGGCCGCCTGGGTCATCGAAGATCCGGCGCGCCGTCCCATCGCCCGCGAGGTAGGCTTCCCCGTCTTCGGCAGCGAGGCGGCGGCCGAGACCTATTGGGAGCAGCACGAGCGCTGGCCCGCGCTGCGTCCGCCCAAACCCGCCGGCCCGCCGCGCAATCCCTGGTGGGCCGAGCCGCCGCGTCGACCTGAGTTGCGGCTCCCACGCCCCCAGCCGCCCTGGCTGTTGATGTTGGAGAGCATCGTGCTCGTCGTCGTGCTCCTGATCGTCGCTGCGACCGGGCTGCTGGCCGGGCCGTCCGCGCGCATCGTCCTGGCGCCCGAAGGCCGGCGCTACGACAAGGTCGTGCCGGTCTCCGTCAGCCCCGATGTGGATCTCCCCAACCTCCAGCGCGGCATCATCCCCTCCGCGCGCATCGGCGACGAGTTCGAGTCCTACGTCGAGGTGAGCACCTCCGGGCAGGGCTTCGCCTACTCCGGACGCGCCACCGGGCGCGTGCTCTTCACCAATCTCTTGGGCCAGGAGTATCGCGTGATGGAAGGCACCGTCGTCCGCACGTCGGCTGGCTCCTATCCGGTGCGCTTTGTCACCACGCAGGAGGTCATCATCCCCGCCTTTGGGCAGATTGAGGCGCCCATCGAGGCGCTGGAGGAGGGGCCGCGCGGCAACGTGGACGCTTATCAGATCAACTTAGTCGAGGGCGTGGCCGGCTTCGCGGTGCGGGTGACCAATCCCTCCCCGGTGAGCGGCGCCGAAAGCTCGACCGTCGCGGTCGTCTCGGAGGCGGATCGAGCGCGGGCGTGGGATCTGGCCGCCGAGCAGGTGATGGCCAAGGCCTATGACGGCCTGCGAGCGGGCGACTATCTGGAGCCGGGAGAATACCTCCCGCACCAAACCCTGGTGATCCAGGCTGTGCCTAAGCAGGCCTACACGCATCTCGTCGGTGAGGAATCGCCCGTCTTGGGCCTGAATCTCCGATTGCTCATCACCGCCCAGAAGGTGGATCTGCGCGATGTGCACGCGCTGGCGTATCATCACCTCGCGGCCAACCTGCCGGAGGGCTACCACCTGACCGACGCGCGCTTCGAGTATGGCGAGGCTGCCGAGGAGGAGGTGGGGCCGGGGCGGTTCACCTTCTACGTCGCGGCGCACGGGTATGCCACCTCAGACATCTCGGCGGAAGATGTCATTCGCCTGGTCAAGGGCCGAGAGGTGGCGGCGGCTGATGAGATGCTGGCCGAGGAACTGCCCCTGGCGCAGCCGCCGGAGGTCGCCGTCTCGCCGGAGTGGTTTCCCTATATGCCCTTCCTCGACCTGCGCTACGCGGTGGAGATTATACCGGGCGATATGGGGACACCCTGACGGTGTGATCTGATGCGATATTTGGCGTTGGATTTAGGGGATAAGCGGATCGGCGTGGCGATTAGCGACACGCTGGGGATGATCGCCCGCCCGTTGGCCGTGATCGAGCGCACCTCGCGTGTGGCCGATTTCGAGGCGTACGCGGCGTTGGTAGCGGAGCATCAGGTGGCTGAGTTGGTCGTCGGCCTGCCCATCAGCATGGATGGGACGGAGGGCCGGCAGGCGGCATGGGTGCGCGATTACAGCGCCGAATTGGCCGCGGCCCTCGATTTGCCCTTGCATCTCTGGGATGAGCGTCTCACCACGGAGGAAGCGGTGGACATCATGCACGCCCAGGGCAAACGCCCCTCTAAGGATTGGATTGATGCTGTCGCAGCGGCGGTGATCCTCCAGAACTTTTTAGATGCGCATGCCTGAAAGCTGAGGAACGTATTTCGTACTCCGTATTCCGTATTCCGTATTCCGTAATGAACTAGTTGCGAGATTCGATTGGTAGGTGTGCAGAGTATACACAGCCTAATTACGCAATACGCTTGACGGAATACTCGCCTATAAGTACCCCATCACATCCACGAGAAAAGCCCCGCCGGTTATTGAGCCGGTCGGGGCTTTTTGATGTTCTGGACGCGCGTCAGATGCCGCACGTGGAGCAGGAGCTGGCGCTACACGAGGCGCAGCTACTGCTACTGCCGGAGCTGCCGGCGTTGCTGAGCGAGGCGCGCGTGCCGCCGTTCGGACTGAAGAACGACGAGAGCTTGCGTTGGGTCGCCTGCCCGCCGCACTCCGGGCAGGCAATCGGCGCATCCGCGTCCTTCATCGCGCGGCGCGCCTGAAATTCCGCCTCACATGTCTCACAACTATATTCGTAAATCGCCATCTATAACTTTTCCTCCAATTTCTATCCTCGAAACGGATCTACACATCCTCGCGGTTGATGATCGCGGTCAATTCCTCGGCCTTGACGTAGCCCGCAACGGTGATCTCCTGCCCCGTCACGCCCGGCACCTCGGCGATGGCGTGTTTGATGTCCACCGCCAGGCTGTGGGCCAACGGGCACAGCGGCGACGAGGGACGAAAGCAGTAGGCGACCACGCCGCTCTCCTCATCGGCGGAGAGATTCTCCACCAGGCGCATGCGCAACACATCCACCCCCGTTTCTGGATCGATGACATCGACCAGACGCATCAAAATCTGCTCCCGCAGTGTCATATCCAAAGCCATCCCGCACCTCCGAAGTTAGTCAGGTCGTCACATTGTTAGCTTGTTATCGACATTATACCACAAGTTTCGGGTCACCCTTGCGAGGGTTTGAACTCTTCCCGCTGTTTTGGATGGTTGTATGGAGACAAGACGGACGTATGAAAAACTAGATTCTAACCTTCGCCCGGGTTAGTTATCATCCTCCGCGCGGCGATATTTCCGCCCTTGGAAGATCTCGACCAGTCCGTACCAGATCAGGGTGAAGGCGACGCCTTCGTCTAAGTTGCCGACCAAGGGTATATTATCTGGAATAATCTCGAAGACGCCTAAGCCGGGATTAAGCATATAGACAACGCCCAGCAAGGCGGCGAGATAGGTCAGCCAGATGGGCACACCTCGCAGCGATGGCGGCAGGGTCACGAAGCTCATTTGCTCTTTGCTCGGTTTGGATTGGGCCGGTACTTGGTCGTTCATCAACATCTCCTTTGGATTATGGATATGGAAATTGTTTGGGGTTCAGTTTGAATTATCGCACTCCAACCGAAACGATGTATTCGGTTGGCTCTGATCGGCGTTCTCTGGCCCGTTTGGCAAGGCCGTTCCAAGAAAATAAATTTCCCAAAAATGGGCCGTTTTCTGGGGAAAAAGCATCAGGTTTGGGTAGTTTTAACTTCTGGAACTACCCAGGTGCGATCAATTCGCGCACGGTCCTAATGAGATCATCTGCTGTATCTGGCGTGAAAGATGCTTCCCCACTTACCGGACAGACCCAGGCATAGACATTCGGAATGCGCACGGTGACGTCTTCCTCACTGTACTCGAAGGTCATAGGACGCCACTCCTTCTTTATATGGTGTTCACCGCAAATGGGTGTAGGTTTGTCTTTCATGTTAGCATCAAGATCGCTCGTGAGTTGTTGTTTGTTCCGATTACAGTTATTGTAACACTATGCCGTTGGATTCTCAAGGATGATATTTATGGGGAGATTATACCTGATTTCAGGCTAACGAAAATTGACGCTACGCGGCGTCGTCGCTGTGTCTTGACCAAAGTTGTCGAAAGGGCCAGAGGAGGTTACAATGGAAGCACCCACGACACAGTGGGGAGGAGAGGGGGGAGATTTAGGATGCTGTATTTGACGCCGGTCGCCATCGGCTATTTGACGCAGTTGATTTTAATTGCCCTGATTACGGCTTACTTCCTCTGGTATTTTAGATTTCGGCGCAATATACAGTTAGCGTGCTTAATTAGGTTCCTCATTGGATTGACGGGTTTCATTGCCACGCTCTTCTTAGAAGCGGCGCTGCTGCCCCCCGCGCCGGTCCTCGTCGTGGTCTTTCTCCAGGCGCCTCTGCTCAGTATGGCGTGGATATGTCTGTTGCAATTCGCCTATCACTTCCCCGACCTGCCTCTCGCACTGCGCCATGAAGCGCGTCTAAGCTTGATCGCCAGCGGCCTTTACGCCCTGTGGGAAATCGGATTTGCTATCTACCGGTTCGTGCGATTGCGCGCCGGCGTGGTCGAATATCGCATCGATTGGACCGACTACCTTCTGTTGTTGTTCCTGCTGTGGGCGCCGGTGGTCTTCATCCGGCAGATGTACTGCTTGACCCCGTCGCGCGCGCGGTTCTGGCGGCGCCTTCGGATCGCTTGGCTTCACCCCGCCGGCCGCGAGGCGCGCGCGCTGCGCACCTTCACGCTCATCTTCCTCTTTGTCGCTTCTCTGAGCCTTTTCAACCTGCTGCGCACCTTTTATTTGCTCTCGGTAGCGCTGGCCAATGTGGGTATCTCGTTAGGCATCTTAGCCGCGTTGTTCGCCTTCGCCCTGACGTACCTCGACCAGCGGGCGGAAACCACGTCCTTTATGGTCAAGTTAGCCGGCGTCACCCTGACGGTGATGCTGGCGCTGATGGGCATCGTGGGGTGGGTGATCGCCCCGGCGCGCATCGCCGACTATCAGCCTGATCTGGCTGCGCCGCGCGCGCTGCGTTTTACGCCAACGGCGGAGGGCGCCTACACCATCGCGGAGATCCCCTTCGCCTTCGAGCGCGATCTGGGGCGCGATTTGCAGTTGGATGACGAGCGCTATCGCGGATGCAGCGAGGCGCTGACGTTCGATTTCCCCTTCTATGGCCAGGAGTATCCCACAATCTACGCCTGCAATGACGGCGTGATCGCGCCGGGGCGGGCGATACGCTACCGCGAGTACCAGTATCGCTATGGCGCGGGCGCGCCGCTGCTGATGCCTATGCTGATGGACCTCGATCCCAACATCAGCCCCGGCGGCGTTTTTGCGCGGCAAGAGGCCGACCGCATGATCATCACCTGGGATCGCCTGCGCGGATTCCGCCAGCCGGAGGCCGAGTTCACCTTCCAGGCCGTGCTCCACGCCGATGGCCGCTTCGATTTTGTCTACGCGGCGCTTTCAGATGTGGTCTATCATCCCAATGATGATCCCGGCGCGAGCCTGTGGGCCGTGGGTGCGATCCCCGGCAACATGCGCGGCCCGCTTCCCCAGCAACTATCGTTGGCGGCGCTGCCCGCGACCGGCGGCCCCGATGGCGTGGTGCAGGATTTCCTCCTGGAATTCCGCCGGCGCCTTCATCGGATACTCGCGCCCTTGGCCGGGCTGATCTTAGCGGCGAGCGTCTTCATCATGGGCGGCTTCCCGCTGATGTTCTACGTGGGCCTGGTGCAGCCGCTCAACGCCTTAGTCGCGGGCGTCGAGCGCATCGAGGCTGGGGAGTACGCGACCAGTGTGCCGGTGTGCTACCATGATGAGATCGGCTTTCTCACCAGGGCGTTCAACGCGCTCGCGGCCGAACTGGGCGACCTGATCCATACCTTGGAGGAGCGCGTGGCGGCCCGCACCGCCGAGTTGGACGCGGCCAACGCCCAGTTGCGCGCCGAAATCATCGAGCGCGAGCAGGCGCAGGCCACCATCATCGAGCAGCAGCGCACGTTGGCCGATTTGGAGGCGCGCGAGGGGCTGGCGCGCGATCTGCACGACGGCCTGGGGCAGGTGATGGGCTACATCAACGTGCAGGCGCAGGCCGTGCAGACCTTGTTGGATGCCGATGAACGCCCCGCCGCCCAGCGGAACTTAGCCGACCTGATCCAGGCCTCTCAGGAAGCGCATCGCGGCATCCGCGCCCATATCTTAGGCCTGCGCGAGCCGGATCTTCCCCAGCAGGATTTTATTGCCACCGTGCGCGACTATCTGCACGGATTGGGCCAGCACTGCGATTTGGAGACCACGTTCAGTATTCCCGATAATTTCCCGGCGGCGGTGTTCACCTCCGCTGTGGAGGAACAGGCCCTGCACATCCTGCAAGAGGGCTTGACCAATGTGCGCAAGCACGCCCAGGCTCACCACGTCGATATGGCGTTTCGCCTCGTGGGGGAGTACGTGCAGATTGACATGGTGGATGATGGTCGGGGTTTTGAACCACAATCATCGCCTGAAGCGGATAAACATCATTTTGGCCTAAAAATGATGCGCGAGCGTGCAGAGCGCGCCGGCGGTACGCTGGAGATTCGTTCCCGGCCGGGACGCGGCGCGCGCCTGACGGTGCTTCTCCCGCGCTTTGTCGTTGCTTCGGAGAAGATCGACGCGGCCAATATCCAGAAGCTGCGGGTGCTCTTGGTCGATGACCATCCGCTCTTCTTGGATGGCCTGCGCAACCTGCTCATCGCGCGCGGCCTCACCGTCATCGGCGTCGCGCACGATGGTCGGGAAGCGCAGGAGAAGGTGCGCGCCCTGCGCCCCGATGTGGTCGTGATGGATCTCAATATGCCCAAGTGCGACGGCCTAGCGGCCACGCGCGCCATCAAGGCCGAGTTCCCGGAGATCAAGATCGTCATCCTGACCGTGGCGGAGGATGATGACGCGCTCTTTGAGGCGCTCAAAAGCGGAGCCTCCGGCTATCTGCTCAAGAATTTGGAGGCCAACGAGTTTTGTCGTCTGCTCACCGGCTTGCTGCGCGACGAAACGCCCTTAGCGCGGGGGATGGCCGCCCGCGTCCTGGCCGAATTTTCGCGCATGGCCTCGCGACCCGCCCTGCCCGCTGCGGATGAGGCGGATGAACTTTCCGCCCAGCAGTGGGAGATTTTGAAGATGGTGGCCGAGGGGATGTTCTACAAGCAAATCGCCGCCGAGCTGCACCTCAGCGAGAATACCATCAAATATCACATGGGGCGGATTCTGGAGTTGTTGCACCTCGAAAACCGCGCGCAGGCCATCGCCTATTATCAGCAACTTCAAGAGCAACAGGAAGAAGATACATCGTGAGGCGCCGCGTGATGGGATGACGCCTTGAATAGAGGTATACACAGAGACCTGTCGGGCTTAACCTGCCTGACAGGTCTTTTTGTTTTTCTGCGCCCTTTAGCCTTCATGAGCGAGGTATAGGCAGGTCTAGTCGCCGAGACTATACCTCGACTATACTTAAGTCTAGTGACGCCGGCCCCGATTTTTGCTACAGTTTAGCTATGGTTTAGGGGTTTCTTAGTTTTTTATTGACATATTCACCCAGAAAAGTTGGAGAGATGTGAAGAAGCGCATTCTGCTCTACGGTGATTCGATTTTTCTCAGCGGCCTGGCCGCCCAATTGCGAGCGCGGGACGATGTGATCCTCATCCAACAAGCGCCGCACGAAGGGCCGCTCAAGCTGGGCAACCTCGATGCCGTGATCGTGGATTTCAATGACGTCGGCGCCGATGACGTGTTGGCGATCCTGCGCGCCCGCCCGGATCTCAACGTCGTGGGCGTGAACGCCTCCGGCGGCGCGGTGACGGTGCTCTCCGGCAAGGTCTACCTGGCGCACGCGCTGGAGGATGTCGTAGGGTGTTTGGATTGATTCTTGAACAATTTTATTATCCCAGATAAGGAGTGACACAGATGAACAAGTTCAAGCAAGTACGATTTGGTGTGTTGGCTATATTTTTGGTAACGCTGCTCTTTGGTATGGGGGATACCGTAGCGCATCGCCTCGCGGGCGTTTCCGAGCCGAGCAGCACGCCGACCGCGCAGGCCCCCTTCCGCGCCCAGGCCAGCCTCGCGCCCAGGGATGTGGCGGCCGATGACGTCGAGACGGAGGGCAACACCGTCACGCAGACGGTCACGTTGCACGCCGGCTGGAACGCCATCTATTTAGAGGTGGAGCCGATCAACACCTCGCCCTTGATCAACAAGGGTACGGAGGAGGAACCCGTTTGGAGGCATGAGCTGTCCACGATGGAGGCCGTGTTCGACCAGCTCGCGTGCGACGCCTGCCTGGAGAGCGTGTGGGCCTGGAATGTGCCCTTCTCGACGAAGGACTACATTGTAGATCCGGCGGAGGGTTTGTGGGATGAGCCGGGCTGGCTGCGCTACTTCCCCGAGGGCAGCGCGGGGCCGGACGGCGGCCCGCGCAACTTCCTCACCAATCTGCTGGCCCTGCACGCTAACACCGCCTACCTGGTGAAATTAGACGACAACCTGGCCGATCCCCTCACGCTCCAGGTGGCGGGGCAGCCCAAAGCGAAGAATCAGCAGTGGCTCAAGGATTCCTACAACCTGGCCGGATTCCCCATCTCGCCCGACGCCAGCCCGACGATTGCCGTCTACTTCGGCGCCTCCGGCGTCACCGAGGCGCGCTACTTGACCCCGGGCGGCCGCTGGGAGACGATGGACGATACCGATACATTGACCTACGGTCAATCCTACCTGGTCTACTTTGACGGGGAGGCGGCCGGCGCATCCGAGGGCTTCACGCCGCCCTTGACGGTCGACGAATCCGTCCCGGACGAAATTGAATTCGCGCCCGGCGTTGGCGGCGAACGGCAGATCATCCCAATCGAGAATACGTGCGCCATCCCCATCACCGTCACGATCTCTTTCGCCGACGCCGGCGACGCCGCGCCGCCTCTCTATTATGAAAGCTCAACATTTGAAGGTACCGTGGCCTTGCCCACTTACATTGACCTGCGCCAGCACGCTGTGCAGATTCCCTTGGCGGTTGGTGAAAAGCGCAATATCGTCTTGGTCCTCATTCCAGATGAATCGCCGACCGCGCGCGTGATGCAGATGGCGCAGGCCGGCGTCGCAGATGAGCCGGCGCGCAAAGCCGTGCTCGTCATCGCCTCTTTGGAGGGCGGCACGCGCTGGATGATCCCCATGACCTACGAATCGACCGATATGCGCGGCCTGTGGATCGGCGACGTGCGCATCTACGACGTGAGCCAGGCCCGCCTGGGCGCGACCAACGCCGATGCCGGCGAGCTGACCATCGCCCTCCGCCCGCGCAACAGCTCCGGCATCTACGGCGCGACCGAATTCCAGGAGATTATCGACGGCAGTCAATCCCGGCTGGCCATCCACACCGTGCTTGATCTGAACCGGGGCGGGCAGGTGATCACCCCGACGCAGGCGATGACGGGGACCACCCCTTACGTGGCGGGCTACGTCTTTGAGGACCTCAACCAGAACGGCGAGCGCGACCCCGTCGAGCCAGGCTTTGGCGGGATCACCGTCACGCTGGCCTCCGGCGGCAGCCCCGTCGCCGCCACGCAGACGCTGACCGATGGCGCGTATATCTTCACCGGTCTGACACCGGGCGACTACGACATCGCGCTCGATCCGGCGACGCCGCCCGACGCCACCGCCGCCTTCGACGTGACCTCACCGGTCACCGACGTGAACGCGCCCGTGCCCGACCCGCAACCCAACGCCTGGCCGGTGCAGGTCACCGTGGACGCGCTCGGCATCACCGGGATGGCGCGCGAGGACGCCACCGGCTACACGTTCTATGTGCCCGATCTCCCCGCGTATGACGCCGAGGACCGGCGGCTTGAGCCGATGGTGAACTTCGGCTATGTCTCCGCCTACAACGCCGCGCTCTGGACCGGCACGTGTACCGATCTATTGGAGCAGCGGCGCGATTTGGGCCAGGTGCGCAACGGCGCGCTGGCCGCGACCCTCGATAGCGCTTCGCTCAACCCGCCGCCGACGCCGGTGGACGATCAACTGTTGAGCGACGCCGTCGACTACGCCCTCACCGTCGCCACGCAGGATGGGGACGACCTGGCCTGCGGCGAGATCGTGCTCGGCGCGCCGACCGTCTTCACCGACGGGCGCGGCAGCGAGTTCCGCTTCCGCATCCTGCTCCGCCTCGATGAGGAAACCCCTGGGCGCATCTCGCTGCTGCCCAGCTACACGGGCGCGGACGGCGCCCGCACCACCTCGGCGGCCTTTAGCATCCAGGAACCGATCCTGTCCAGTGGCAATTTCACAGACAGCTTGAATTTCGCCATCGCCATTGATTACCAGGACCCGCTCAACCCCTTCAAACACAAATATCATCCCGACCACGACAACTTAGACGCCAAGTTCATCCCCATCGACCCGGACGCCGTGCCCCCGCATCTCTGGGAGGCCTACGACGTCCGGCGCGATATCGAGCTGGAGTTCACCGATCTGCCGCCCATCGACACCATCACCGACACCACGACCCTGGCGCAGCAAGTGGGCTGGGGCAGTGAGATGTGGGGCGGCTACTACCGCGAAGTGATTAAGGGCCTGCACAAGAACGATATCACCGTCAGCGGCATCTTCATCATCCGACACGTGCTGCCCCTCGAAGAGATGGCGCCGCAGCCGTATGATGATTAGACGTGATGCGTCATACGTCATGCGTCATACGTCATTCGCAATTCATAATTCGCAATTCTTAAGGGAGATTAAAAATGAAACACATACGTAAGCAGGTGATACAGTCTATCGTTTTGTTCCTGGTATTGGTTGCGGCGGCCCTGGTCGGGTGGAATGTCGTCTACGCCACCGGCGGGGGCAACGCGCTCGATTTCGACGGCGTGATGGACGCCACCGGCGACTATGTGACCGCCGGCTTCGATCCCTCCGCCACGCTGGGCCAGAGCTTCACCATCGAGGCCTGGGTCAACCCGCGCAGCGCTGGGGACTACCGCGGCATTGCCGGTGACCATTGGGGCGCCGATGGTCTTATCTTTGGGCAATATGAAAACGCCGCTGGTGGTTGGGTCTTTGGCGGGTATGATGGATCATCTGGCCTGCCCGGCGCCGTCGTGCCCACCATCCCCCTGAACCAGTGGAGCCATGTGGCGGCAGTGTATATTGGCAATGCCGCTGGCCCAGGCAGCTTCACGGTCTATCTTAACGGCGAACAGGTTGCCCAATCCACCTGGACGAACCGCACGATTTCCCCATATACCAATTTTTACATCGGGCGAGCACACAGCAATAACGACCGCTTCTTCGACGGCCGGATTGACGACTTTCGCGTCTGGAACACCGCCCGCACCGGCGCGGACATTCAGGCCGATATGTATGCCGACCTGACCGGCAGTGAGAGCAACCTGGTGGCCTATTACACCTTTAACCAGGGTGTGGCCGGGGCCGACAATACCGGCGTCACCACCCTCACAGACCTCACCGCCAACGCCTACGACGGCACGCTCCACAACTTCGCCCTCTCCGGCGCTGCCTCCAACTGGGTGAGCGACGGCGGCTACGGCATCGTCGAAAACATCACCGGCAACGGCACCGGCGGCATCGTCCGCAGCCCCGACCGGCAGCTCTTCGCGGCAGGCGATACCGTCACCCTCAGCGCCGACCCCGACCCGGCTTCCTCCTTTGCCGGGTGGAGCGGGGCATGTACCGGCATGGGCGACTGTGTGCTGACGATGGACAGCCACCAGACCGTCACCGCTGCCTTCACCTGGGGCGGCGGCCCCACCTGGGACACGATGCGCCCCGCCGACCTGATCCTGGGGTTCCGGGGCAACGCGCTGGATTTCGACGGCGTCATGGACGCCACCGGCGACTATGTGACCGCCGGCTTCGACCCCTCCGCCACCCTGGGCCAGAGCTTCACCATCGAGGCCTGGGTCAACCCGCGCAGCGCTGGGGACTACCGCGGCATTGCCGGTGACCATTGGGGCGCCGATGGTCTTATCTTTGGGCAATATGAAAACGCCGCTGGTGGTTGGGTCTTTGGCGGGTATGATGGATCATCTGGCCTGCCCGGCGCCGTCGTGCCCACCATCCCCCTGAACCAGTGGAGCCATGTGGCGGCAGTGTATATTGGCAATGCCGCTGGCCCAGGCAGCTTCACGGTCTATCTTAACGGCGAACAGGTTGCCCAATCCACCTGGACGAACCGCACGATTTCCCCATATACCAATTTTTACATCGGGCGAGCACACAGCAATAACGACCGCTTCTTCGACGGCCAGATTGACGACTTTCGCGTCTGGAACACCGCCCGCACCGGGCCGCAGATCCAGGCGGATATGGTCGCCGACCTGACCGGCGGGGAGAGCAACCTGGTCGCCGCCTACACCTTCGATCAGGGCGACGCCGGCGGCGACAACGCCGGCCGCACCACCCTCGAAGACCTGAGCGGCAACCGCCACCACGGCACGCTCCACAACTTCGCGCTCTCCGGCGCCACCTCCAACTGGGTCGCCGCCGGGAATCGCGTGGGCGCGCTCAACCAGCCCTACGGGGTGACCGTGGACCCCACCACCGGCAAAGTCTTCGTCGCCGATACCTATAACCATCGCGTCCTGCGCTATGCGTCTTCGACCGCGCTGCTCAACGACGCGCTGCCCGAAGGCGTGTTGGGCCAGGCCGATTTTGTGAGCAATCTCGTCAATCGGGGCGGCGGCGCGCCGGCGGCCAATACCCTA
>CAZCAI010000097.1:0-18376 GCA_964496595.1 uncultured Anaerolineales bacterium
CGGTAGCTCTCACCATATCTACCGCTTTTGCTTTGGGAATCATTGCGCATCCCGCCACTCACGTTTCCTTACCAACTGAGGTGCTGTATGCTATACTGAGCAGGAGGAACATCATGACCATGCACTTCCAATACATACCTTATCTCTGGATATTGTTCATCGCTGCGCTGATCACAGCCGCGCTGGGTATCTACGCCTGGAAGCGACGCAGCGTGCCCGGCGCGGCGCCCTTCGCGCTGTTGATGTTGGCCGCCACGGTGTGGGTCATCGCGAATGGATTGGAGAAAGCGGGCGCCGATCTGCCGACCAAGCTCTTCTGGGCCAACGTGCAATATATGGTGTATGGGCCGATCTCCGTCCTATGGCTCATCCTCGTGCTGGATTACACCGGCCGGCGCGAGTGGTTGACGCCGCGCAACCTGGCGTTGCTGTTTGCCATCCCCATGCTCACGGCGGTCGTCGCCTGGACAAACAACGCACACGGACTGCTGCGTCGCGATGTGTTTTTGGACACCGCCGGGCCATTCCCCGTGGTCGCCAAGACCTACGGGCCGTGGTTCTGGATCTTCCTGGCCTATTCGTATGTCACGTTAACGCTGACCGTGTGGAGCTTCATCCGCGCGTGGCAGCAGACGCCGCCCTTCTATCGCGGGCAGGTGTTAATCCTGATGGCCGGATTGCTTCTCCCCGTCATCTGGAATATCCTCTACATCTTTGGCTTCAGCCCCTTCCCACGCCACGACATCGCGCCGGCAATCTTTGCGCCATCGGGCCTCCTCGTGGCCTGGGGACTGTTTCGCTATCGGCTTTTCAACGTGACGCCGGTAGCGCGCGCCACCGTGATCGAATTGATGGCGGAAGGCGTCATCGTGCTGAATGCACAAGGGCAGATTGTGGATATAAATCCGGCCGCGCAGCAGGTGCTCGGCGTTTCGATGGCGCAGGTCGGGGGACAGCACGCGGTGGAGACCTTCGGCGCATGGGAAGCGCTCGCCGCCATCTGCGAAGCGCCACAAGAACACCGCCTGGAATCCGAGCGGGCCGGCCGGCATTACGAACTGCACGCATCTCCCCTCGGGCCGCGACACCCGGCGTTGGGACGCTTGATCCTACTGCGAGATATCACCGAGCGCCAGCGCGTCCAGGCGCAATCGCTGCAACGCCAGCGCGCGCTCGCCGTCTCCGAGGAGCGCGCGCGGTTGGCGCGCGAGATGCACGACAGTCTGGCCCAAGTCCTCGGCTACATCAACGTGCAAATCCAGGCTATCCAGGCGTTATTGGCGGCGAAGAAGACGGACGTCGCCCACGAGCGGCTGGCGCGGCTGATCCAGGTGGTGCAGGACGCGCAGACCGATGTGCGCGAGTACATTATGAATGTCACCACAACATCGCTGGACAACCGCGACTTCAAGACCATGCTGGCGGATTATCTCCGACGCTACGGCGAGACCTACGATCTGGTGATTGAATTCGAGATATCGGGAAACGAGGAAGATGAGATGGGCAAGGAACTGCCCCCTATCGCGCCGGAGGTGGCGGTGCAATTGATGCGCATCGTCCAAGAGGCTCTCGCCAACATCAGGAAACACGCGGCGGCGGAACACGTGACCGTCACGCTCACCCACCACGCACGCCAAACGAAGATCACCCTCGTGGACGATGGCCGGGGCTTCGATCCCACCGCCTGGTCGGCCAATGGGGGGCGCGATGCCGCCGGGCACGTCCACTTTGGCCTCCGCGTAATGCGCGAACGCGCCCAGGCCGTCGGCGGCAGCTTGACCATCGATGCTGCGCCGGGACAGGGCACGCGGGTCGCGATCACCATGCCCCCTCCGACGTAGCGTTGGCGCAATTGACCAGGAGTTGCCATGATTGGTGAATCACCAACGATGACGAACACGGGACGCGGACATCCTGTCCGCCGGCGGGCGAGACGCCCGCGTTCCCAAATATTTTCAGAGGAGGATAAAACGATGAAGGTCTTATTGGTTGATGATTCTTCCCTATTTTTAGAAGGACTGGAGAGCTTGCTGAGCGCGCACGACATCGAGGTCATCGGCGCGGCGAACGACGGGCTGGAAGCGTTGGAACGCGCTCGTACCTTGCGGCCAGACGTGATCCTGATGGACATCGACATGCCGCGCTGCAACGGCCTGACGGCCACCCGCCTGATCAAAGCCGAATTGCCAGAGATCGAGATTGTGATGCTCACCGTCTCTGACGAGGATCACGATCTGTTCGAGGCGATCAAGAGCGGGGCCGCCGGCTATCTGCTCAAGGACCTCAACGCGCAGGAGCTATTCTCACTGCTTGAGGAACTAAAGCGCGGAGAGCCGCCCTTCTCCCCTGGGCTGGCGACCAAAATCCTCGCGGAGTTCGCGCGCCAGCCCAGCGCGAGCGCCACATCCGCCGAAGCCCAAAATGAGGATGAAGACCGAACGCTCGATGATCTCACCAGCCGCCAGCGCGAGGTGCTGATGCTGGTCACAGAGGGGCTGACCTACCAGGAAATCGGCGACGCGCTCCATATCAGCGCCCGCACAGTCAAATATCACCTCCGTCAAGTTATGGATCGTCTACACCTGGAGAATCGCTCGCAGGTCATCGCCTTCGCAGCGCGCGCAGGATTAGCACCTTAGCCTAAAATTCGCTCCTTTCCCCATTCGCTGTTGCGTTTTTATCGAATATCGTCGCCCCCTGTCCAAACGTGCAGTCCTCCTAAAATATGGGACTGCACGTTCTGCATTCACCAGACTGTCCATTTAGACATTGCAGGCCGTTGGTTTATAGGATATAGTAACCTTACAACGTTTCTATTACTTTACCGGCTATGGTGAAAAGATGAAAGCATCGCACACCATCGTTCTGTGTGGCGACTCTCTGATAATCGAAGGTCTCACCGTCCAACTAAAGACCGAGCTGGACATCGACGTTATCCAGATTAAGCGACCGCTCTCCGCCGCCACGAAGACCCTGGAGGCATGTGCGCCGGCCGCGGTTATCTTCGATTTCCAACCCACACCCGGCGCGCCGTTCGATTTCTGCGACTTCGCGTTCCTGGAGGCGCATCCCGGCGTGCTGCTCATCGGGGTCAACGCCGGGGCGAGCGTGATATTGACGATGTGCAATCAAGCGCACGTCATCCATACGGCGCGGGATCTTTTGAGCTTCATTCATAACAAATCTACCAACGCGCCTGACCTATTCTGACGTACTCAATTTTATCCTACCCAGGAGGCAAATATGATGAACCGACTTACGCATGTGCGAAGTTTCTCTTTCCTTGTTATGGCGCTGCTGCTCTTAATCTCAACCTCGGCGAGCGCCGCTCCCCTGGCCGATCCCTACAATCCCAATGAACTCAGCTACGGTCTCTATTGGTTCGGCAAGGGTAGTAACAACTATCAGAAATTCGTCCCCGACGAGGCCAACTCTTACTTCGACCCCACCAAGCCGACACTCATCTTCGCCCACGGCTGGCAGCCTTTGATCTCTGACAAGCTGCCCACCTTCGATTTCGACGGCGAGGATACCGCTGCCGGCTGGATCGACGAGGGCTGGAACGTGGGCATCTTCGTCTGGAATCAGTTCTCCGACGAGACCACCGGCGTGACCGGCGCCTGGTTCGGGGATGGGCCACCGCCCCAGGGCGTGCTCGACGCCGAGGCCAAGATTTGGTCGGCCAACGGCCCCAAGGGTATGCGTTGGCGCGATTGGAACGACTACATTGATGGTTACGGGGCCGGCCCCTCTGACAAAAGCGCGGCGGACCTCTTCTACGAGGAATACGTGGCGGCTTTAGATAGCTACACCGGCACCATTCGCATCGCCGGGCACTCGCTGGGCAACCAGATGGCGGTGCGGCTGACCCACCTCGTGGATGCGGGCATCGAGGCCGGTGAGGTAGCCGAAGATCTACGCCCCGCGCGGGTGGCGCTTCTCGATCCCTACTGGTCGCCCGATGCGCGTGACGACATCCCCGATGGCGACGCCGCCGGACAGAAAACGGGCGACGTCGTCCGCGAGTACATCGCCGATTTGATCCCCGCTGGCACGCTCTTCGAGTGGTACTGGTCCTCCGAGTGGACGACGGCACCGCAGGGGGACGCCAACGACGCGCTCAAGCCGCTGGTCTTCTACGCCGAGATGGACCCGGCCTTCGAGACCGACGATCTGGACAAGCACCTGGCCGCCCAACACCTCTATTTTTGGTCCCACGAATTCCCGCAATCACCCCCCTGCACCGGCGTCGGTGATGACTGCCGACTGCTGGGGCAGATGAGCGATGCGCAGTTGGCCTCTTTGATGCGCTCCGATTTTCGCTGGGAGCAAAACGGCGGGCCGGGCACGAAAACACCCGATGATGACACCTACCAATCGGTCCCGCAGAGCGGTGCTCCCTACACGGTAACGCTCCTCACCGCGAGCCACGTGAGCCAGACGATCGGCGGCGTCATCACCGTCACGGCGCACGTCTCTGCCCCAGAAGGAGCACTGGTCACATTCGCTGCGAGCCTAGGTGACATCTCACCACGCGCCATCGTCAACGAGGGGCAGGCCGTCGCCCATCTGACCTCCGTTGTAGCTGGAACGGCCCACATCTCTGCCACGACCCAGGGCACGGGCGGCACAATCCAGGGCGCAGCGACGGCCACCTTCGCCGATGAAGCCGCATGTATACCCCTCACCGCCGCCGCCATCGAGGGGCCAGTGGACGTGACCGGCACCCTCTACATCGACGCGCTCTACACCTTCGAGGCCGTCATCACCCCCATCACCGCGACGACGCCCATCACTTACACCTGGACGCCCACGCCGACCAACGGCCAGCATCACGCCACCGCCCAATATCAATGGAAAGCGCCCGGCGCTTACACCATCACGCTGACGGCGGAGAACTGCGGTGGCCCGGTCGCCGCGCCCCCGCGCGAGGTGATCATCGAAGCGCCGCCTTACCGCATCTACCTGCCGCTGACCTTGCGCAACAACTGACGCCCAACGTTGCGGAGCAAATCAGGGGCAATGCACTTTTGCGTTGCCCTCACAGGACTGAAATGTGACCTACCTACCGGACAGTTTTATGCCTCTATCTCAGCAGATTAAGCAGATGGAGCAGATGGTCTAATTGGCACAGAGTTGCCGGGGATTTTCCCAAAGATCCGCAGAGAAATAACTTCCTTCTATACCTCTTTGTGTTTTCTTTGTGAGACTTTAAACCTGAATCGAAATCTAATCTGCTTACATCTGCTCTATCTGCTGATTAAGAGTGGTCTTGGAAAAAGTGTCCGGTAGCTAGAAATGTAACTACATTTATCTTCGTAGGGAGGCCAACAATGAGGGCTAAACATCTATTCCGCACAACGCTGATCATCAGTGTATTGATCCTGGCGACGACGGCCTGGCTGGCGATGGACGCTTCAGGCGCGCCGCCCTCGCCCGAAGACACCGTGCAGCGCGCCCGCCAGCGCGTCGAGGAGGCCGGCAGCTATCGCTTCACCGCCGACGTTGAGCAGACGATGGTCCCGCGCCCGTTGCCGGAGATGATTGGGCAATCTTCACAGCGCGTTGACCTGCGCCTGGAAGGCGAGGCCTTAGCGCCTGACTACGCGCGCGTGGCGATCAGCGCGGAAGCGGCGGCGGATATGCCGCCCGTGACGCTCATCCAGACCGCCGAGGGAGCCTTCATTCAAGCCGAAGGTGAACTGCAACCCGCCGAAAATCCCTACGCGATGGCTACGCCTACCGGCGACTACCTCGACTTCTTGGCTGCCGCGAAAAACATCCAGCCTGTGGATGAAGCGGCGTCCCTGAGCGTGTTTACCTTCGATATCGACGGGCAGCTCCTGGCCGAGTTCTACCGCGATCAGACGGAGGCCGCACTGCGAGCCAGCGGTGAACTTCCCGACCAAATCGCGTTGGGCCTCTCCTCGGCGCTGGTGAACACCACTGGGGATGGCAAACTCTGGCTCGATGATGCCGGTCTCCCCCGGCGGCTGGTGCTGGAGCTTGATCAACCGGAGGTGAGCCGCGAGTATGGCTCGCGCGCCCACATCGTGATGGACTTCTCCGATTATGGCGAGGTGCGCGCCGTTGCGAAGCCGGTGCAGGACGCGGACGGCGCGTGGCGCGTGGAGATGATGTCCGTCGGGGCAACCGCGCCGGGTACGATGAGCCATTTTTCTCGACCGGGCGTCGATTTCGCCGCTCTACTTCAGCCGGATTTCTTATTCATATTGGCCTTGCTGTCTGCTGCCTCCCTGCTCATCGCGCTCTACCGTCGCTACCGCCGCCAGATGTACGCCCTCATCGCCACGTTGGTCGCCCTCTCGATACTCTTCACGCCGCTGTTGCAAGTGCTGCGCGTGACGCGATTCTTCGACACAGTCTCGCCCGCTCTGGCCGCCGAACCAGCGACGGCTGAACCCGCGCCGGTGGTTCAGAACCTCGCCAGCGCCATTGCTGCGCCATCAGCCACGACCGGTGGCGACCCCGACATTCAATGCGGCAGCGGCGATGCCAACACGGACACCGACGGCGACGGCTTGAACGACCGCGACGAGAACTGCCTGGGCACCGACTACGCCCACGCCGATAGCGACCGCGACACGATCACCGACACGCTCGAACTGGAGGGCATCGAGTGGCCGGCGGGCAGCGGGCAGATGTGGTACGGCGATCCGTTCAAGGCCGATACCAATGACGACGGTCTGCTCGATGCTTACGAGTGGCCCGAACCTTACGGCGAAGCGCCCGAATGGGACGTTGACGGCGACGGCATCCCCAATCCCTGGGACGATGACAGCGACGGCGACGGTGTGCCCGACGGTGTCGATCTGGCCCCTTTCGTCTATACCGAGTACGTGGAAAGTTTCCCCCTCAGCACGCAGAGCGGCGAGTTCGACGGCTACCAGTTCATCGAAATCCAGGTGCAGCCCCAGAACCCCGATCACCTGCGCTACTCCCTCTCGACGCTGGATTGGCCCTACGATGCTCAGGGACAAATCCGCGACCTGAACAACTCCAAAGAGGATCTCCGGCTCACGCCGCTGCTGGAGATCAAGACCGATGTCGCGCCCGATAAAGAACTGGCCCGCGATTACAATGTCGTCATATTTGAAAACGAGGACGACGCCGAGTATGCGTATACCCTCTACGCCACGCTCGTCCCCGTGGACGATGGCGGGCGCATCACGGCCTTCGCCGCCAAAGTGGCCTACGAACCCGAAAAGCTGGATGAGATCCGTTGGGAGGAGACGCGCCTGGTGTGGATAGCCCAGATGGAAAACGATACCTGGGCGCCCTTCGCCTATGATAAAAAAAGTGGCCGGGTTCGGCGACATGTCATTGAGGAGACGTTGCCGCTCAACACCTACGTCGATACGTTCCGCGTCACCGGCCTCCAGATCAGCATCGGGCGCGACTTCGAGAGCGCGATTTTGGGCACGCCGCAATCACCCAATGATGACCGCACCCTCTTCCAGGCAGCGCTGGGTGTCGGCGCGACCTTTATGACGTACCAGACGCCCACCCTCGGCGACGTGGTCGACCGCTTCGCCAACGCCGATCCCAACGCCGACACGCTGCACACCTGGGGACTGCGTCCTGCCGATATATCCGAAGATCAGCCTGTGACCTACGCCAACCGCGACGAAGGACTGAGCGACACCAATCAACGCCTATTTGACTTCCTGGATCAGCACGGCTACAGCCACGACAGCCATCCCTCGCTCTTGACGCTGATGCAAGAGGAGGTCGGCGCCTGGGCGATGGGCGAAATTGGCTCAGGCGAGATCGCCGCCGATTTCAACCTCAACTTGAACAACGTCGCGCTGACCACCCAGCGCACGGTCAAGCTCACGACCTACGAATACCGAGACAGCGCCGCTGACGCTACCAAGGATTGGCAGGCGATGTCGGCGGTGGACACCCTGCACTTGATGCAGGAACGCTACGACACCGAGAGCCTGGAACCGGTGCGCGCCGGCCTGGAAAACGACTATCCCGACCTGACCACCGACGATCTGCAAGCGACTGTGTTGATGTTCTACGCCGCCTGGTTGAGCGGGCGCAATAAAATCAGTCGGGTGGATGGCGACGACATCTTTGACCCCGCGCCGGACGACCTGGATCAGCAGACCTACGATGCCGTCCACCTGCCCCAGAGCAAATACGATAACCTCTCGGCCTATCTGCTTGAGGCCGCCGAGCTGGGCGAACCGGGCGGCGGCTTCCGTCTGAGCGGAGCGCCCGCGCAAGCGTGGGACTATCAGCGCGCCTATGCCCCGTTAGTGGATGCTTTCAGCCTGGCGCCTCTGACATTCAGCTCATTTTACGACCATATCACGGGATTGTCTGGCACGCCACTCCCCGCCTGGGAAATGCTCCAGGCTTTGAATGGGGCCAAACTGGCCTTCTCCGCATATACCTTCGGGAAGATGGCCCACACCCTTTCTTCACCCCTCAGCATCGACAAACTGCTCAACCACAAGTTGGGCACGCTCGCGTCGGGGCTGGTGCTCGTTTACATCTGGACATCTTTCTTCGGCGGCTTCGCCACGGGTGCGTATGACAATCCGCTCGCCCGCAACACGGCCCTGGCCTACGCGCTGGCTATGACGATCTTTACCGTCGTCACCTACCTCTTGACCTTCAACCCTATCGGCGCGGCGCTGCTGGTGCTCTTTGTCTTAGCGGACATCATCGTGATGTTTGTAACCTGGGGCGGCACCAGTTTGACGAGCGAAGTCATCGATTGGATCAGTAGAGCTTTCTATGATGTGAACCTGCTCACCTCGCTGGACGACATCGCGTTCAAGGACGCGCGCGCCGAGATGCGGGATGGCGCGCGGGGGATGATCGCCGGCAACGGCTACATCATCCGCCAGACCTTCGAGGGGATGCTGGACTACACCTCCGAGGCCGACGCCGATGACATTGAGGACAGCACCGTTTACGCCTGGTTTAAGCCTTCCGCTGACAACGCCAACGCTGCCGGTACCACGGGCGCTACCAGGTGCTATAAAGCGGATAAGGAAATTGAGATCGACTTTCCATTTTCCGGCTTTTTCTCCACCTTCTCGCCCTTCTACAAATCGGTGATTCTCTGCACCAACGAGACCAGCGCCGAGTACTATTTTGATCAACCGGGGCGCAATATCCGTCTTCAGATCGACACCCGCGTTTACGCCCGCACCTATTACGAAGAGTGCGGTCTGTGGGGCGCGTCCTGCGACCGCGCCAAAATGACGCTAGACTTACCCGGAGACCTGAGCGGTCATTCCCGCCAGCGCTGGCAGCCGATGGAACTCCACGTCGACGTGATCCCCGATAGCATCAGCGGCTTGTGGGCGTGGGACGAAATTCACAACCACGACCGCGACGGCGACGGCCTCTCCAACGTGTATGAGGCCGAGTTGGGCACCGACCCCGACCTCTGGGACACCGATGGCGACGGCCTGGACGACAAGTTCGAGGTGGACAACCAGGAGGACTTGGGTTGCGATCCCCTCAACGCCGACACCGACGGCGATGGCCTCTCCGACGGCCTGGAATATCGCCTGGGTACCGGCATCGATCAGCCGGACACCGACGATGACGGCCTGCTCGACAGCGAGGAGGTCTTCCACCTGGTGGTCGACCCCGACACCGGCGAGACGGGCTGGGCTGGCGGATGGTGGGTGACGAACCTGCCCGAATCCGACCGCGCCTACTGGGTCTATTCCGACCCGCTCCAGGCCGACGCCGATGACGACGGCCTCAACGACAAGGCCGAGCGCGCCTATGGGACCAGCCCCTACGCCTACAACGACGTCCCGCGCCTCAAAATGCAGGGCGACCCGCTGGCGACCAGCCCCTCCGGCGACCGCGCCGCCTATCTCGAACCGGGCGACCCGCTCACGCTGACCTTCACCCTGGACAGCACCGGCCCCCAGCCGATCAGCGACACGGTCACGCTCTGCCTGCCCGATTTTGCGACCGATCTCCAGGGCGGGCAGATTCAGGGCGACCGGACGCCGCCGCGCGAGGCAGCGACCGGCTGCCCAGCCGATCATCACGGCTTCCAGTGGGACTTCAGCGGCGCGCACACGCTGCACACCTGGGAGCGCATCTCCACCACCGTCACCGCCGTGGCCGCCGATGTGGCCTCCGCGCGCGGCCAGGCCGTGGTCTCCTTCCCCTACCCGATGGACGACGACGTGCAGGAGATTGAGGATCGCGTCGCGCTCGCGCTGGATAACGAGACGCCCACCGCGCGCTTCTCCGCGCCGGAGGATGGCGCCATGATTGGCGGCGGCATCAGCGACTATGTCATCGGCGGCAACGCGAGCGACGCGACGAGCTGGGTGGATCACGTCAGCGTGGATCTACCCGGCGCAGGCGCCGTCACCGCCGAAGGCGAAAACCCCTGGGCCTACACCTGGGAGCTGCCCGATGACGGCATCTACGACCTCACTGCCACGGCCTACGATTACCTCGGTCACGCCAGCACGCCCGCTGCCGTCCAGGTCACGGTGGATAACACCCCGCCGACGGTGACGCTTGATCTCGCCGACGGCGAACACATCGCCGCCGAGGTGGGGGGCGTGATTACCATCACCCTCAACGGCACCGCGGAGGACAACCTCAGCGGCTTGACCCGCGTTCAGGTCAGCCTCGACGACAAGCCCTGGCGCGAGGTGTGGCAGGGAACCGCGTATCCCCTCAACGCCAGTTGGCGCGACGACTGGACGCTGCCGAACGAGGCCTCCGCTTCCGGCGAGCACGTCGTGCGCGCGCGCGCCCTCGACCGGGCCGGCAACGCCAGCGCGGTGCTGGAGCGCACCATCATCGTTGACGTGCTGCCCCCGACCAACGAGATGGCTGATCGTGTCTATGCTCAAACCATCTCCGCCGATCTTCCGCACGTTCGCGCGGGCGAGACGCTGGACCTATATGGCGTCGCCAACGACGTGGGCAACGTGTCCGCGCCTTCGCGCCCCAAAGAACTGCTCGGCGCGCTGGACGGCCTCTATGACGCGACCATCTGGCTTGGCCTGCCGACCGTGCAGGACAACGACGAAGGCGTTTCCCTCGCTTGGATCGGCGACTTCAACAACGACCGCCTGGCCGACCTCGCGCTGGGCTTGCCCGCCGCCGAGGAGGGCGCGGGCCGCGTGACGCTCGTCTACGGGCAGGCTGGGGATTGGCCCGCGCCGGAGGATGCCGCGCCCCTTGCCAAGAGCCGCACGTCGTTTGTCGGCGCGGATGGCGCGCATATCGGCGCGCACCTGGCCTTTGCCGGGGACGCCAACGGCGACGGTCTTGCCGATCTGCTCGTCGGCGATCCTAACCACCGACGCGCCTTCCTCGTCTTGGGAAGCACGCAGCCCCTGGGCCGCGACGTGCGCCTCGCGGATACCGCGCCGCAATGGAGCATCTTGTCGCGCTCCGACGGCGCGGCCTTTGGCGAGCGCGTCGCTTCCGCCGGCGACGTGAACGGCGACGGCCTCGCCGACCTGCTTCTCGGCGCGGGCGAGCGCGTCTACTTGCTCCTGGGCCAGCCCTCCTGGCGCGAAGAAGTCTACGCGGATCAGATGGCGGCAGTCCAGGTCAACGCCGGAGCTAACAGCGCCACCTTCGCCGCGCTGGGCGATGTGGACGGCGACGAGTACGACGATTGGGCGGTCGCCAGCGGCAACACCGTCTACCTCTTCCTGGGACGCGATGACCTGGCGTCCAGCCCGCCCAACCCCCAAACCCTGGAACTGGACGACGCCGACGCCACCTTCAGCAGCGACACCACGCATCCACAAATCGTCGCGCTGGGCGATGTGGATGGCGACGGCCTGGCCGACTGGCTTTACCAATCAGGCGACACGCCCATTTTAGTCTTTGGGAGCGATGACGAAACCTGGCGCACGCATACCTTCAGCTTCGATCCGCCCGCCTCTGGCTTCCTGGCCGCGCCGGGCGATGTGGACGCCGATGGCCTGAGCGACGTACTGCTCGGCAATAGCCATGGCGACGCCTATCTGGTGCTTGGCGCAAACCTGGATGAAGTGCAGGCCACGCTGACCGGGGTGGATGATGCGGCCTCCGCGCCCTACGCCGCCGGCGCAGATTTGAACAGCGACGGCAGCTCCGACCTGCTCCTGCTTCCGGCGCAACCGGCGGATACCGGCGTGAGTCGCGCCGCTGTGCCGATGGGTACACTGGACATCGTCGCGCCCGCGAGCCTGCCGGTACGCAACAGCGCGCCAGCCTTCGATAGAACTGCGAATCGGACGGTCACTTACGCGCCCAGCGGCATCCAGGCTATCACGCGCTACGTCAACGACGACGCCGGGTGCGAGGGCCAATCGCCCTGCTACACGACCATTCAGGCCGCCGTGGATGCGGCGGTGGCTGGCGATACGATTCGTATCCAACCTGGCGCATACACGAGTTTCACAGTCGCCAGCAAAGACGATCTCACCATCTCTGGCGTCCATCCCGACGCGGTCTTTGTGGATGGCGCGGGCGGCCCGTATGCAGTCAAGATTAAGGACGCGACCGGCATCAGCCTGACGCAGATGACGCTGCGCGACGCGGTCAACGTCGTCGTGCTGGAAAATGCCGGGGTGGACGGCGACCGCGACCCCGCGCTCCTCACGCGGCTTCAGCACCTGCTCATCTACGACTTCGGCGCGCACGCCCTCTCGATGAATCGCGCCAGCGTGGTTGAACTCTCGCGCTGTACACTGGCCGGGGGCAAACAGCACATCGACGTGACCGGCGATCCGCCCCCCGCGCCCGCGCCCGACTGGAGCACGCTCTCGCCCACGGGCACGCCGTCCGCGGATGGCAGCGGCGGCGGTCTTGCGGCAGCGGATGGGAAACTCTACGCCGCGCTCAACGCCGGGGATGACGCGCTCAACGTTTACGATCCAGTCGCCAACGCCTGGTCAAGCCTGACGCCGATGCCGATGCTCAGGACGCCGGGCGCTACTGAACCGGCAGCCGCCAACGATGCCCTCTATGTCCTGCCCGGCTCGATGTGGGAGGCGGTGGGCAGTGGCTTTGGCAGCGGCGCGCTTATCAGTGAGACCGCCTCGCTTGGTGATAGCATTTACTTCGTCGGGCAATTCACGCAGGTCGGCGGCGTTGCCGTCAACCACATCGCCCGCTGGGATGGCAGTCAGTGGCATGACGTGGGCGGCGGCGTGACCAAGTCCGGCGGCGGGGCGCGCCTCAACAGCGTCGCCGTGGATAGCAGCGGCAACCTCTACGTTGCCGGGGACTTCGATCAGGCCGGCGGCGTGGCGGCCAGCCGTGTCGCACTGTGGGACGGCAGCCAATGGCGCGCGCTGGATACCTTGCCTGCCATCCCCACCGCCGTGGGCGTCGATGGCGAGGACACGCTCTACGCGGGGAGTTGCGAGACCATCTCCGGCGGCGCAAACGGCTTCTGGCAATGGGATGGCAGCGCGTGGACCGAAATCAGCACGGCGGAATGTATCCACGACCTGGCGACCGACCCCGAATTCTCCGACCGTATCGCCGTCGCCGGGTGGCTGGTCAGTCCGAGCGCGGACGGCGGCTACACTAATGTGGGCCGCTATCGCAGCGACGGCTCCTGGCAGAAAATCGGCTGGGACGTGAGCGGCCCGGCCTATGTCCTGGAAATGATCGTGGGAAAGTATTTCGAACGTGATGCCAGCCAATTTGTCATCGGCGGCGACTTTACCATCACCGATAGAGGCGTCACAGCGCGCAACATCGCCCACTGGCGGTACGATTGCACGGACGGTGGTTGCTACTGGCATTTGGGCGATATGAGCGGCGGGACGAATGACGTGGTGCGCGCGCTGGCGTGGGAAGGCCGCAAATTCAGCAACCTCTACGTCGGCGGCAACTTCACGCAGGCCGGCGGGCTGGATGCCGCGCGCGTCGCCCGGTGGGACGGCGAGCAGTGGTACACGCTGCAGAAGGACGCGGCCCAAGGCGTCGCCGCGCCCGTAACCGCGCTGGCCTGGCGCGCTGGCCGTCTCTACGCGGCGGGCGACTTCGCGCAAGCGGGCGGCGTGAGCGCGGCGCAAATCGCCCAATGGCATCACCCCCTGTATCGCTACGATGTCGCCGGGGACGCCTGGCAACGTCTGGCCTCTGTGCCGCAAGCGCTGGGCTACGGATCAAGCCTGGTCGCCGATGGGGCGGAGCGACTCTATGTCATCCTCGGCAGCGATAGCCCCCAGATCTTCCGGTACGACGTTGCCAGTGACGCCTGGATGCAAGGCGCGGATGCGCCAGCCCCGTTCCGGCGCGGCGCTTCGGCAGCCCTGGCGCGAGATCGCGTCTACGTCCTGCGCGGCGGGAACACCCGCAGCTTCTATCGCTACGATCCGGCGGCCAATAGCTGGGACACCGTCAGCGCCATCCCCGACACCAGCGGCGTGGCCTCGGCGGGCGCGAGTCTCATCTCTGATGGCGGTAACTGGCTCTACGCCACGCTCGGCGGGGGCGGCAAGCACTTCTTGCGCTACTCGGTCCCTCAAGATAAGTGGGAAATCCTGGGCGACGGTTCCAGCGGTACCTCGGACGATCACGACACGCCGGACGCCGTGAACGACGGCGGTAAACTGGCGCGCGTCGGAACGGAGCTGTATGCCATCCCCGGCGGTGGGAGCGCGGCGCTGTGGCGCTTCGGCCCGCTGGATGATTACCGCGACAAGCTGCGCCTCGACCACGTGGCCCTCACTGTTCAGGAGACGGCCACGCAAGGCGATTGGTACAACCTGGCCCTGGACGATCTGCCGCCCGACTTCGGCGTCTCCGGCGCGGGCAACGTGTGGGTGGGCGGCGCAGCGACCGCCTGGTCGCCCGATCCGACGGCCTGGCCGGAAAGTAGCTTGGATTTGGGCCAACCGGTCACGCACACGCGGGCCGCTTTCCTCGATCCCGACCGTAACCTCTACCGGCTGACGGCCAGTTCGGTCATCTCCGCCGGTTACACTGCCTATCATCCAGACGTGCGCGTGCCTGGTGACTACACCAGCATCCAGGACGCCATTCTCAGCGGGGCCAACCGCGTGCTGGTGGACGAAGGCCAATACGCGCAGGCGTTCTACCTGCTCAGCGGCGTCGAGGTGCTCGGCCCGCGCGCCGACCGCGCGCAACTCACGCCGCCGGTGGGCCACACCGGCCCCCTCGTCACGGCGGAGGGCGTCACCGGCGCGACGCTGAAAGGCTTCACACTGAACGGCGACGACCGCGTCGTGGGCGTGCGCGCCGAGGGCGGCACCGAGCACGTCATCCTGGCGCGTAACATCCTGCGCAACGCCACCACGGCGATTGAGACGCACGGCGCGGCGACGCAGCTTGAGGTGGTCAACAACACCATCGTCGAGAACGATACTGGCATGGCGGCCAGCGACTGCGCCCCACTGGATGTGCGCAATACCATCTTCGCCTACAACGATGGGGCGGGCTTGGCTTTCGATCAGAGCTGCGAAGATCCGGGCCTGCACGCCTACAACCTCTACTGGGCCAACGGCGCCGATCTCGACCCGGCAGAACCTGGCCCGGCTGAACTGTTCCTCGATCCGCGCTTTATAGATCGGCTGGCCCACAACTACACCACCGACGACTATTCGCCCGTGATCGACGCGGGCAATCCGACCGATCCTCATCCACCGGCCACGGGCGAGACGGTGGACATCGGTTACATCGAGCAAGGGCGCGCGGCGTATTACGTGGACGATGACTACTGCGCGGGAGGCGGGGGGCGCGTTTGCTTGAACGATGGCCTGACCTGGGGCGTGGACGCCTACGCGAGCATCCAGGAGGCGCTGGACGTGGCTGGCGATGAGCAACTCAGCTATGGCCGCGAGACGGCGGGCGACATTGCGTGTCGCATCTACCACAGCGCGGATACACCGCAGGAGATCATCAGCAGCACCCGTGAGGTGGAGGCATTTTCTAGCGTCGCTGTGCCGCACAGCGGTCAGATTGTGGACATCAACGTGCATAACGTCCGGGGTACGCACGACCGCGTCTCCGACCTGGACATCAACCTCGAAAGCCCCTCTGGCATTATGGCGCGTCTCTTCGCGCCTGCCGCATGTGACCAGGCGGACTTCGACCTGAACTTCGATGATGAGGCCGCGTCCGGCAACCCGCCATGTCCCCCCAATGACGGCGGCGACTATCAACCGGCCCAGGCGCTCTCCAAGTATGACGGTGACGAGGCATCCGGCACATGGGTGCTGCACGTGCGCGACGTTGTCACCGGCACGGGCGGCAGCTTGGACGCTTGGGGATTGGAGATCTGCACCCGCCAGACGCCGCCGCCGCTGACCGTGGGCGTCGGCCCCGGCGCGTACACCGAGACGCTATCCGTGCCCAGTTACGTGCGCCTGGTCGGCGTCGATCCCGACAAGGTCACGCTCGACGTCGCGGGCGCGGGTGTGCCGGTCACCTTCGATGGCGTCGTGCAGTCTGAGGTGAGCGGCTTCACGATCACGGGCCACGACGGCGGGGAGGGCGTGCTGGCGCGGGGCACGTCTAAGGACATCCGCATCTCCCGCAACCTGATTCGGGATAATGGGGCCGGCGTAGGCTTCATTGAGGGCGCGACCGGGCGGGTGAGCTTCAACACGATGGGCAATCACGACGTCCGTGGGAGCAGCGGCGTGTATGCCAGGGATGCCGGCAGCCAGGTCGCGGTCGAGAATAATATCATCCGCAACTATACCAATGGCCTGTATGCCCACAACAACGGCCTGATTTTCTCCGACTATAACCTGCTGGTCGCCAACGGCGATCATTTCAACCCGGATTCGATTGAGAGCGCGTATGACAAGACCGCCAGTAGCGCGGGCTTTGTCGGCGATGGCGACTGGCACATCACGCCAGGCTCCCCCGCGCTGGATAGCGCCTCGCCGCACGCGCCCATCCCGCCGGGCGGCGGCGAACGGCCCGACATCGGCTATCACGAACTGACGGCGCTGCCCGTGACCGTGCTCCTGGGCAAGGAGGGCGCGTCGACGGCCATCGGCGCGGCGGGCTTGAGCGAGGTGGAATCCGCCGTGGTCGCCGTCGGCGATCCCCGCACGCCACCCAACGAGACCGCGCCGGATACCTGGCAAACGGTTTACAGCGACGCCGACGCCAGCGCGATCAAGGCTACCTGGCAGTTGACCGCCACGCCTGGCGCGGGCGGCCTGCATCGCATCTATAGTCGCGCCGAGGACGGCGTTGGCAATCGCGCGGAGGATGTGCAAACGTGGCACATCGGCGCGTTCGTAGCCGACGATACTGCGCCCACTGTGACCTGGATCGCGCCGACGCCCGGCCCGGTCAGCACAACCGTTAGCACGACGCTCGAACTGCGCGCGCAGGCCTGGGACGAGGTCGCCGGGCAGTTCAGCGTGGATCAAGTACAGTTCGAGATAGATGGGCAATCCACGCCGGCCGCGTGGGCCGCCGAACCCTGGGATCCCGCCGCCGGACAACCACGCACCTTCCGCACTTGGATCACGCTCACGCTTGGCACATCCCCCAATGCGGTGGCGGTGGCGTATGACAAGGCGGGCAATCGGGGTGCGAGCGCGCCCCTCCAACTGCATGTGGCGTCAGCAGCCACGCCTGATACCATCTCACCCACGCTGACGGTGATCAGCCCCACATCGGGCAGCGGCGTGCAGCCGCCGGTCGTCTTCCAGGGCACAGTCACGGATACCGGCGGCAGTGGCGTCGAATCGGTGGAGGTCAGCTTAGATAATGGCGTCACCTGGCAGCCGGCCACGCTGGCGGGGAACGATTGGACGCTGACATGGCATCCACCCTGGCGGCAGGACTTCGTGACCTATCCGGCGCTGGTGCGCGCGGCAGACAAGGCCGGCAACCGCGCGACCGAGGCCGTCACCTTCGCCATCGACAATGTACCCCCGACCATCGACACCCGCTCCGGCTATCGCTCGAGCTTCTGGCAAGAAAGCAACCCGGTTTACGGACGCCAGCAGACCCATCCCGGCGAGCACTTTGACTATCCGACCAAAGTGACGATTTGGGCCGGATGGCCGTGGGACGGCAGCGACGTCGTTGGCGATAGTTTGCGGTATCAATATGCCGTGGATCAGAATCCCGACACGCCGCCAAACCTGGCAGGTGATTGGCATCCGCGTCCCAACACCGGTAATCTGCCGACGTACACGCTCACGCTCCCCGGCGAATGGTATATCCACCTCTTCTATCGTGATCAGAGCGACAATATCTCCATCAAGCGTTACGGCCCGTGGTATATGGGCAACTTCGCCGACACGCTGGTCAACTGTAACAGCCGCGTCCAGACGATTGAACTGGACGGTTATTTAGATGTAGCGAACTACGAATGGACCGAGCGCGAGTTTTTAGACGA
>CAZCAI010000098.1:0-18112 GCA_964496595.1 uncultured Anaerolineales bacterium
TAGATTTGCCTTTGTGGGCGAACAAATACGTGCCCCTGTATCTCTATTCCGCAAGCTAAGAAGTATAGGAAAAGAGTGCTGGGGCACATTACTTCTAACTTCACCTTCCAACTTCCACCCTTCAACTTCCAACTTAATGAATGAAGGAGGTGAGAGCCACGGCAAATGATCTGTACCATCTAATCACTAAGTTGCATTCCACAATCAATTAGTCTCAAGAAGGAGGACGTACCTATTATGAAGAAGCTAGGTAAGATTTTGCTAGTTCTGGGGTTGGCGTTGTTGTTCGCCGTGCCGGTTTTTGCACAGCGGACGGCCGCACCGATTGAATCCGCACGCCCCAGCGATGTACTGGCCCCGAGCCAGGCGATGACGCTCACTATTTTACATACGAACGATGTCCATGCCCATGTCGATGAGTGGGACGGAAAGGCTGGCGCCGCGCGTATCGCGACGAAAGTTAATGAGATCCGCGCTGCCAAGGATAACGTCTTGCTGTTAGATGCTGGCGATCAATTCCAGGGCACGCTGTTCTACAATCTCTTCAAGGCCGACATCATCACCCTCACGATGAACGCGATTGGCTATGACGCGATGACCATTGGCAACCACGAGTTTGACGATGGCCCAGAGGAGTTGGCGCGCCTGATCGATGGGGCGGACTTCCCCGTTGTGAGCGCGAACATTGATGCCAGCGCCGAACCCAGCTTGGCCGGCAAGATCCATCCCAGCACCGTGATCACCGTCGCCGGTGAGCCGGTCGGGATCGTTGGTCTGATCACGCCGGAGACAGAGGAGCTTTCCAGCCCCGGTGACGTAGTCTTCTTGGACACGGTCACCAGCATGCAGGACGCTGTGGATGATCTGACGGATCAAGGCATTGACAAGATCATTGCGCTGACCCACCAGGGTTATAGCTATGATGTCGAGTTGGCGGAGGCCGTGCAGGATGTCGACGTGATCGTCGGCGGGCACAGTCACACCTACCTCCATACGCCTCCGGGGGAGGATCATGCTGGTCCTTATCCCACCGTCGTCAATGATGTCTTGATCGTCCAGGCGGGTCAGTGGGGCGAGTACCTGGGTCACTTGGATGTGGTCTTTGATGACGCCGGTGTGGTGAGTAGCTACAGCGGAAATCCTATCCTTATGGATGATTCGATTACCAAGACGCAAGAGGTGGAAGATATTGTTGCGGCTCGTCGTGGCGCGATAGAGGAACTCAAAACCACCTACGTTGGGACCACGACTGTGGACCTGCCTATTATGGTCTCTGGTCAGCAGATCTGCCGCATGGGCGAGTGCCTTATGGGCAACCTCGTCTCCGATGCGATGTTGTGGAAAATGAACGACATGGTTGATACCCCCTACGACATCGCCATCCAGAATGGCGGCGGTCTCCGGGCGCCTCTCTATGCTGGCGCGGTCAGTGTGGGTGATGTGCTTGAGGTGTTGCCCTTTGGCAACGCCATTGGCACATTCGAGATCACTGGTACGCACATTATCTCTGCGCTGGAGCATGGCGTCAGCCAGGTAGCGTATGGTGCCGGGCGCTTCCCGCAGGTTGCCGGGATGCGGTACACATTTGCCCTCTATAAATCTCCAGGTTCCCGTATTCTCTCGGCTGAAGTCTACAATGCGGCCACGGAGGAGTTCGAGGCGCTGGACGAGAACAAGGTTTATCGGGTCGTGACCAACGACTATATGCTCGGCGGCGGCGATGGCTACGATATGTTTGCCGAATACGCGATTGATCCTTACGATAGCGGCCCGTTACTGGATGCGGCGGTGGTGGAGTACTTCGAGGAATTTTCCCCTGTAACCCCCAAGATTGAAGGGCGTGTTGTATTAATACCGCCAGAGGTTGTCGCAGATCCTTCACTGCTTAGTGCAGAAGTTTACCCCGATGAGACAATCTCCAAAACCTTGACGATCTCCAATACGGCAGAGGTCACTCGAACATGGACATTGTCAGATGTTAACGAGATGGATTGGTTAACCTTCTCGCCGATTAGCGGTACCTTGATGCCGGCAGAAGTGGAGGAGTCCAACGGAGGGACAATTCTCTTACCCACTAGCGTTGATGTGAATGTTACCTTTGATGCTACTGGTATGGATGAAGGTGTTTACACCTCCACAATGTTAAGTCTCGCCAGCAATCAGCCGGATGCTGAAGAGCCATTCTATGTATCAGTTCGACTGACTGTAAAGTCGTATGAGAGGATCTATCTGCCACTCGTTGTGAAAGGTTACGTAGGTACGGTTTTCCTGCCCTAGATAGATTTTTGAGTTAGGGTAAGAGACCTCGGCGGTGGGACTTGCTCCCGCCGCCGAGGTTTTACTTTGATTGTCATTTTATCGAGCCGTGTTATAATCGATTGTGCTTTGGAGGCAAAGGCGTGTGCCTACCGGGGCCATGTTTACGCGACATGGCCCTCCGTTTGTGTAAGGCCTATAGATAGGGTGATCCAGGGTTGATCCAGGTAAGGAGAAAATATATGCAAGCTTATCTAAACATTGTGCAGGTAATTCTAAGCATAGCTCTCATCGTCTTGGTATTGTTTGAGGTGCAAAGTAGCGGGATGGGCGGCGTTTTTGGCGGTTCTCAGACGAGCCTGATTCGCAAGCGCCGCGGGGCGGAGCTGTTGCTCTTCCGCTTGACCGTCATCACCTCGGTGTTGTTTTTCTTGACCTCAATCATTAACGTGATGGTGGTAGGGTAAATCCCTTTTGATGAGGCTCCGGTATCAGCCCGCCGTTCTCGAATGAGATTCCGAATCAACAACGACGACGGAGGGTGGGGGCCTAGATCTATTCTTAAATTTCATCTCTTTTGATGTTCCGGCGAATTGGATGGCAAGTGTTGTTGGTCGGGGTGGGTTTTTTGCTCACCGCGGCGTTCCTGTTTTACATGGCGGCCACCTATACCACGGAGTTTCGGCCGGCGCCGGGCGGCACCTACGTGGAGAGTGTGGGCGGCTATCCTCAGACGCTCAATCCGCTCCTCAGTTTTTACAACGATGCGGATAGCGATGTCACATCGTTGACCTTCAGTGGGCTGACGCGCCTGGGCGCCCACGGCGAGGTCGTCCCCGATTTGGCGCTCGGCTGGGAAATTGATCCCACCGGCATCACCTACACCTTCCGACTGAACACCGAGGCGCTCTGGCATGATGGCGCTTACGTCACCGCCGATGATGTTCTCTTCACCGTCTCACTGCTTCAAGACCCTGACTATCCTGGCCCGCCGGATATTGGTGCTTTGTGGCGCTCCGTCGCGGCTCACAAGGTGGATGACTACACCATCCGCTTCATTCTGGATGAAGCCTATGCCCCTTTCTTGGACTACACCACCATCGGTCTGTTGCCGGCCCACAAGTTGGAGGGCGTGCAGGCTGTCAATTTACCTTCGCTGGATTTTAACCGCGAGCCTGTGGGGACAGGGCCGTTTCGATTGACTGAGGTGGAAACCGAGGAAGGGCAAATCATCGCCGTGGAACTTAAGCGCTTTCAGCGCTATTATGGCGAGATTCCCTACCTGGAGAACGTGATCCTGCGCTTCTACCCCACCCCGCGTGCGGCCTTGGAAGCCTATCAGCAGGATCAGGTGGAGGGCGTCGCGCAGATTCCCAGCAGCTTATTGCCCCAGGCCTTCGCCGAGGGGGATCTACAACTCTACTCCGCGCCGGTCGCTGAGATGTCGATGCTCTACTTCAATGAGTTGATGACGGATACGCTGCCCTTCGATGAGGCGCCGGTGCGCCAGGCGCTGCTCCACGGCCTGGATCGTCGCGCGCTGATCGATGAGGTTCTGCGTGGGCAGGCCATCATCCCGGAGACGCCGCTGTTGCCGGGAACGTGGGCCTACACCACCGAGGGCGTCCCCGCCTATCCCCACGATCTAGAGCGCGCCGAAGCGCTGTTGGCCGAGGCCGGATGGCGTCGCGATGCGGTGACGGAGACATTGCGCAACGCGGCCGGCGATCCCTTCGCCCTCCAGCTTACAGCGGCGAACGACCAACGCGACCTTGCTGTGGCGGCGTTCATTGCCGAGCAGTGGACCTCGCTGGGTATCTCGGTGACGGTGCAGGAAGTCCCGCCGCTCGCTCTCAGCGGCGCGTTGGAATCCCGCAGCTATCAGGCGGCCTTGGCGCGTCTGGTCATCCCCGGAGATCCAGACCCCTATCCCCTGTGGCACGAGACCCAACGCACTGATGGGCAGAACTACGCCGGCTTCCAGCATCGGCGCATCAGCGAGGTGATTGAGCAGGCGCGCATCACGGTCAATCGAGAAGAGCGGGTCAATCTCTATCGCGAGTTCCAGCAGATCTTTATGGAGAATGTGCCCGCGCTGCCCCTCTACGTACCGATCTACACCTATGGGGTGGATTTCCGCGTCAACGACGTGCAACTTGGCCCGCTGATGAAAACCGGGGATCGCTTCAACACCATCCAGGATTGGTATGTGTTGCAGCGGCGCGTCATTGTAAGCGAGCAGATCGAGCAATGATAGTTTGTCTTATTCGTAGTCGCAAGCATCGTATGGATGCAGAATGATAGGGTAGATGATCCAAAAGGCCCTCTTGTATCTGGCGTGCTTTCTTGTATACTTATCAAGATGTCTGTTTAACTAACAACTAGGGAGGAAAAAGTAGTATGATCAAGAAATGGGTTTATCTGGCGAAAAACGGCAAGTCCGAGTATGCTAAGGTATTGGGACACGAGCCGGAACTTCTGGAGATGAAGAAGATCTTCGGAGGGAAAGGGGCCGGTTTGATGGCGATGACAGCGGCCGGTGCGCCTGTGCCCCCGGCCTTTACCATCACCACCGAAGCGTGCATCGAGTACATGGAAACGAATGAGTTCCCCGCAGGGATGTGGGAGCAAACGCTGGAAGCTCTCAAGGATATTGAGAAGCAGACCGGCAAAACCTTCGGTGAAGGCGAAAATCCGCTGCTGGTCTCCGTGCGCTCCGGCGGGCGTGAGTCGATGCCGGGGATGATGGACACCGTCCTCAACCTGGGCCTCAACGATGAGACCCGCGCCTCATTGGCCGAACTGACCGGCAACGAGCGGTTCTCCTACGATGCCCATCGCCGCTTCATCAGCATGTTCTCCGACATCGTGATGGGCTACAGTCGCCTGCACTTCGAGGAAAAGCTCGAGGATCTGAAGGAAAAAGAGGGCGTCGAGCTGGACACCGAGGTCAGCCTCGAGGGCCTGAAGTGGTTGGTGGATGAGTATAAGAAGATGTACCAGGAGCGCTTTGGCGAAGAGTTCCCCACCGATCCGTACAAGCAATTAAAACTCTCGATCAAGGCGGTTTTTGATTCCTGGAATGGTGAACGCGCTATCGCGTACCGTGAGCACGAGGGCCTCCCCCACGATTGGGGCACCGCCGTCAACGTGCAGACGATGGTCTTCGGCAATATGGGCGAAGACTCCGCGACCGGCGTGGCCTTCAGCCGCGACCCCGCGACCGGCGCGCACGAGTATCTCTACGGCGAGTTCCTGCCCAACGCACAGGGCGAGGATGTCGTCGCCGGTATCCGCACCCCGCACCGGATCAGCCTTCAAGGCTCCCGCAATTGGGCGGAGGATCAGGGCATTTCCGAGGAAAAGCGCGCCGGCAAGTTCCCCAGCTTGGAAGAGATGATGCCGGGGGTCTACCAGGAATTCTTGGAGATCGTCGCCATGCTGGAGGATTACTACAAAGATATGCAGGATATGGAGTTCACCATCGAGCGCGGCAAGCTCTGGATGTTGCAGACCCGCACGGGTAAGCGCACCGGCGCCGCGCACGTCAAGATCGCCGTCGATCTCTGCAAAGAGGGCGTGATTGAGAAAGAGATCGCGCTAGAGCGCGTCAAACCGATGCACGTCGAGCTGTTGATGCGCCCCAGCTTCGATCCCCAGGTCGAAAAGGAATTGATCGCCAAGGGCTTGAACGCTTCCCCCGGCGCCGCTGTCGGTATCGCCGTCTTTGATGCGGAGCGCGCCAAAGAGGCCGCCGAAGAGGGCAAAGATGTGATTTTAGTCCGCCCGGAGACGGTCCCCGACGAGGTGCCCGGTATGTTGGCCTCCAAGGGCGTCCTGACCCAAAAGGGTGGCGCGACCTCGCACGCTGCTGTCGTGGCCCGCGGCTTCAACCTGCCCGCCGTCGTCGGCTGTGAGCAGATTTCTGTCGACTCCAGTCGCGCCCAATTCACCGTTGGCGATAGGATCGTCAAAGAGGGCGATGTCATCTCCATCGATGGCTTCAGCGGTGAGGTGTATCTGGGTGAAGTCCCCCTGATCGAAGCCGAGTACGCAGAGCAAGATGAGCTGATCACGCTGTTGATTTGGGCCGATGAGGTCCGCGTGTTGGGCGTGCGCGCCAACGCCGATGATGGCGAAGGCGCCGCCGAGTCCGTGATGATGGGCGCTGAGGGCATCGGCCTGGCCCGCACCGAGCACATGTTTTTCGAGGAAGTAGCACGTAAGGCCGTCGTGAATATGATTGTCGCCAAGACCGATGAAGCGCGCGAGGCCGCCCTGGCTGATATTCTCCCTGTCCAGGAAAAGGACTTCGAGGAACTCTTCGAGGCGATGGACGGCAAGCCCGTCATCATGCGCCTGATCGATCCGCCGATGCACGAATTCCTGCCCTCCCGCGAGGAATTGATCGAAGAGGTCACGCGCCTGCGCATCCAGGCGCCGGAATCGGACGAACTGGCCGAGAAAGAGAAGATGTTGGAACTCGTCAACGGCCTGTGGGAAACCAACCCGATGATGGGCCTCCGTGGCTGCCGGGCCGGCATTATGTACAAAGGGCTGACGGAAACGCAGACCCGCGCCTACGTCCAGGCCGCCTGCCGCTGTAAGAAGCGCGGCGTCGATGTTCACCCAGAGATTATGATCCCCTTAGTGGGCCACGTCAACGAGCTGAAGATCGAGCGCAAGAAGCTGGAAGAGGTCGCCGCAGCGGTGATGGAAGAAGAGGGCGTCGACGTGCCCCTGATGTTCGGCACGATGATCGAGGTCCCGCGTGCGGCCCTGACCGCCGCCGAGATCGCGAAGGAAGCCGAGTTCTTCTCCTTTGGCACCAACGACCTGACCCAGATGACCTACGGCTACAGCCGCGATGACGCTGAGGGCAAGTTCCTCATGCAGTACGTCGATCAGGGCATCCTGCCCGAGAACCCCTTCCAGGTGTTGGATCAGGAAGGCGTGGGCCGCCTGGTCAAGATGTGCGTTGAGGAAGGCAAAGCCGCCAACCCCGATCTCGAAATCGGCATCTGTGGCGAGCACGGCGGTGAGCCGGCATCCATCGACTTCTGCCACCGCGCTGGCCTGGATTATGTGAGCTGCTCCCCCTACCGCGTGCCTGTGGCCCGCCTGGCCGCCGCCCACGCTGCGATCCGCAACCGGGAGTAATCTCGCCCCATCCCTTGAGATGATATGGGATGAAATAGTATGACACACCGAGTGGCAGCCCATCACGGGCTGCCACTTGTTACATGAAGAAATATACGGAGACCATCATGACAACGTTAGAAGCTTTGTGGGAAGCGCGCCTCGCAGTAGAGCGCACATCTCGAGACCCGCATCGGCCCCAATACCACTTCCTGCCGCCCGCCAACTGGATGAACGATCCCAACGGACTCATCCAGTGGCAAGGGCGCTATCATCTCTTTTATCAATACAATCCCAACGGCGCATTTCACGGCTCGATTCACTGGGGCCACGCCGTCAGCGAGGATGTGGTTCACTGGCGGGATTGGCCTATCGCGCTCGCGCCCACGCCCGGCGGGCCGGATGCGGAGGGCTGCTGGTCGGGCTGCGCTGTCGATCACGACGGCGCGCCCACGTTGCTCTACACCGGCATCGATCCCCAGGTTGTCTGCCTGGCGACCAGCGACGACGCCCTGCTGACATGGCAGAAGCATCCGCTGAATCCCCTCATCGCGGACCCGCCGGACTCGATTCGTGAGCGCACGGGCGGCGATTTCCGTGATCCCTTTGTCTGGCGCGGCGACGACCGCTGGTATATGGTCATCGGCTCGCGAATCGTGGATCAGGGCGGGATGATCCTGCTCTATCAATCGGATGATCTGCTCCATTGGCGCTACGTCCATCCGCTGTTGGTGGGCGATGTGCAGCGGACGGAGCCGTTCTGGACGGGGACGATGTGGGAATGCCCGAATTGGATCGATTTTGGCGAGGAACAGGCGCTGCTCGTCTCGATGCAGACGCCGCCCTCGGAGCTTTTGTACGTCGGATATTATCTCGGTGCTTTCGATGAAGATGATCTCACGTTCACACCGACCTCGGAGCATCTTCTGGATTATGGCCGTTGCTTCTACGCGCCTCAAGTGCTGCGCGATGATCAGGATCGCGTGCTGATGTGGGGCTGGCTCATCGAGGGGCGGAGTTCGGCGGCGCAACTGGAGGCCGGTTGGTCGGGCGTGATGTCCCTGCCGCGCGTGGTCTCGCCGGGCCGCGATGGCTGGCTGCGGATGCGACCCGCGCCGGAGTTGCAGGCGCTCCGCCGGGCGCATCATCAGTTGGCGGATGTGGATCTGCCCGCGCCCCCGGAGACCTTTCAATTCCTGGACGGCGTCAGCGGCTATCAGGGTGATAGCTTGGAGATCATCGCCGAGCTATCGCTGGGATCGGCGACGGAGGTGGGCCTCAACGTGCGCTGCTCGCCCGACGAGGCGGAATGCACGCGCATCGTCTATGACCGCGCCAACGAGGAAGTGCGCTTGGATCTGGCGCAGGCCAGCGCCGATCCAGAGACGAAGCGATCCGTTCACCGCGCGCCCTTCGTCCCGATAGAGGGGGATGACGACCCGATTCGCTTCCACATCTTCATTGATCACTCCGTCGTCGAGGTCTTCGTCAACGAGCGCATCTGCCTCACGGGCCGGATCTACCCCACCCGCGCGGATAGCCAGGGCGTCGCAGCCTACGCTCGCGAGGGCGACGCCCGCCTCGTCTCCCTCGACGCCTGGACGCTGGCGAACATCTGGCTCGGTTCGTAGTCAGCCTCGGAGCGTAAGCGGAGTGGCGTTAATGCGAGCTATGTTTAGAGACAAGACGCAACGCGAGGGGGAATTTAAGCGACATCGGGCCGCCTGGATCGTGCTCTTGTTGGTCGCCGCGCTGCTACGGCTTCCCGCTCCTGATTGGGACGCGGGCATCGCCGCGCATCCCGACGAGCGCTTCCTGTTGGACGTCGCGCACCGCACGCCCCTGGGCGGCGATCCCTGCGCCGCCGCCCCCGATTTTCCTTATGGTCATCTGCCCGTCTACGCCGCGCGCCTCCTCATCCTCGCCGCGCCCGACGCCGACCCGCTCTACGCGGCGCGCCTGCTCTCCGGCCTGATCGGCGTGACGTTAGTCGCGCTGGGCGGCGCCTGGGGCCGCGCCTTAGCCGGCGAGCGGGGCGGCCTGCTCGCCGCCGCGCTGCTCGCCTGTGCGCCGCTGCTCGTGCAACAGGCCCGCTTCTACACCGTCGATCCGCTGGGCGCGGCCTTCGTCTCCGGCGCGATGTTGGCGGCGACTCGAAGCCGCTGGCGGATGGCGGGCGCGCTGGCCGGATTGGCCGTCGCCTGCAAGGCCTCGCTGGAGTGGGGGATCGTCGTATTGCTCGTGGGGATACTTCTCACGCAGCGCGAGGATTTTCTCAAAGTCGCGGGCCGCGTCCTGCTCTGCGCCGCGCTCGCCTTCGCGCTGACCTCGCCTTGGGCCGTGCTGCGCCCCGTCGCCTGTTGGCGTGGGCCTTTGATCCAGGCCGGGATGGTCGCCGGGCGCTACGAGGCGCCTTACACCCAGCAATACGCCGGCACGCTGCCGTTCCTCTATCCGCTGTGGCAGATGGCGCTGTGGGGCCTCGGCCCGACGGTCACGCTGGCCGGCGCGGCGGGTCTGCTCGGCGCGCTGGCGCGCTGGCGGACAACGACCTTGGCTCAACGTTGGGCGGCCCAATATTGGGCACATCTGTTTAGTTTTCTGAGCAGACCAAGGTGCAACGCACTTGAGCAGAAGGAAAGATGCGGTCTCATGCAGTCTATGCCTGACGACAGGCCCAAAAGTGCGTTGCACCTCACTAGACTAAACTGTTACTATTGGGCCGCGATCTGGGCCGGGGGCTACTTCTTAGTCACGGCGGGGCTGTACGTCAAATTTCCGCGTTATCTCCTGCCAATCTATCCCGTGTGGGCGGCCTTCGCGGCGCTGATGGCTGTCGAGGCTGGACGTTACATCGGCACAAAATGGGGACGGCGGCTCGTGTGTGTGGGGCTGCTCGTACCGACCGCGCTGTTGGGCATAGCGCAGGCATCGCTCTACGGACAGCCGCATCCGTGGATGGTCGCCTCCCGATGGCTCTATGCTAGAAGCGACGCCGTCGAAAATGTCGCAGTAGAAAGATGGGATCATCCCTTGCCGGTGCCGGCGCCGGAAGGAGATCCAGGGCAATTCGAGCAGATGATCCTGCCCATCTTCGCGGAATCTTCGCCGGAGAAGGCGGCGCAATTGGCCGAGGCGTCCGCACGCGCGGATGTGATCATTTTGGCGAGTCGGCGGGGCTACGGCGCGCTCGCCCGGCAGCCCGCGCGCTACGCCGAGACGCTGGCGTGGTATCGAGCGCAGCTACAAGCCCGCGAGGTGATTGCATTCGGGCGCTGTCCGAGGCTGGGGCCGTTAGCTCTGAGCGACGATCCGCTGGCCGATAGCGGCCTGCCGACGCCCCTCTCCTTAGCCGAGCGCTGCGGGACGCCCTACGCGCTGCGCCTCCCCGCGCTGGACGAAAGCTTCCGCGTCTACGACGCCCCGACGACGTTGTTGCTGGTGGAGTGAGGGAGGTTTACTTGCCCTCCATAACCGCGATCTCCTCCTCCGTCAGGCCATAGAGGCGATAGATGATTTGATCGATGATGTGGTCGGCGGCGGCGATGCGCCGGACGAGCGCGCGCATCTCGGGATGGTGGCGGCGGTAGACGCGGACGATGTCGCTGAGGTTGGCGACCCGTCCCGCCAACATTTTGACGAAGGCTTTGAAGCACGCCTCGTTCCAGGCTAAGGTCTCGTCCAGATGGCGGGTGGCGCGGCTTTCTTCATCCACGAAGGGCCGGCAGGCTTTGGCCTTCCAGAGGCTCGCTTCCCACTTGCCGTGCTCGCGCAGTTCTTCGAAGGTGTCGGCATCGGTGACGCCCTCCAAATCGAGCCAGAAATCCTCCGTGCGCGTCTGGCGCTCCTTGTGCATCGCGATCATCCGCTCGGCAAGGTGGGCCAGCAGGTCGTGGATTACATCGGCCTGTTCGGGGGCGTGCTCCAGGCGCGCTGCGACGAAGGCCATCGCGGGCGCACTCGCCTGCGCTAACATCGCCTGTCCCATCGGCGTGTCAGCGTCGAAGGCGTGAGCGGTCGCCAGCGCCTGGATCGCCGCTTCGGCCTTGGACTGACCCTCCGCTAACAACGCCGCGCGCTCCGCGGCTGGCGTCGTGAAATCGATGCGCCGGATGGGAAGCTTTGCAAGTTGATTCTCAAAATACTCGTAATAGCCGCCTCTTTTGAGTTTCGTATGTCTTAAATGGTAGAACTCAAGTACCTTTGAATTGAGCAATGCGCAAATATATTCTGGTAGATATGATGTTTCTTTCGAGAAGAACAGAGCGCGTAAATCTCCTCCATCATTCAAATGATGTTCATAGTCTACACAAAACTTGTTTCCAGTTGCTATGAATGGCGACAAAATGCGTGGCGTATCACTCAAGAATAGATCGGCGTTTCTGGGGTTACTTATTTCCCACCATGCGGCCTTACGATTTTGAATGTCATATCGCAATGCTAACTCTTTCTGATAAGGCAGTAGGTAATTTTGGAGATGGGGATAATGATCGAGTTCAATGTTATCGGTCCAGATGATCATGTGATCTAGCTCTTCGATATGGTAGCGTTTGATGCTCCCGGATTTTGCCAAAGGATGAACCAATTCTTTCTCAATACGGTATTGTTCGATAATCTCTATGGTGGGGGCGAAAACGTCATTTTTCCCCGTCTGCATAGACTGCACGATATTGGCAATTTTGGATAATTTAATTGAGCAAAGTCTTATCTTCTGATCTATATCACTTAATCTCTTGGGCGAGAATTGCCAAGCCTCGCCAGCGAGATTTGGAGTGTCGGTTGTGAAGCGCTCGAATAAAGGTGATGATTTGCCTAGCAATGCTTCTGCAACCTCTTCTTCCGGTACTTGATCGTCTCGAATTTTCACCAGGAGTGTGCCCTCTCCCTTTTGTGAGAGATCGCTTTTTAAGATGAGGATTGAAGCTAATACGTTGACGTCTCGCCCAAACACTTGGAAATTTCCGAAATCCACCAATTTCAGCAGGTGTAACTGGCGCGCGATCCAAGCTCTCAATGAGCGAGCATACTTTGCCTCTTGGAAATAGCGCGCCACAATGAAACCGCAGCGTCCTGTGCTTGTGGGCAGTATATCCACCAAATAGAGAAAATAATACAGGATGTCACTATTGCCAGAGAAGACTTCGGCGTAACGTTCACTCAGATATCGACGATAGGATATATCAACTTGCGCAATTGAGAAATACGGCGGATTCCCCATCACCACATCGAAGCCCGCGTCGTCACCGCGACGTTGGCCTTGTTCATTGTAGAAGACCTCCGGGAAGGCCAGCTCCCAGTGGAAGAAGTGACGCTCATCTGCCAGGGATCGCGCGCGCTGCACGGCCTCTTGATCCATCAACGCCTCCGGCTGGCCGATGGCCATCAGGGCGGCGTCATATTCGCCCTTGGTGAACTCGTGGTCGAAGTAGGCGCTGACCCACAGATCGGCCACCGCCTCGAAGGGGGCTTTCAGCTTGCGCACCGCCTGATTGGCGGCGTTCTTGGCCCGCACCGTGTCGTAGGAATCGCTCTCCTGCGCCGTGATCTCCAAGATGCGGCCCATCACCGTGGGCAGCTTCTCGATCAGCCGCATCTCAAAGAGATTGGCCTGCCTCGCGCCTGTCGCGTAGCGTGCCTCGCGCTCCCGCAACTGCTTCTTGGTGAGCATCACGGGCGGCGCCTCGCCCAGGTCATCCACCCGCGCGCCGATGAGCGAATCGCCGCACTTGAGGTGATGATCCAGGAAGCCTAACGGCTTATCGGCGGCGAAGGTCGCCAGCCAGAGACTCAGCTTGGCCAACTCGACGGCCAGCGGGTTCTTATCCACGCCGTAGATGCAGCGCTCGACCACGCGCCGCTTCCAGTAGGTCAGATCTTCCTCGGAGGTCTCCTCTCTCGTCTCCGTCGTCACAGCAGGATCGGTCGCCAGCTCTATCGCCAGATGCTCGGTCGCCTCCACCAAAAAGTGCCCACTCCCCATCGCGGGGTCTAGAATTTTGAGACCCAATAGCGCATCCACCAACACCTGCCCATCTGCAGTTTTGCCATTTTGTCGCTTTGCTGTTTTGCTGTTTTGTTGCTTTGCCGCTTTGTCGATTTGTCGATTTGTCTCTTCACGTAATTGCGCGACCACCGGATCCACGGTGTGCGCCACGATGTACTCGACGATGTACTGCGGTGTGTAGTAGGAGCCGGTGGCCTTCCGCTCGCCGCGATCCGTCGCTAAGTAGATTTCGCCGGCCGCGTGCTGATCAACGACGTGCGCGTCGGCGGGGGCCTCGGCGGCCTTGACCCAGCGCTCGCCGTTGCCGTCGCGGATGGCGACGACCGGCTCGTCGGCGTAGCGCGGCTGATATTCCAACAGCCCCTCGTAGATCGAGCCAAGATGCCGGACGCCCAGCGTGCGATAATCGACAAACTCGCGCCCGGTCTCGGTCTCGCGGCGACTGAGCAGATCCAACGCCCGGATCAGCGCCGCGTCGCCGATTTCCTTCTCTTCCAAGAACGGGTGGTGTTGCGGATCGAAGAGGCCGCCGTCGTAGCGGGGCACATCCAGCGAGCGGTTGAGTTGGGCGTCGTCGCCGCCGATAATCCGAAAGAGCGTCTCCAATCGACGCCAGACCATCGTGGTGCGCTCGACCCGCGCCATGCGCCCGTCGGCGATATCTTGCGTGATCCGCGAGAGGCTGTAGTACTCGCGGTACAGTTCGTTCTCCATCGGCAGCAGGCCCCGGCTCTCGCCGTAGAGGATGAAGAGCAGGCGATAGAGCAGGTAGAGGCTCTGATCGTAGATCTCCTGAAGATCGTCCGGGCCGAGCGCGTTGGGCGATAGATCCAAAAAGCCCTGCATCAGACAGTGGAGCGCCTCGTAGACGTTTTCCTCCAGATCCTCCTCCAGCTCGATGGCGTAGGCGCGGCTGCCGGCCAGCACGTCGTTCAAGAAGATGCGCCCCTGCGCATCGGGGCGGAAGGCCGTCTGGGCGAAGAAGAGGGTGAAGTAGCGCATCCGGCCCGGGTCGCCTTCCTCCAGCAGATGGATCAGATCCACTTCGTAGTAGATCTGGAGCCGCTGGCTGGTCTCCCGATGCACGATGCGCCACAAGCGGCCATTGGTGAGGATGCCCCAATCCAGTCCCGTGATGCGAATGTAGGTGTCGATCTGGAAGCTGGGGTTTTGATCCGCAAAGCTGGGGGTGCCGCCGCGCTTCTTCTTGCCCAGCGGCGTATCCCAGCGCTTGACCTCGCCGACGGCCAGCGCCTCGGCGGCGTAGGCCTGGGTACCCTGGGCGCGCGCGGCCGCCTGACGCGCGCAATCATCGGGGAAGAAGACGTAATCGGGCTGCTTGATGTACTCATCCATGCCGGGGATCGTGGCCTCGCGTTCGAAGGTGTGGCCTAGCTGGGCGAAAATTGGGGTGAACCAGTGATCCCGGAGCTGATCCTCATTGTAATCAGCTAATTGATCTCGCTCATCGGCATAGTGCGCTTGCAGCCACGTCAGGAACGCCTCGGCCTCATCTAACGCTGCGCCCCACCGAGGATCGCGGGGCAGGATGTTCTCCAGGTAGTGGTCGGAGAACAGGTAGCGGTTGAGATGGGGCGCCTGCGCGCCTATTTTCAACTGCCAGGGATGCACCATGGGGGAAACTCCTCTGGGAATAGAAGTAGGTCGGATGGGCAATTCGCTGGGTTGGACTGCTCATTCCGACCTACGGATGACAAATGACGGATGACGAATGGCGAATGAGCGATTCTACAGCACTGCTCGCGCCATCCCGCCGTCGACCAAGAGCGTGATGCCGTGGATGTACGAAGCCATCGGGGAGAGCAGGAACGCCGCCGCGCGCCCGAACTCCTCCGTGCTCGCCATCCGGCGCAGCGGCACATCTTGGGTGATGCTGGCCGCTTCCTCGTCGGGCGTCGTCACATTGTGCTCGGAGCGCGCGCGGAGAATCTCATCGACGCGCTCGGTGCGCGTCCAGCCCGGCGCGATGGCGTTGATGCGAATATTATCCGGTCCCAATTCGATAGAGAGGCTCTTCACTATGCCAATCACGGCGGGACGCAGGCTGTTGGAGAGCGTCAGGCCGTCCAGAGGATGACGCACGGTCACGGAGGTGTTGGCTAAGATGCTGCCGCCGCCCTGCCGCCGCATCACCGGCACGACCTCGTAGGTCAAATAGACCGCGCTCTGGATGATCTGGTGCATCGCGTGTTCCCAGATTCGCGGCTCCAAATCCAAGAAATGGCCCGGCATCGGCCCGCCCGTGTTGATGAAGAGCGCGTCGATCCGCCCAAAGTGCTCCATCGTCCGCGAGACGAGGTGATGGACATCGTCCTCCTCCGCGACATCCGCGACGACGGGCACAACCTCCACCCCCGTCTCCTCCGCCAACGTCGCGGCGGCTGTCGCGAGCCGATCGGCATTGCGCGCGCAGAGCACGATCTTCGCGCCCTCCTGCGCCAGCGCCTTCGCCGTCGCATATCCCAATCCCCGGCTGGAGGCCGTCACCAGAGCAACCTTATCCTTGAGCTTAAGATCCATTCCCTCTCTCCTTCTATAATTCCTCTATCTGATTCTATCTGATGAAATCATTGCGCCAAATCGCCTTGCGCTCATACATTATCTACGTAATACGAAATACGCAATATGCAATACGCTTCATCCTTACCCCAAAACTACCCACCATCATTATACCGTGATTACCCATAATCCTCCAATCACCAGGCCGATCCCCGCCAACTTCCACCCGGTCAACCGCTCGTGCAGCACGAGCGCCGAAAGCAGCGCCACGAAGAGCGGCGTCGTCTCGCTCACCGCCTTCACCACGCCCGGATGGCCGCGCTCCACGGCGTGCAAAAAGAGCTGCCACTGCCCGATCACGAGCGCGGCCCGCCCGGCCACCAGACCGCCCTTCCGCGCCGTGACCCACGTCCAATCGGGGCGCCACAGCGTGGCGCTCAACGCGGTGATGAGCGCCACGCGCAGCAGGTAGTAGGTATAGGGATTGGTGATCTCCAGCGCGAAGAGGCGCTTCACCAGATAGACGTTGCCGCCGAAGAGCGCCGCCGCGCCCAATGGGAGCAGCCACGCGCGTTGCGGTTGGGTTTTTTGGGGATTGGGGTGCTCGTCCGCCGATGGCCCTGGCGCCCGATGCAGCATTACGACGCCAAACAAAATCAGGCTGATGCCACCGACGACGAGCGGTGTGAGCGTGTAGAGGTCAGTGGGGGCCGCGAGCGGCGTCAGGAGCAGCGTGAAGAGCGGCGCGAGGCTCAGTAGCGTGCTGGCGATGCTCGGCTCCAATCGCTCCAGCGCCTTGAAGTAGCCCACGTTGGCGAAGCCGTCGATGAGCGCGGTCAGGAGCAGCACGCCGCATCCCCGCCAGGTGGGCGTCAGGCGGAAGAAGAAGGGCAGGCCGGGCAGGAGCAGCAGCGAGATCACCGCGAAGTTGAAGCTGAGATAGCGCCGCGTCGGCACATCTTGTACCAGAAGCTTCGCCATCATCGTGGTCACGGCGGCCAGGATCGCCGAACCTAAGCTGAGGAGGATCATCCATCATCCATTCGATTCGAGCTTTTAGGTCGGCGGGGTGAGCGTCTCCGTCGTCGTGGTTGGCGCGGAGCACTCGAAGCGCAGCCTGGTCTCGCCCACGCGGATTTCATCCCCGGCGGCGAGCGGCATCGGGCGGCGGAGCCGTTCCCCGTTGAGGAAGGTGCCGTTGTGGCTGTCCAAATCCTCGAGCCACCACTGCCCCTCGCGCCAGATCAGCAGCAGATGGTGCGCGGAGGCGAAGGCGTCGTGAATCACCAGTGTGTTATCCGGCGCGCGCCCGATGGCCGTGATCGGCTCCAGGGAGAGCTTCTGCCCGGCCTCCTCCCCGGCCTTGATGACGATCCAGGCGGGGCGCGGCGGGGGCGGGGCGTGGTTGGCCTCCTGCGTCAGCCCGCGCCAGAGGATGTAGAAGGTGAAGGCCAAGAAGGCGTAGAGCCAGAAGGCCAGCAACCCGCGCAAGACCAAGAGCCACTCGGCCACGTCAGCGCTCCGGCGGGGGGAAGGAGCGGGTGTTCGCCGTCGCCGACGAGGACGAGGCTTCTGGAGATCGCGCCGTCGCTTCCCGGCGGGTGTCTTCGGCGTAGATCAACTCCACGCCGGAGAGCGAGATCAGATCCCCGGGGCGCAGCACAATCTCCTGGACGGGGAAACCGTTGACACGAATGCCGCCGGTGCTGCCCAGGTCCTGCAGGATGTAGCGCCCATAGCGGCGGCGCATCTGCGCGTGGTAGCGGGAGACGCGCCGATCCTCGAGGATCAGGTCATTATCCAAGGCGCGGCCAATGCGCACCGCCGGCGTCGTCAGATCGAACGCGCGCTCGTCCGCTAAGATCAGGTAGGCCTGTGTGGGCGTGGCTCGCTCCTGATCCATCCTCGTCTGCAAGCGTTCCAGGTCAAAATCGCGCGTCTTCTCGGTGCTGCGCGGCGTCCGATCCGCCGGGGAGATTTGGATGGTGCGCAGCGGCACGCGCGGGTTGGGATGGAGTATCACCGCCGGCGGCGTGATCAGGCGGATCTCCATACGCTCGGCCAGCTTGTGGAGCGCCTCCGCTAAGTGCGCCTCCAGATTAGGGTGATGGCGTTGGAGCGCGAGCAGATCGTCGGGGTGGAGCGCGATGCGATAGCGCCCCGGCACTTCGGGCGCGCCGTCGGCCCCGATGC